>CAZWCD010000015.1:0-29224 GCA_964632275.1 uncultured Thermodesulfobacteriota bacterium
CTGGCGCCGCTGTTTTAATCTTAAAAAAGGTCGCGCCCCATGCGGGCGCGTGGATTGAAACTAGGGCAGCGCGATCCTGATGAGGCAAGCCCGGTATGTCGCGCCCCATGCGGGCGCGTGGATTGAAACTCCGACATCGGCCTGGCATCCCCTGACACCTGCGAGTCGCGCCCCATGCGGGCGCGTGGATTGAAACAACAGTGGTGTAATCGTCTTTAATGCACATAAAGTCGCGCCCCATGCGGGCACGTGGATTGAAACGAGTGTGACGGTGAAACGGTTGACGGATCGTGCGGGTCGCGCCCCATGCGGGCGCGTGGATTGAAATGAAGAATGTTACCATTTCCAAAAAAGCTTCCTAGAAGAAAACAGGATTTATTCTACCAACTGCTTTATTATATCCATTCATTGCATATTAATTAATCCTCAATACTTCATCTTGATGTTATCTTGATGGGTTAAGTCTGTGATTGCTCCGCAAATGTATTTTCACATTCCGTTGGTACTGTGACCTCTCTGATAGTTCCTCCTACTAAACATTGATTCCGGTCATCTGAAAACTGTTCAAAATTGAACGGGAGCAACGGTTCGGCCTTTTTACCCCGTTATTTCAATGAGATGCTTTTTTTTGGTCCGTGCGCGCTGCACAAAAGTGTGCAGTTGACTGCAAACCGGCGGCACAAATTATTTTCATTTGCCGGTAAAGTAAATCCCCTTAAAAGCCGATTAATTAGGTGATTCTTAAACGCAGATTCAAACGCACACAAATACCTGGCAAGATACTTGCTCTTTCAGGCTGCATTCGGTTGGTTGCAGGCACACAGCGATAACGCGGAGGGATACAATGACGGAACGGGCGAATGTTTTGGTGGTTGATGATGAGCTGGGTCCGCGCGAGTCCATGCGGATGATCCTCAAGCCATTGCACAATGTGTTTACCGCGGAAGACGGGGTCACCGCCCTGAAGACCATCCAGCAGGAGCCCATCGACCTGGTTACGCTGGACCTCCGGATGCCCGGGATCGACGGCATCGAAGTGCTGAAGCAGATCAAGAAGATGAACCCCAACATTGAGGTCATCGTGGTTACCGGCTACGGCTCGCTCAAGACCGCGACCGAGGCCATGAAGTACGGGGTCAAAGGGTACGTGACCAAGCCCTACAACCTGCAGGAGATCACCACCCTGGTGGAGAAGGCCATCGAGCAGCGACGGTTCAACCTCAAGCTGCGAAACTTTTTTAAAGAGACGGTTCTGTCGGGCGCCGGCAACGGCAAGGAGAACGGCCCGGCGGAGCCGATCCCGGTTAACGGCAATAACCTGGATGACAGCAAGACCAAGAGCAACCTGCTGGAGGTGACCGAAAGCAAGTTCCGGCAGATGAAGGAGACGCAGGAAGATACCGCCAAGGAAAATACGGTGCTGGAGGAAAAGCTCATCCACTCCGAGCGGCTGGCCATGGTCGGCCTGCTGGCGGCGGGGTACGCCCACGATTTAAACAACAACCTGACCCCCATGCTCGGCAATACCCAGCTGGTGCAGAACGCCATCCAGACCAAGTATCCCGAGCTCAAGGACCTGCTGGGCCGGCTGGACACCATTGTCCAGCAGATCGACCGGGCGGGCGATCTCTGCCGGAGCATGCTCACCATTTCCCGCAAGAATGAGTCAAAACGGGAGCCCACCGATGTCGCCAGGCTGATTGAGCGGATGATGACCTATACCGAATACCGGATCCGCGCCGGCGGGCATACGGTGGCCACCGACTGCGATCCGTCCCTGCCGCTGATGTTTGTAGATCCGCGCAAGATCGAGCAGGTCTTTTTAAACCTGATGATCAATGCCTTCCATGCCATGGAGCGGGGAGGGGTGCTGAAGATCACCGCCCGGCGGATTACCCGGGATGCGGGAGACATGGTGCGGGTGGAGTTTTCCGACAACGGCCACGGCATTACCGATGAGAACATCAGGGAAATATTCAACCCGTTCTTTTCCACCCGGGAAAAGGACGGCGGCACCGGGCTGGGGCTGTACGTATCCAAAAAGATTGTGGAGCAGCACCAGGGCAGCATCGATGTGGTCAGCGTGCCGCAGCAGGGCACCACGTTCATCCTGGAATTTCCGGCCATTAAAAATTAACCGCCGAACAACGGCATACCCCACAGGACATGACATTATGCCAGCGCGATGGATACGATGCGTGGAATGCAACCAGGTGGCGCATGTGACCCCCTTCGAGGGGGCGCCCGCATACGCCTATGACCGTGAGACCGGAGACTTCTCGGTAGCCGAGCCTGATGAAGGGCCGTGCTTTGCCGACCTGCACCGCCGGCACACCACCGAGGAGCTGTTTATCATCAAGGATTCCTTTATGAGTGAAGGCCGCTACGGCGAGCCGCTCAAGGTGAGCTACTTTGAAGCAAGCAACGGGAAGGAGCGCTTCGTCATTCGGGGAAGCCGTTCCGATATAACCCGGCCCATCGCCTATGAGCTCATACCCGGATACATCGAAACCAGTTTCCGGCGCGAGGTGCAAAGCCGGGAAATCCGCCGGCAGCTGGCGGCGGAGATACAGGACCCGCCGTTTGCCGAGGCCAAGATTTCATGCTTCATCCAGGCGGCGGAGCAGGTCGCCGCGCGCTTTCCCCTCAAAGACCGGCTTGAGATAACCGCGGAAACCGACACGCCGCTGGTCTCGCACTGCCGGCTGGGCGCGAGCGATACACGCGACATCCTGACCCTGTGCCGGGGAATCTTTGATGAAGAGGAGCTCAAACGGCTGGAACGGTTTATCCATAACAACAACAGCTATAGCGAGCCCATGACCCTGCTGCTGAAGCGCACCTTCCGGATAAAACGGGCGGGAGCCCGCCCGGGCGAGGGGAGGGCGGAGGCATCAGCCCCCGAGAGAAAAGCGGCGACGCAGTTCTGAACAATGCCGCATCAGAGGGACGCCGCGGCGGCCAGCACCACATCCTCATCCAGCTGCTCCATCCTGATCAGAAACTCCCGTCGCGCCTTTTCAAAGTTCGGCCGCAGTCGCGCGCTGATGGTTTCCTTCTGGTAGCTGGTGAAATGCACCGGGTTGACAAACTCCTCGCCTTTCTGCAGCCGGTAGTCAAGATGGGGGCCGGTTGACAGACCGGTTGATCCCACGAACCCGATGACCTGTCCCTGCCGCACCTTCATGCCCTGCTTGAGCCCGCTGCCGAATCGCGAGAGATGTCCGTAAAAAGAGGTGAGGTTGTGGTTGTGGCGAATCCTGACGCATTTGCCGTAACCGCCTTTCCATCCCATGAAAACAATCTTGCCGTTGGCCGTGGCCTCCACCGGCGTTCCGGCGGGCGCGGCGTAATCCACGCCCAGGTGCGGCCGGTAGATCCGCAGAACGGGATGGTAGCGCCGCTTGGTGAACCCTGAGCTGATGCGGCTGTAGCGCAGCGGGGTCTTGAGAAACTCGCGCGCCACCGACTGCCCCCGGTCATCATAGTAGCCGCCCGCCTCCCCGCCGCCTCCGAAGCTGAAGGCGCGGTATCGCTTCCCCTGGTTGATAAACTCCGCCGCCAGAATCTTCCCGTATTTGACGGTTGCGCCGTCCCTGATGATTTCCTCGAAGACAAGCTTGAACTCATCGTTTTCCCTCACGCTGGTGAAGAAGTCCACGTCCCAGGCAAAGAGGTCGGCGAATTGCACCACCAGCTGGGGAGGGCACCCGGCGCGCACCGCGTCATCAAAAAGATTGCTGGTGATGGCGCCCCGCACCGAGCGCAGCGCGACGTGGTACTGTATGGCTTGCTGGGAGGCGTGGTAGCCGCCGCGGGCCCGGCGCACGATGAGCAGGTGCGCGTCGTCGTAGCTGTATTCCAGATGCTCGATGCGTTTTGACTGCTGATCAAGGGTGAGGGTGATGGACTTGCCGGCGCGCAGCCGGGTGAGGTTGTAGATCTTTTTGCTGGAGGCGATGATCTCGCTGATATCCTGCGGCTGCACCCCGTACGACGCCAGCAGATCATTGAGGGTGTCCCCCTCCTTCAGGCGGACGGTGACCCTCCGGATCGGATCCTTCTCGGCGGCCGGAGCGGCTCCATCCGCACCCGGCGCACCCTGCTCAACCGCCGCTGACCGGGCGGACGGCGGGCCCTCCGCCGAGCCGGAAAGGCTGAGCGGCGTTTCCTTGGAAGCGGCCATGAAGCGCAGCAGCAGGCCCGCGGCAAGGGCAATAAGCATGATCAGGAGGCGCGGCGCGGCGTGTCTCATAAGCTCCGGGGATATGATGGGCGGTCAGCGGATACCACGCACCGTCCGTCAATCGGCGGCGGGTGATCAGCGAACTCATTGTCCTGCGCTGCTCCCCCTCCGGTTGAAGAAGGAGGAGGACCGGCGCGGCTGATGCTGGCCCTTCTTTTTTTAATGATTTTAGGCCAATCATCGGCTACAGTATAGCATCATTTGTCATCATGGCAAATACTTTGTTGAACCATGCCGCAGATTCCAGTCTGTGGCATTCCACCCTGGAGAGACCGTCTCCTGCGAGGCGCCCCATGAACCTGCCGGAACTGCTGGCGCCGGCCGGCAACCTGGAAAAGCTGAAAATCGCCGTTCACTGCGGCGCTGACGCCGTGTATCTGAGCGGCAAGCGCTACGGGCTGCGCAGCCATGCGGGCAATTTTACCCTGCCCGAGATTGAGGACGGGGTGCGCCATGCCCGCGCACAACGGGTGAAGGTGTATGTCACGGTCAATATCATTGCCCGGAACCGCGATCTGCGCGACCTGCCGGAGTATCTCGCGTCCCTGGCGATGATCGGGGTTGACGGCCTGATCGTGAGCGATCCCGGCGTCATCGCCTGCGCCCGGCGATGCGCGCCGGGCCTGCCCCTGCACCTGAGCACCCAGCTGTCCACCGCCAACTGGGAAAGCGCCCGGTTCTGGCAGGAGCAGGGCGTGGCGCGCATCAACCTGGCGCGCGAACTTTCGCTCCGGGAGATCGCCGAGATCAGACCGCGGGTTGCCTGCCAGATCGAGCTGTTCGTGCACGGCGCCATCTGCATGGCCTATTCGGGCCGATGCCTGCTCAGCACCTATCTCGCGCACCGGGAATCAAACCGCGGGGAATGCGCCCATCCCTGCCGCTGGAGGTACGCCCTGGTGGAGGAGAAGCGCCCGGGCGACTACTTTCCCATTGCCGAGGATGAGCGGGGGAGCTATATTTTCAACTCGAAAGACCTCTGCCTGATAGAGCACCTCCCCGAGGTGCTTGCCACCGGGGTCGATGCCCTCAAGATCGAGGGACGGATGAAGGGGATCAACTATGTGGCGGGCGTCACCCGGGTCTACCGCAGCGCGCTGGATTCCTGCCGGCAGGACCCGGATCGCTTTCGGGTTCGCCCCGAGTGGCTTGAAGAGCTGGGCCGGCTCAGCCACCGGGAGTATACCACCGGCTTCGCCCTGGACACGCCCACCGCAGCCGATTATACCTATTCCACCTCCGATTACGTGAGGACGCACGAACTGGTGGCGGTGGTTACCCATGCCCCGGCGCCGCTGAATCCCGGCGACCCGCCGGCTGCCCGCTGGGTCGGGCTCGAGGTGCGCAACCGCATTACCCGCGGTGAATTGATTGAGTTCATTGACCGGGAATTGCACTGCCATACCGGCAGGCTGGCGGAGATGACCGACGAGCGGGGTGTTGCGCTGAATGAGGCCCACCCCGGCCGGCGCGTTCTGGTCAGGACCGAGCTCCCGCTGGGGGCAAACGACCTTTTGCGGCGGAGAAAGCCGTGAGCCGGGGCGGACCCGCGCACACCCCGCCATGCAGGCGGCTGCGGCGTCAAAGCGCGGCGAGCGCCGGCGGTTGCTGTTCCAACATGTAGTGCTTGACTTTCATGGTTGGCCAATATATAGTTTCCACCACGCTTATTTTTTAATTGACAAAACCCTCATTTCTGCATATAAAGCTGCATTTACAATGAAAAGGCCCACAAAATCTGATGAATTATCCGTAGCGGTCGATGAGATCGATCAAGCCGGGTATCATCTTACCTGCGCCAGGCCTGCGGGCTGGGTTGCGGGCAGCCTGCGGGAATGGAACAGCAGCGACTGCGGTTTCGACGGGGATGTCGCAATTCAGCTGGATTGTTTCAGGACGGGCACGGCCCTACTGGCACGGGGACATATATCGGCCATGCTGCGGTTGCGGTGCGTGAGGTGTCTGGAGGAGTTCACCCGGCCGCTCGCCGCGACCTTCCATTACAACCTGCTGCCGAAGGAAGCGGAAGGGCCGCCGCAGGAGATGGAGATTCCCCGTGATGCATTTGACGCGTATTATTACAGCGGCGCGGTCATCGACCTCGCCCCGCTGGTTCTCGAGCAGATCGTGCTGCATGTGCCCCCGTACCCGCTGTGCCGGGAGTCCTGCCGGGGCATCTGCCCGCAGTGCGGAGCGGACCTGAACCGGGCGCCGTGCGGCTGCGCCCACGAGGACGGCGCGGGCGGGCGGTTTGCGGCGCTCAAGAATTTTTCACCGAAACGGAAACCCTGAGAGCAGCAGCGGAAAGAGAGACCGATCATGGCAAATCCAACCAAGCGACATTCAAAATCGAGAAAGAGAAAACGCCGGACCCACGACAGCCTGTCCGCGGTGAACACGGTAAGCTGTCCCCAGTGCGGTGAAGCAAAACTTCCCCACCATGTGTGTCCCCACTGCGGTGTCTACAAAGGGCGTCAGGTGATTACGGTGGAAGAGGTGTAGCGTTTGGTCTTCGCCCTGCTTTTTCCATACAGCAATACGCATATGCACGGGTGGTGAAGGAATGATACGAGCTCGCATTACCGGAACCGGTTCATACCTGCCGGAAAGGGTGCTCACCAATCAGGAGCTGGAGCGGATTGTTGACACCGATGATGAATGGATACTCACCCGGACCGGCATCAGGGAGCGCAGGATCACCGGCGAGGGGGAGGCCTCTTCCTCGCTGGCGCTGCGGGCGGCGCAGCGGGCGCTGGAGATGGCCGGGGTGCTGCCTGAGGAACTGGATATCATCATCGTGGGCACGGTGACGCCGGACATGTTTTTTCCGTCGGTGGGGTGCCTGGTGCAGGACGCCCTGGGCGCCAGGAACGCGGCCGCGTTTGATGTGTCCGCCGGCTGCAGCGGCTTTATTTACGCGCTCACCATCGCTGAATCGTTCATCAGGAACCAGAAGTACCGCAAGGCCCTGGTGATCGGCACCGAGAACCTTTCAAAGGTGACCGACTACCAGGACCGGGGCACCTGCGTTCTCCTGGGGGACGGCTCGGGGGCGGTGGTGCTGGTCGCGGAGGAGGGGGAACGGGGCATCTTATCCTCGCACCTCCATTCGGATGGCAGCTACAAGGACCTGCTCTTCCAGCCCGGGGGCGGTTCCGCCATTCCCCCGACCTATGAGAGCATCGACAACCGGCTGCACTATCTGAAGATGGACGGCAACAAGCTCTTCAAGATTGCGGTGAAGTCCCTGGAGGACACGGTGCTGGAGACGCTGGCCGCCAACAACATGCGGGACAGCGATATTGATCTGCTTATCCCGCACCAGGCCAACCTGCGCATCATCCAGGCCATTGCCAAGCGGCTGAATCTGCCCGAGGAAAAGGTGTTTGTCAACATTCACAAATACGGCAACACCTCGTCGGCGTCGATTCCCATCGCCCTGGACGAGGCCAACCGCGGCGGCAGGATCAAGCCGGGAGACCTGCTGCTGTTCAATGCCTTCGGCGCCGGCCTGACCTGGGGAGCCGTCCTGGTCAGGTGGTAGGCGGGGGCGCCCGGCACATCATTCACCCAGGAGTGGAGACGCACATGGATTACGGTTTTACAGAGGATCAAAAGCACATTCAGGAACTGGCGCGCAAGATCGGCCGGGAAAAAATAATGCCGATCCGCGCCCAGCTCGATGAAGCCGAAGAATTTCCCTGGGCCGTCGTGAAGACCCTGGCCGAGGTGGGGCTGTTCGGCATCTATGTTCCCGAGGAGTACGGCGGCCTGGGCTTCGGCAACTTTGAAAACTGCCTGGCGGTCGAGGAGCTGAGCCGTTACTGCATCGGCGTGTCCGTTTCCTTCGCGGCGAGCGGGCTGGGCTGCTACCCCATCCTGCTCTACGGCAGCGAGGAGCAGAAGAAGAAGTATCTGCCCCAGATTGCGTCGGGGGCGAAGCTGGCGGCCTTCGGCATCACCGAATCCAGCGCCGGCAGCGACGCCTCGGCCATCCGCGCCACCGCGGTCAGGGACGGCAACAGCTATGTGCTCAACGGCATCAAGCAGTGGATCACCAACGGCGGCGAGGCGGAAATCTATTCGGTGATCGCCAAGACCGACAAGACCAAGGGGCCTCGGGGCGCCAGCGCCTTTATCGTTGAGAAGGGGACGCCGGGATTCACCTTCGGCAAAAAGGAGAAGAAGCTGGGCATCAGGTCATCGGCCACCCGGGAGCTGGTGTTTGAGGACTGCCGCATTCCCGCGGAAAATCTCATCGCCAAGGAGGGGATGGGATTCATCGTGGCCATGAAGACATTCGATCAGACCCGGCCGGGCATTGCCGCCCAGGGCGTGGGGCTGGCCCAGGGCGCGCTGGACGCGGCCATCGAATACGCGCGCGAGCGGGAAACCTTCGGCAAGCCGATCATCGCCCACCAGGCGGTGCAGCACATGCTGGCGGACATGGCCACCCAGATCGAGGCGGCCCGCGCGCTCACCTACCTGTCGGCCAAGACCGCCGACCTGCGGTCGAAGGACCTGCCCAAGGTGTCGGCGATGAGCAAGCTCTTTGCCACCGACGTGGCCATGAAGGTGACCACCGACGTGGTGCAGATCTTCGGCGGCTACGGGTACATGCGCGACTACCCGGTGGAGAAAATGATGCGCGACGCCAAGATCCTGCAGATTTATGAGGGGACCAACCAGATTCAGCGCAACGTTATCGGGCAGTACCTGATCAAGGAAAGCGCCCGCAGCTGAGGCTTTCCCGCCTCATCCGATCAACCATACGCGGCAAAGGACGGCGACGGCACATGGGAGTCAAGGGCAAACGGATTATCGTGACGGGCGCGGCCCAGGGCATCGGCAGGGCGATCGCGGCGCTTTTGGCCGAGCAGGGGGCGGCGCTGCTGCTCTGCGATGTGAACCGGG
Organism: uncultured Thermodesulfobacteriota bacterium; assembly: GCA_964632275.1. Classification (GTDB taxonomy): domain Bacteria; phylum Desulfobacterota; class WTBG01; order WTBG01; family WTBG01; genus CAZWCD01. The sequence goes on from CAZWCD010000015.1 coordinate 9,161, forward strand.
AAAAGACCGAGGAGGCGGCGCGCGAGATCGGCGCCGGGGGGGCGACCTGCCTGGCCTGCATGGCCGACGTCACCCGGCCGGCGGACGCGGACGCCCTGGTCCAGGACGCGGTGCAGCGACTCGGGGCGGTTGATGCCCTGGTCAACAACGCCGGCATTACCCGGGACAACGTCCTGCTCCGGATGAAGGAAGATCAGTGGGACCAGGTGATGGCGGTCAATCTCAAGGGGACCTTCAACTGCACCAGGGCCGCCATCCGGGCGATGCTGCGCCAGAAACGGGGAACGGTGATCAATATCGCCTCCATCACCGGCCTGATGGGCAATGCCGGCCAGGCCAACTACTCGGCCTCGAAGGCGGGGGTCATCGGCTTTACCAAGGCGGTCGCCCGCGAGTATGCCGACCGCGGCATCACCGTGAACGCGGTTGCGCCGGGATTCATCCAGACCGCCATGACCGACGCCATACCGGAGAAGGAGCGGGAGGCGCTCATCAACCAGATACCGCTGAAGCGCCTGGGCACCCCGCTGGACGTGGCCCAGGTGGTCTGTTTCCTGGCCTCCGATGAAGCGGCCTATATTACCGGCCAGGTCATCGGAGTAAACGGCGGATTATACATGTGAAAGCAACAATCGCAAGGAGGTTACATGAATACGACGGTAGAAGAGAAAATCAAGAATGTGATCGTGGAACAGCTGGGAGTGAGCGCCGACGAGGTGGTGCCCGAGGCCTCCTTCGTGGATGACCTGGGCGCGGACTCGCTCGATCTGGTGGAGCTGATCATGGTCCTGGAAGAGGTCTTCGGGCGGGAGATTCCCGACGAGGACGCGGAGAAGATTCAAACCGTCCAGGACGCCATCACGTATATTAAGAGCGGCACGAAAGAATAACCATCCTTACCGCACCCCGGTTGAGCACATCGTGGGCTCTCGTTCCACGCGCGGGGGAGGGCAGAACTATGGATAAAAGAGTTGTGGTAACCGGCATGGGCATGGTCAGCCCGCTGGGCATCGGTGTGAAAGAAAACTGGGAGGCGGTCTGCCAGGGCAAATCCGGCATCGGGCCGGTCACCCGGTTTGACATCACTGATTTTCCCAGCAAGATTGCCGGAGAGGTCAAGGGGTTCAATCCCGAAGATTTCATGGACAAGAAGGAAACCAAAAAGATGGATGCGTTCATCCATTATGCCCTCGCTTCCGGCACCATGGCCATCCAGGATTCGCGGCTGACGATTGATGAAAGCAACGCGGACCGGGTGGGGGTGCTGGTGGGCGCCGGGCTGGGCGGCCTTTCCACCATCGAAAAATATCACAGCATTCTGATGGAGCAGGGGCCCAAAAAGATTTCGCCCTTTTTCATTCCCATGCTCATTGTCAATCTGGCGCCGGGGCAGATTTCCATCTATTTCGGCGCGCGCGGACCCAACAGCAGCGTGGTCACCGCCTGTGCCACCGGGAATCATTCCATCGGTGAGGCCTGCCGGATTATCCAGCGCGGTGACGCGGATGTGATGATCGCCGGCGGCGCGGAATCGACCATCACCCCGCTGGCCATCGGCGGCTTCTGCTCGATGCGGGCCCTTTCCACCAGAAATGAGGAGCCGCAGCGCGCCAGCCGCCCCTTTGACAAGGACCGGGACGGATTTGTCATCGCCGAGGGCGCCGGGCTGCTCGTTCTCGAGGAGCTGGACCATGCGCTGAAGCGGGGGGCAACCATCTATGCCGAGCTGATCGGTTTCGGCTGCAATGCCGATGCCTATCACATATCGGCCCCGTCGCCCAACGGCATCGGCGCGGCAAAATGCATGGAGATTGCCCTGAAAGACGCCCGCATCAACTATGATGAAGTTGATTATGTCAATGCCCACGGCACCTCGACACCGCTCAATGACCTGTCCGAGACCATGGCCATGAAAACGGTATTCAAGGACCGCGCCAAAAAAATCGCCGTCAGCTCCACCAAGTCCATGACCGGACACCTGCTGGGGGCGGCGGGAGGCGTCGAGGCCATTTTCAGCGTCCTGGCCATCAGCCGCGGGGTCATTCCTCCCACCATCAATTATGAAACGCCGGACCCGGAGTGCGACCTGGACTACGTGCCCAATACCCCCCGCGAAGCCAAGGTGCGGGTGGTGATGTCGAACTCCTTCGGATTCGGCGGAACCAATGCCACCCTGATATTCAGGGAATTCACCGGCTGAAGCGCACGCCATGAAACTCTGCATAGCCTCTGATCACCGGGGGATCGCCCTCAAGGAGACGCTCAAGACATTGCTGCGGGCGGAGGGGCTTGATCCCCAGGACAAGGGCGCATCCGACGAACATCCGGTTGATTACCCCGACTACGGCGCGCTGGTAGCCGAGGCGGTGTCCCGGGGAGACTGCGACCGGGGCATCCTTATCTGCAGCACCGGCATCGGCATGTCGGTGGTGGCCAACAAGTTCCCCGGCGTCAGGGCCGCCCTCTGCGGCGATGCGGCAACCGCCCGCCAGTGCCGGGAGCACATTGACGCCAATGTCCTGGTTCTGGCGGGAAGCACGCTGTCCGATGAAGCGGCGCGGCAGATCGTGACTGCCTGGCTTAAGACGCCGTTTCAGGGCGGGCGGCACCAACAACGACTCGATAAGATCGCGACACTGGAACGAAAGCTCTGCAAGCCCTGACCATTCGCCGCGAGACCGGCGCCGGCAGCGCCGGCATCCCGCCGACGCACCGCAATCCCTGGGATTACACCGCCGCGTGCACGCATGAACCGACCGAGCTGGGAACGATACTTCATGGATATTACCCATCTGGTGGCCAAGCGCTCGACCTGCCTGCGGCGCCAGGTGGGCGCGCTGCTGGTGAAGGACAAGCGCATCCTGGCCACCGGCTACAACGGGGCGCCGTCGGGCATTGCCCACTGCCTCGATGTGGGGTGCCTGCGCGAAAAAAAACGGATCCCCTCGGGGGAGCGACACGAGCTCTGCCGGGCCTCCCATGCCGAGCAGAACGCCATCGTCCAGGCGGCGGCCTACGGCATTCCCATCAAGGACGCCGCGCTTTTCTGCACCAATCTTCCCTGCAGCATCTGCATGAAGCTGATCATTAATGCCGGCATCAAGACCATTTTCTACGAGGAGGGATACCCGGACCCGCTTGCCAGCGAGCTCGTCCGTGAGTCGGGTATCACATTGACAAACGTCGGGAAAGGTATACAATAGCGCAGATTTCAGGGTGGCGTGACCGCCACGCGCCCTTCGACACGAGGGAGGAGATTGCGAGATGAAGTGTCCCTTCTGTACCAGCTTGGACAACAAGGTTATCGATTCCCGCCTCAGCAAGGAGGGAATGGTGGTGCGGCGGCGCCGGGAATGCATCGCCTGCCGCCGGCGCTTTACCACCCACGAGCGGGTGGAGGAAATCCTGCCGGTGGTGATCAAAAAGGACGGGAGAAGGGAGCTGTTCGATCGCAGCAAGATCCTTTCCGGGGTGCAGAAGGCCTGCTCCAACCGGCCGGTGAGCGTCGACGCCGTCGAGGGGCTGGTCGAGCGGGTGGAGCGCTACTTTCAGGACCGCGGTGACAAGGAGATCAATTGCACCGAAATCGGCGAGGCGGTGATGCGGGAACTCAACGGGCTGGACGAGGTTGCCTATGTGCGCTTTGCCTCGGTGTATCGCCAGTTCAAGGATATCACCGAGTTCATGACCGAGGTGAAGGATCTGCTCAACACCAGGGAAAAGAAGGCCGCCAAGAAGGTACCGAAGGGGTAATCGAACATCCATGCATGAACACTACATGCGCATTGCCCTGGCCCAGGCCCGCAGGGGCATGGGCAGGGTGAGTCCCAACCCGATGGTCGGCGCGGTCGTGGTGCGGCGGGGCGGGATCGTGGGCATGGGCTATCATCGCCGCGCCGGCACTCCCCACGCCGAGGTTCACGCCCTGGCCCAGGCGGGCGGGAAGGCCCGCAACGCCGACCTGTATGTGAATCTTGAGCCGTGCAGCCACTTCGGCCGCACCCCCCCCTGCGCCGATGCCATCATCGCCAGCCGCATCAAAAAGGTTGTCATCGGCATGGGCGATCCCAATCCCCTGGTGTCGGGGCGCGGGATGGCGCGGCTAACGAAGGCCGGCATTCAAATCGTAAGCGGGGTGCTGGAAGAGGAGTGCCGGAAACTCAACGAAGCCTACATCACCCATATAACCCGGGGCGTGCCCTTCGTCATCTTGAAGGTGGCATCCAGCCTTGACGGGAAAATCGCCACCGCTTCCGGCGATTCGCGCGGGCTTACCTCCCCGCCGTCGATTCGCGCGGTGCACCGGCTCAGGGACCGAGTGGATGCCATACTGGTGGGCATCGGCACGGTTGAGGCGGATGACCCGCTGCTCACCACCCGGCTGCCCGGCAGACCGGGAAAGGATCCGGTGCGGGTGATCGTCGACAGCCGGCTGCGCATTTCCCCCCGGGCGCGGGTGTTCAATCCCGATTCCGCCGCCGGGGTGATCATCGCAACCACCGGCCGGGCGCCGCAGGCAAAAAAAGAACGGCTGGAACGGATCGGGGGGGTGAGCATTATAACCGCCGACGGAAGGGACGGCAGGGTTGATCTGCGGAAGCTGATGCGACAGCTGGGGAAACGCGGCATCGGTAGCCTGCTCATCGAAGGGGGGACCGGCATCAGCACGTCGGCCCTGGAGTCGGGCATCGTGGATAAAATCATTTTTTTCTACGCGCCGAAAATCATCGGCGGGCGATTATCCTACGGGATCACCGCGGGAGAAGGCGCGGCCGCGGTGGACGGGGCCCTTGCCGTTCACCATCTTGCGGTCAAACGATCCGGCGAGGACATTCTGGTGGAGGGCTATGTGCACAACCAGGAAGCCCGGGTAAGCGGTTGTGCCCGGAGCCGGGGCGCGGGCGGTCCCATTCGTGCCGCGGGGCGGAACCATGTTCACCGGCCTGATTGAAGATATCGGCGCCATCGCGTCGGTGGAGAGCCGCACCGGTTCGGTGCTGCTGACCATCAGCCATGCTCCTCTATTGGATGACCTGAAGGAGGGGGACAGCGTCGCGGTGGACGGGGTGTGCCTTACCGTCACCGCACGGCGTGACCGGTCCTTCAGCGTCGAGGCATCAATGGAAACGGTGAGCGCCACCACCCTGGGCGCAAAAAAGCCGGGGCAGCGGGTCCATCTCGAGCGCGCCCTCACCTTTTCCGGACGCCTGGGCGGCCATCTGGTGACCGGGCATGTGGATGAACCGGGAAGGGTGGTTGCCCTCCGGCAGGAGGGCCGCTCCCTGGAGATGACCTTTCAGATTTCCGACCGGTCCATCCGGTACGTGGTGGAGAAAGGGTCGGTGGCGGTGGACGGGGTGAGCCTCACCGTCAACCAGGTGCGGGGCAGCCGCTTCACCGTCATGATCATTGACTATACCGCAGCGCATACGCTGCTTGCCGGCAGGAAGGTCGGCGACGCGGTGAACATCGAAACCGACATTGTCGGTAAATATATAGAGCGCCTGAGCGGCCGCCGGGGCGGGGCGAAGATTGACGCCGGCTTTCTGGCGGAGCATGGCTTTTCATGAGTTTCCGGTGTATAATGAGCTGTCTGACACCAGGTGACACAAAGGAGTTTGAAGACAATGGCCATAAGTTCAATCAGGGATGCCCTGGACGACATACGCCAGGGGAAGATGGTTATTCTCTGCGACAATGAGGACCGCGAGAACGAAGGCGATCTGACCATGGCCGCGGAAAAGGTCACGCCGGAGGCGATCAATTTCATGGCGAAGCACGGCCGGGGGCTTATCTGCCTTTCGCTCACCGAGGACCGGCTGCGCCAGCTTGACCTGCCGCTGATGGTGGAGGAGAACACATCGGCCTTCCAGACCGCATTCACCGTTTCCGTCGATGCCAAAAAGGGGGTCAGCACCGGCATATCGGCGGAGGACCGGGCGGTCACCATCCAGACCGCCATTGCCGAGGGTGCCCGGCCCGAGGATCTCGCCCGTCCGGGACACATCTTTCCGCTGCAATCCCGGCAGGGAGGGGTGCTCTTCCGAACCGGGCAGACCGAGGGATCGGTGGATCTGGCGCGCCTGGCCGGCCTCAAGCCGGCGGGGGTGATCTGCGAGATCATGAATGACGACGGGACCATGGCGCGCATGCCCGATCTCGAGACGTTTGCCGCCACGCACGGGTTGAAGATCATCACCATTGCCGATCTCATCACCCACCGGCTGCAGTTTGAATCGCTGGTGCGGCGGGCGGTGACCACGGCTATCCCCACCTGCTACGGGGGTGAATTCACCGCCATCATTTATGAAAGCGAGGTGGACCGCAACCAGCACATCGCCCTGGTCAAGGGCACCTGGAACAAGGATGAGGCGGTGCTGGTGCGGGTGCATTCCGAGTGCCTGACCGGCGACGCCCTGGGGTCGGAGCGCTGTGACTGCGGGCAGCAGCTGCATGCCGCCATGGAGCTGATCAACAAGGAGGGCCGGGGGGTCATCGTCTACATGCGGCAGGAGGGAAGGGGGATCGGCTTCGTCAACAAAATGCGGGCGTATGCGCTGCAGGACGAGGGCAAGGACACGGTGGAGGCCAACGAGGCGCTCGGCTTCAGCGCGGACTTACGGGATTACGGCGTGGGCGCCCAGATCCTGCGCGACCTGGGGATACAGCGCATGCGCCTGATGACCAACAATCCCAAAAAGATCATCGGCCTCGAGGGCTACGGCCTGATAGTGAGCGAGCGCGTTCCCATCGAAATCAAGCCGACGGGCAGCAATGTCCGCTATTTGAAAACCAAGCAGAAGAAAATGGGGCACATGCTCAGCTTTGATTAGCCGGGCGGCGGTCGGGGATGCCTACAAAGGAGGAATGTATGGCCAGGGTTGTGGAAGGGGCGTTGCAGGCCAAGGGGATGCGGTTCGGGATCGTGGTGTCGCGGTTCAATGATTTTATCAACCGGCGGCTGCTGGAGGGGGCGCTGGACGCCCTTGCCCGGCATGGCGCGGACGAGGGCATGATTACCGTGGCGCGGGTGCCCGGATCATTTGAAATACCGCTCATGGCCAAGAAGCTTGCCGCGTCCGGCGCGTACGATGCCGTCATCTGCCTGGGCGCGGTGATCCGTGGCGCAACCCCCCATTTCGAATATATCAGCGCCGAGGTGACCAAGGGTATTGCCCAGGTCGCCCTCGAGACCGGCCTGCCGGTTTCCTTCGGCATCCTCACCACCGACACCATCGAACAGGCCATCGAGCGGGCCGGCACCAAGTCGGGAAACAAGGGGTGGGACGCCGCGCTGGCGGCGATTGAAATGGTCAACGTGCTCAAAACGGTCTGAGCGGCGCGCTGCGGCAGGCGATGACCGGACCGGTCCGGGAGAGAAACAGTGGGAAGGCGAACACGGTCACGGGAGATCGCCCTGCAGGTTCTGTATCAGATGGAGATGAGCGGCGGCGACGCCGACGAAACGGTTGACCTCTTCTGGCGGCACTTCAATCCCCCACCCGAGCTGCAGGAATTTGCCCGCCGGATCGTTGCCGGCGTCTGCGAGCACCGCGCCAAGATCGATGCCATCATCGAAAGCTTCTCCGAGCACTGGCGGCTGGAGCGCATCACCATTGTCGACCGCAGCATACTGCGCCTGGCCATTTTTGAGCTGCTCGGCTGCCCGGATATTCCCACCAAGGTTGTGATCAATGAAGCGGTCGAGCTGGGCAAGCGCTTCGGCTCGGACCAGTCCGGCTCGTTTGTCAACGGCATGCTCGACAGCATATCCCGCCAGCTCTCGCGGCCGGCGCCCGCCGACGATCATCAGCCGCGATAGTGCTTGTCCCCCCGCGAAATGCCCTTCCACCGTCGATTCAGCCACCACCACTGATCAGGATAGCTCCGTATGTAGTGTTCAATGCGCCCGGTAAACAGGGCGGTCAGGGCGCGTACGTCGGCGTCGCGGTCTCCCGTCGGCGCATGCTCAAGCGGAGGGTCGATGATCACCCGGTGGGTGTCGTCCGGCTGACGGACCACGAACAGCGGGAGCAGCGCGGCGCCGGTTCGCAGCGCGAGCAGCGCCGGCCCGGTTGCGGTGGGAACCAAATGGCCAAAAAACGGAACGGTGACGCCGCCGTGCCGCTTGTACTCGTCGGCGATAATGCAGATGATCTCATTGCCCCGCAGTCGCCGCAGCATCTCGCGCCGGCATTGCGCCGCCGGGGTGGTGGTAATCCACTGCTGGCCCGCCTTGCGCCTGAAGTAGCGAAACAGGCGGGCGAGAGGTTCGCTTGCGGGGTCGCGCAGCACCATGTGGAAGGGATATCCCGCCCGCACCATGATCGACCCCAGGTTGATGAAGTTGCCGAAGTGGGCGCTCACCGCGATGACGCCGGCGCCGCCCGCCAGCGCGCGGTCCAGATGTTCCCTTCCCTGGATGGCCGCCGTTCCTTCGATCTTGCGGTGAAGCGGGCTGGCCAGGTAGATGCACTCGAAGAACGACTTGAGCATATTGTCGGCCATGGCCGCGGCGATGTGCAGCTGTTCGGCCCTGCCGAGGCTGCGGCCGAAGGCGACGTCGAGATTGCCCAGAACCGCCGTGCGCTGCCGGGGGAGCAGCCGGATGAGCAGTGAGGAAATCCGGCGGGAAAGACCATAGGCGGTGCGCAGCGGCAGCCGGGGGATGAGGTAGTAGAGCGCCCGGATCAGCAGCGCCTCTGCCCGTTCGCCAGGCAACGATCTCTTTTTCAATCGTGGTTCTGCCATGGAAAGTTCACGGTACAAGATTCGTCGTGCCCGGTGTCGTCATCATCTGCCCTGTGTCCTTGACACCGGCGTGCCCATTACCTATCATCGGCGGGCACAAATCTCAATTGAAATTTTCCCCTTTCTTTGCTTGACTTGACCGGTCGTTTTGGTAGGCTGACGCTGAGCAGTTGCTGAAGGAAAGGTCTTTTTTTGTAACCATACGCGTTGCAGCCGTTGCGCCTTTCGTGCGATGTGACAAGTGACAGCAAAGGGTGCGGCACGCGCAATGATTGTTTCCGAAACCTTCTGATTATCCGCCGTGGCACGTACCCCTGCTGAAAAACAATGGCGCATTCTCCCCCCCGCCGATGCCGACCCGCACTCGCTTGCTTCACAGCTGGGCATTTCCCCGCTGCTCGGCCGGCTCCTGGCCGGCCGCAATATCACCACCCCCGAGGCGGCGGAAGGTTTTCTCTCGCCGCGGCTGAGCAGTCTTCACTCCCCCTTTCTCATGAAGGACATGGATGCGGCGGTGGAGCGCATCTGCCTGGCGCTTGAGCGGCGCGAGCCGATGCTGCTCTACGGCGATTATGATGTGGACGGCATATCGGGGATCGCGGTGCTCTACCTGTTTCTCAGCGGTCTCGGTGCGGAGGTTTCCTTCCACATCCCCGACCGGCTGACCGAAGGCTACGGGCTGCACCGCGACACCCTGCAGCTGATGCGGGAGAAAGGCGTGCGGCTGGTCATCACCGTTGACTGCGGCAGCTCCGATCGGGAGCAGGTCCGCTTTGCCCGGCAGCAGGGCATCGATGTGATCATCACCGATCATCACGAGGTCCCCCCCGAGCTGCCCCCCGCCAACGCGGTGCTGAATCCCAAGCGGCCGGACTGCGGCTTCCCCTTCGACGGGCTGGCCGGGGTGGGGGTGGCATTCAATCTGCTCATGGGCTTGCGCACCCGGTTGCGTGAACGGCAGTTCTTTGCCGGGCGCGCCGAGCCGAACCTGCGTGAATACCTTGACCTGGTTGCGCTGGGCACCATCGCCGACATGGTGCCCCTGGTGGATGAGAACCGCATCCTGGTGAAGCACGGGCTGATCGAGCTGGCGCGGAGCAGCCGGAAAGGCATCCGGGCGCTCAAGGAGGTGTGCGGACTGGCCCCGGAGTCGATCAGTTCCTTTCAGGTGGCATTCAGGCTTGCCCCGCGGATCAACGCCGCCGGGCGCATCGGCCGGGCGCAGGATTCGGTCAGGCTGCTGATTACCGGCGACCAGGGGGAAGCGCGACGGATCGCGGCGCACCTGGATGAAGAAAATCTCAGGCGGCAGCGGATGGAGAGCCGCATCTTCAAGGAAGCATGCGCGCTGGTGGAGGCAGAGGCCGTGGAGGACGATCGCCGGGCCATCGTGCTGGCTTCGCCTGAATGGCACCCCGGCGTGATCGGCATCTGCGCCTCCCGCCTGCTCGAGCGCTATTGCAAACCGGCGGTTCTTATCGCCTGTGATCAGGCCACCGGCATGGGGAAAGGGTCGGCGCGGAGCCATGACCGGTTTCATCTGTACCAGGGGTTGAAGGCCTGCGGGCGGGTGCTGGAAAAGTTCGGCGGCCACCATTCCGCGGCGGGGCTGTCCATCCGGATGGATAACCTCGCGGCCTTCCGGGAGCTCTTTGACGCGGCAGTCAAGGACAGCGCCGATGCGGGCGCCTATGCCCCGTATCTGACGATTGACGCGGAGGTCCGGCTGCAGGAGTTTTCCGAGGCGGTGGTGCGGGAGATCGCCCGGCTCGAACCCTTCGGCTTCTGCAATCCCGAGCCCACCTTTGCATCGCCCGCCTTTGACTCCTTCAGCTCCCAGGTGGTCAACGGGGGGCATCTCAAGCTTAAAATCAGGGAGGACGGCGTCGGCTATGATGCCATCGGCTTTAAGCTGGCCGAGCGCTTTCACGACCTCGGTACCGGCGAGGCATCGTCGCCGCGGGGCAGGATACGGATAGCCTTTGTTCCCCAGATCAATGAATGGCAGGGTGTGCGGAGCGTGCAGCTCAAGATCAAGGATATCAAGCGGGTTGAGCCCTAGCCGGTTGTTGCAAAAGCGGTTTGCCGCATGCCGGTGAAAAACGACCGTCGGTCAGGCTGCGCTCATCCTGGGCGGCGCGCGGCCTCGCGCGCGAGCTGGATCTCCTCTTGTATCTGCGGATCGGCTTCCCGGTCGCCCGCCCCGCTGAGATGGGCGGCAGCAGCCTTGCCCCCGATGGATCCCAGCGCCCATGCCGCGTATCCCCGCACCGCCTCATCCCCCTGGTTGAGCTCGTGCGCCAGCACCGGCACCGCCCGCTCGTCCCTGAAATTGCCCAGCGCGATGGCGGCATTGCGCTTAAGATATTTCTTGTCCATCAGGAAGAAACCCATGAGGGTTGCGGCAAATCCGCTTTCCCATTCCTTGTCGGTCATGTGAAACACCTCAAGCAGCGGCGGGTGCAGCAGCTCCGGCGGCGGCCGGAATCCCTCGATCGGCTTGAGCCGGCGGTTTTTGGGGCAGATGTCCCGGCAGGCGGTGCATCCCTCGCCCATCAGGTTGCTGCTTTTCTCGCGGATGGAAACGGGGACGAGCTGCTTATTGTGGCCGAGATGAAAATCGAGGCACCGGGTCATATCGCAGCGGTAGGGGGCGAAGAGGGCTCCGGTGGGGCAGGCCGAGAGGCAGAGCTCGCAGCTCCCGCAGGTCCCGGCAAGCGGCGCGTCCGGTTCAAGCTCCGCGTCGGTCACGTAGGCGGCGAGGGAAATCCAGGAGCCGAAGTCGGGATGCTGGATGATGGCGTTTTTTCCATAGCATCCGACGCCGCATTGCGAGGCGAGCAGCTTGATGGGAAATTGCCCGCCCACCAGGGAAAAGCACTGAAATCCCCGTTCGGCGAAGAACTCCACGATCTTCCCGCCCTTTTCCGCGCTGTCCAGCAGCAATTGCACGGTGACGTGGGAGGGCTCCCCCCGTCCCAGCAGCTTTTCCCGGCAGGCGTCAAAGCCGGCCACCTCTCCCATGTAAGCCGGATAACCGGTGATGATCACCGACCGCGCCTCGGGAAGAAAATCGCGCGGGGTCAGCACCGCGTCGTTCCCCCCGGCGAGGGGCGTGGCCCGGGCAAAGGTTTTCACCACCAGCGATATGCGTTCCAGGTCGTCGGGGGGGAAATCGTCGGGAGGGGAGATGCCCACCAGGGGGATGCGCAGCGCGTTTTTCACGTACTCGGCAAATTCGGCTTTGAGGCTCATGAGCGATCCTTGCAGATGGCGGTTGGCCTGCCCGGCGCGGCCATGTGCAGAGGAGACCATAAAAAAGAGGTGCTGTCAAGGGCGATGCCCTCCCCGCGCCTCCGCTCGTTCCGGGGACACGATACGGCATGAATGGCAGATCAGTCAGCAGGTACGATACAATAAGGTATGGCGTTCCTGGATTGCGTGGCTCTCCGGTGATTTTTTCGGTAGCATTTTTGACGATGATGTGATACATGAAGCTTGATTTATAAAGGTGCACGGTAACACCTGCCGTGCAAACCCTGCCCCCTGGTGCCTATGAAACAGAGCGAGCTGCAGAGCTATTTCACCCCCGATCTTTTTATTCCGGAACTGAAGGCATCTACCAAGGACGACGTCCTCAAGGAAATGGCCGCCTGGCTGGAGGAGCGGAAGCGCGTCTTCCGGACGGCCCTGGTCTATGACCTGCTGCATAAGCGGGAGGGACTGGGCAGCACCGGCATCGGGGGGGGCATCGCCATACCCCACTGCCGCACCATCGCGGTGCAGAAGCTGACGGTGCTCTGCGCGCTCAAGCGCGACGGGATTGACTTCGGCGCGCCCGACAAGAAGCCGGTAAAGATATTTTTCATGGTGGTGGCGCCCCCCCAGGACGTCACCTACCTGGTGTTTCTGGGAAAGCTGGTTGAGGTGGTGAACGACAAGCTGCTCAAGCGAGCGCTGTTTGAGGTAACAACCTTTGAGGAATTTATCACGCTCATTGGAGGAGCCGCCTAGCCCATGCATAAGATTTTACAAACGCTGGTGATGCTGCAGGACCTGGATTGCATGATTGCCGAAGTGGCGAGCAAGGATGTGAAAAATGTCGAGAAGAAAATGGGGCTGAAAATCAAGGGGGAGGATCAGCTGCAGGAGGCCAAGGAGCGGCTGGAGCAGTCGCTCCCCCCGGCGGTGCTCGCCAAGTACCACAAGCTGATGAAGCGGTTCGGACGGGCAGTGGTGCCGGTGGTGGGCAACAACTGCATGGGATGTTACGTGTCGGTTCCCAAGCGCCTGATGGTGCGGGAGATCGGGAACCGGGAATTGAGAAACTGCGAGCGGTGCGGGATGTTCCTCTACTGGGTGTAGCGGACGCGGCCACCGCGGCGTGACGGGGAGACAGTGAGCGGCAAGGTACCCATGACCCGCGAGGGATACGAATCATTGCAGCAGGAGCTGAAGCGTCTGAAGAACGTGGAGCGCCCTAAAATTGTCCGGGAGATCGGCCTGGCCCGGGAGCACGGCGACCTGAGCGAAAACGCCGAGTACGAGGCGGCCAAGCACCAGCAGGGGCTGCTGGAGGGGCGCATCCGGGAGATTGAAACCAAGCTGTCCATGGCCCATTTGATCGATACCAGCAAGGCCCAGGCGGGAACGGTGGTCTTCGGCGCGACCATCCAGCTGGAAGACCAGGACACCGGTGAAACCGTCTCCTATAAGATCGTCGGGGCCGACGAGTCGGACATCAAGCAGAAAAAAATCTCGGTGCACTCGCCCATTGCCAAGGCCCTGATCGGCCGGAAGGTCGGCGACGCGGTGGAGGTCGCCATCCCCGCGGGCAGAAAGGAATTTGTCGTCCTCAAGGTTCTCCTGGAGTAGCCGCGCGCCGGCCGGATCATGCCTTCCCCGGTTGTGTATCCCCAGCTCTCTTTTCCCCCTGTGTTCGAGCGCAGGCGCTTCCCTGCCGCCGGGAACCGCGCCGCGACCGGCGCCCCGATCGCGATAGCAATAAATATAAATATAATGGCATCGGCGGACGGCGTCGGACAAATTGTAGATTGACAATGCGGGCGCTATCCTTTATCATTCCACCTCATATGATGACAGGGCGGTAAGAACCCCTTGCGCGTAATCAGCGGAACTCTGAAAGGAAGGAAACTCGCCTCCTTCCGGGGCCGGCACATCCGGCCCACCGCCGACCGGGTCCGGGAAGCGCTGTTCAATATCCTGCAACCGGCGTGGGAGGAACGGAACGCGGTTGACCTGTTTGCCGGCACCGGCGGTCTCGGGATCGAGGCGTTAAGCCGCGGCGCATCGCGCGTCGTTTTTATCGAGCAGCATCCCCGCGCCCTCGAGGTGCTGGAGAAGAATGTCCGGGCGCTTGACCTGATCGGCAGCTGCGAGATCCTGCGGCTGAGCGTCGAGGAGGGGATGCGGGTGCTGCAGCGCAGGCAGCAGACCTTTGATGTGGCCTTTCTTGATCCCCCCTATGGCAGCGGTTTGGCGCAGGGAGCGTTGCGCGTGCTTGCCCGGAGTGCGATACTGCGGGCGGGTGGCGTGGTCGTGGCCGAGCACCACGTCCGCGATGAGATCGTGAGCAGCTACGGGCCGCTTGTCCTCTCGGATCGCCGCAGGTACGGTGAGACCGTCATTTCCTTTTTTACCGCATAACCGCCGGAGGAGCGTCATCCATGGAGAAGGTTGCCATCTATCCCGGATCCTTTGATCCGATCACCAACGGACACGTGAGCATTATCGAGCGCGCCCTCAACATTTTTGACAAGCTGATCGTCACCGTGGCCGTTAATACAAGCAAGAATCCGCTGTTTACCATCGCCGAACGCCTGGACATGATCCGTGAGGCCACCCGCGACTATCCCGGGGTGAGCCTTGACACCTTTGACGGATTGCTGGTTGATTACGTGACCAGAAAAAAGATCCGGGTGATTGTGCGGGGGCTGCGGGCCATGTCCGACTACGAGTATGAGCTGCAGATGACCCTGATGAACCGGAAGCTCAACCGGAACGTGGAGACCATTTTTATGATAACCGGCCTGCAGTGGTTCTATGTCAGTTCGCGCCTGATCAAGGAGGTTGCCGCGGCGGGTGGATGCCTGAAGGGCCTGGTGCCCGATGTGGTGTGTGCCAGGCTGAACGAAAAATTCAAGTCATCCCGGGCGAAAACCGGCCGGGAGAAGCGAGGGACAGGGGAGGAGCAGGGACAATGATTGAGCCGCTTATGGTTAGCGAGATGGGCATCGGCGCCGGCATGGGCGCCGACGTGGTGGAGCTGGTGTCGCATGCCGGCCTGGTGGTGAAAATGGTGCTGACGATTCTGCTGTTCTTTTCCATTTTCTCCTGGGCGATTATCGTGGTCAAGTTCCGGGTCTTCCGGGCGGCGGAAAAAGAGTCGCGCTCGTTTTTGGACCTGTTTTGGGGAACCCGGAATTTTTCCAAGGCGTACGCGGAGGCCAAGCGGCTGGCGCACAGCCCCATTGCCACCATGTTCAAGGCGGGATACGCGGACGTGGAGAAGATCCGCAAGGACCTGCTTCCCGCCGGCAACCCGTTGCCGCAGTCGAACGGCGAGGGGCAGCGGCGGCTGGCCGAGGAGTTGGCCTCCATCGACCGCACCCTGAAGCGGGTGGCGAGCAACGAGATGACCCGGCTGGAGCGCGCGCTCACCTTCCTTGCCACCACCGGCAACGCCACCCCGTTCATCGGTCTGTTCGGCACGGTGTGGGGCATCATGGATGCCTTCCGGCAAATCGGCTTCAGGGGTTCGACCAGCCTGGCCATCGTCGCGCCGGGCATCTCCGAGGCGCTGATTGCCACGGCGGCGGGGCTGTTTGCCGCCATTCCCGCGGTGGTTGCCTACAATTACTACCTGAACAAGATGCGGGTGGTGACCGCGCAGATGGAAAGCTTCTCCGCCGAATTTTTAAATATTGTTGAGCGGCACCTCAAGGGTTTGTAAGCCCGGCAGGTTGTTGACCAACACCCATATGCTTCGTGACGCAAAAGCCCCTCCCCCTGAGCCACATCGGATGTGCAGGCTTTTGAACAGCCGGTAACAACTCTTTTTTTAACAACCAGACCGTGCGCCGCGCGGCAGACCGTACAGGAGACATGGCATGGCGGGCATCAATGATTCAAAGCGCCTTCTCGCCGACATAAACGTCACCCCCTTTGTGGACGTCATGCTGGTGCTGCTGGTCATCTTCATGGTGACCGCCCCGATGATGCAGGAAGGCATCGATGTCAACCTTCCCCAGGCCCAGGGCAAAACCCTTCCCTCCAAGGAAAAGCGGATCACCATTTCCATACCGAAGGAAAATGAGATCTATCTCAACGATCGCAAGGTTGAATTGTCCCTCCTCGAGGATACCCTGAAAAAAATTTACCAGAACCGGTCGGACCGGGAAATCTTCCTGAGGGCCGATCAAACCGTTCCCTACGGCTTTGTGGTGAAGACCATGGGGGCCATAAAAAGCGCGGGAATCGAACAGCTGGGCATGATCACCGTTCCGCTTGAAACCAAGGGGTAGCGGCTGTGCAGCTCATCCCGAAAAATCCGGCCTCGGAGCCCCGCCTGATGTGGGGCGTCGTTGTCTCCTCGGCCTTACATCTCATTCTCATCATCGTGCTGGTGGGTGTTCCCTCCTGGTACCGGCCGGAGCGCACCTATTTTTCCTCCGCCTACCGGGTCAGCCTGGTGGACATGCCGGGAGGCAGGCCGGGCGGGGGGAGTGAAGGTCCCGGGGCGGGGGACGCGGCGAAGAAGGTGGCGGTGACCGAAGCGCCGCAAAAGCCCGCGCCGCCTCCGGCGCCGCTTAAGAAGGAGGCGGTCGAGAAACCGGCGGTGGAAAAGCCGGCGGTGGAGCCGAAAAAAACCGGCGTCACCATGACCGACAAGGAGAGCAAGAAAACGGCGGCGGCCGCCGCTCCGAAAAAAGCGAAGCCGGCCGATGCCGAGAAGGAGTACTCCACCGCCCTGGATAAAATACGGGATAAGGTGGGCGATCAGCGGCGCGAGGAAGCGCTGGCGCGCATCCGTGAAAATCTTGCCGGTGGCGGCGGATCCGTAGGAGCGGCCGCGGGCGCGGCAGGGCCGGGGACGGGGCCGGGAGGAGACGGCAGAGGAGTCGGGCCGGGCGGCGGCCGGATCGCTAATCTTCCGCTCAATTACCGCATGTACTACCAGGCCATTGAACAGAAAATAAAGGGCAACTGGAACCTCGCCCTGCCGCGGGGCGTGCTGGAAGACATGCGCGGCATGGAAGTGGTCATCGGCATTACCATCGGATCGGATGGGGACATCACCGAGGTCACCTTCGAACAGAAAACCGGGAATATCTACCTTGACGATTCAGCCTTCCGGGCGGTGAAAAAAAGCAGCCCGCTGCCGCCCTTTGCCGACTTCAATATCAGGGAGTCATCATTCGAAACCGGCATTGTGTTCCCGGTGGGCGAATTGTTGGAATGAGGAGATGATGAAAAAAACCATCGCAACCTGTCTGCTGCTGCTGGCGCCGGGGGTGTTGAGCAGCGCGGCGGCAAAGATTTATGTGTACATTGATGCGCCGGCGACCTCAAAGTTTCCCGTCGCCATCGAGCCCTTCAAGAATGTGGGCGGCGCCGCCGACACCGGCGAGGTGGCCAAAACCATCTCATCGGTCATCTCCGGGGATCTGGAGATCAGCGGGCTGTTCCGCCTGATTGACCCGAAGACCTTTATCGCCAATCCCGATGACAAGGAGATAACCGCCGACCGCATCCGATGGGACGACTGGTCGCTGCTCGGCGCCGAGGCCCTGGCCCGGGGAGGGGTGTATCAGGAGGCAACCAATCTGCGGGTTGAGGCGCGGCTGTATGATGTGGTCAAGGGCAGCTTTATATCAGGCAAGCGCTACTTCGGTGCGCCGGGCGACGCACGGCTGATGGGACACAAGTTTGCCGATGAGATCATCTATCAGCTCACCGGGGAAAAAGGCATTTTCCAAACCCGGATCGCGTTCATATCGGACCGCAGCGGCCGCAAGGAGGCATACCTCGTCGACTTTGACGGGAAGAACCAGACCCAGGTGACCAGCCACCGCTCCATTGTGCTCTCGCCCGCCTGGTCGCCCGACGGGAAAAAGCTGCTGTACACCTCGTACAAGGCCGGCAATCCCGACGTGTATATGAAAGACCTCTTTCAGGGGGCGGAGGTCAAATTATCCCATTACCGGGGGATCAATCTGGCCGCCGACTGGTCTCCCGACGGCGGGAAAATAGTGTTGACCTTAAGTGAGGATAATGGTAATTCAGACATTTATCTGATCAGCCCCCAGGGCGAGAAGCTCAGGCGGCTGACCAAGGAGTGGTCCAATGATGTATCACCCTGCTGGTCGCCGGACGGCAGGGAAATTGCCTTTGTTTCCAACCGCGCCGGCACTCCGCAGATCTACAGCATTGACCTGCAGACCGACAAGGTGAGGCGGATCACGTTTGCCGGCAATTATAACACCTCGCCGTCCTGGTCTCCCCGGGGCGACAAGATTGCCTATGCCTCCATGGCGGGGGGCGCCTTTTCCGTCTGCACCATTAACGCCGACGGGAGCAATCCGCGCCAGCTGACCGACTCGGGAAGCTGCGAGAGTCCCGCGTGGTCGCCGGATGGGAGGCATATCGCGTTTTCCTCCAACCGCTACGGCAAGAAGAAGATTTTCATCATGCTGGCGGATGGTTCGGGGGTGAGACAGGTGACCGGAGGGGAGGGCAATGACACCAACCCCAGCTGGTCGCCGTATATCGACTATCGATAAGCATGTGATACCCAGATCAACCGTGCTGTTGAAAGGAGATGTGATGGAAACAATCAAGAGGATGCTGTGTCTGCTGCTTATGGTGATCTTTGCGGTGAGCCTGGTCTCTCTCAATGCCTGTTCCCGCCGGGCGGTCAAGAAGGACCGGCGCGGCGATGCGGCGTTGGAGGAGGAGACCATGAAGCCGCTGGGGGAGGAGGGGATCAGTGAACAGGAGCTGGAGGAGGCGCGGCGCAAGGTGGCAGAGCTCCGGCAGAAGAACGGCGGGATCCTGGCCCCGGTCTATTTTGAATTCGACGATTTTTCCCTGAGCGATCAGGCCAAGGCCGTTCTTGCCCAGAACGCGGCCTGGCTGATGAATAATGCGCAGCGGGACGTGATCATCGAGGGCCACTGCGACGAGCGGGGCACCGATGAGTATAATGTGGCGCTGGGGGAACGGCGCTCCAACAGCGTGAAGCGGTACCTGATCAGCCTGGGCGTCAACGCCGCCCAGCTTTCAACCATCAGCTTCGGCGAGGAGCGGCCCTCCATTCAGGGGCACACCGAAGCGGACTGGGCTAAAAATCGAAGGGCGGAATTCGTTGTCCAGTAACACAATCAGCCGGGGCGGTTTCCGGGATGCCGCACGCATCTCCGGCGGCCGCTGCAGGCGGAGACGAGGTGACGACCTTGAAAACATGGTATGAGCTGTGCGTTGTGTTATGTCTGGCGGCGATGGCGGGCTGCATCGCGCCGGCGACCCAGGGCGATCTGAGCGCGCTGGACAAGAAGGTGACCCGGCAGCGGAAAGAGGTCCAGGAGGTTCGCCAGAAGCAGGCGGACCTGGAAACGCAGGTGGACGCGGTCAAGGCGGACATGCAGCGCCTGGGCGGGACGGTGGAGGAAGGCAAGCACTATTCCCAGAAGGCGTCGGACGATGTCATCGCCCTGCAGGAAACCCTTACCACCCATATCGGCAAAAATGACCAGGAAGTGCGCCAGCTCCAGGAGGAGGTGGCGATGATCAAGACCATGCTGGGCATGAAGGTGACCGAGCCCGGCACCGCGCCGGATCTGAAGCTGCGCGAGGATCTTCCCCCGGCGGCCGCTCCGGTCTCCCCGCCGGCGAACCTGGCCAATGTGGCCGGCAGCGTGGATCCGGAAGAGCTGTACAACGGCGCCTATTCCAAGCTGACCAAGGGCGATTACAAGGCGGCCCGGGAGGAGTTTAAAAAATTTTTGGAGCTGTTTCCCCAGACCGAGTATTCGGACAACGCCCAGTTCGGCATCGGCGAGGCCTATTACAAGGAGAAGAAGTACGAGGAGGCCATCCTGGAATATGAAGAGGTGGTGAAGAAGTTTCCCCAGGGCAACAAGCTTCCGGACGCCATGCTCAAGCAGGCGTTCTCCTTCATTGCCCTCAACGATGGGAACAGCGCCAAGCTGCTGCTGCAGAAGATCATCGAGCGCTTTCCCGCGTCCGAGCAGGCGGAAATCGCCCGCGCCAAGCTCAAGAGCTTAAAGTAGC
>CAZWCD010000015.1:29324-32491 GCA_964632275.1 uncultured Thermodesulfobacteriota bacterium
GCCTTGTTCCAGTCGGCAAGAAAGGCCTCGATCCCCCGGTCGGTCAGGGGGTGCCGGATGAGCTGCTCAATCACCTTGTAGGGAATGGTTGCGATGTGCGCCCCCATCAGGGCGGCATCGAGCACGTGGAGGGGGTTGCGCACGCTTGCCACAATCACCTCGGCGGGGAAGTCGTAGTTCTCGTAAATGGTGAGGATCTGATCCACCAGGTCCATCCCGGGGTGGGAAATGTCATCCAGCCTTCCCACAAAGGGGCTGACGTAGGCGGCGCCAGCCTTGGCGGCAAGCAGCGCCTGGGTGGGTGAAAAGATTAGGGTCATGTTCACCCGCACATTTCTGTCCGCCAGTTCCCTGGTGGCCATCAGCCCGTCCCGGGTCATGGGCAGCTTGACGACCACGTTGGGGTGGATGGCGGCAAGCCGGCGCGCCTCGGCCACCATCTCCGGGGCTGCGGTGCTCACTGCCTCAACGCTGATTGGTCCGTTTACCGTTTCGCAGATTTCCTGGATCAGCGGAAGAAACTCCTTTCCCGATTTTGCAACCAGGCTGGGATTGGTGGTGACCCCGTCAATCAGCCCGAGCCGGTTCGCCTCCCTGATCTCCTCAATCATCGCCGTATCAATAAAAATTTTCATGGCCTCTCCTTCCGCGGGGCGACGGTCGGTTGCTGCTCAACCGCTGCCCGTCTTGTCTTGAAAATATTGGTGCATGCATTCCTGGCTGCAGAAGTACACGGTTTCGCCCTGCGATCGCGCGGTGATGGCCTCTCGCTTGGGGATGTATACCCGGCAGACCGGATCAATGACCATTTCATCAATGATGGCAGGCCCGCCCGGCTTTTGCCGCCCAACCGGCTTTTGGGGAGGGGAAACCAGCATGCCCCTGATCAGGCGGTACAGCAGATAACAGAGAACGGCAAAAATGATGAATCGCATCACTGCAATGTCCCGTCCAGTTTGATCACCCGCCCGGCGTCGTCAAGCTCGGCGAGCAGGCGGGAGATGGTTTTCCGGCGCACCGGGTGCATCAGCTGCGGCGCCAGTTCCTCAAGCGGCGCCAGCACAAATCGTCTCTCGCACAGGCGCGCATGGGGGATGGTCAGCTCAGGAGACTGCATGACCAGGTCGCCGTACAGCAATATGTCAAGGTCGATGGCGCGCGGCCCGAAGCGTACGGTTTCCCGCCGCCCCAGCGTCGCCTCGGTTGCCTTGAGCAACCCGAGCAGTTCCTGCGGGGCCAGCCCGGTTTCTATGGCGAGCGCCAGGTTGAGGAAATCATCCTGCTCGCGATAACCCCAGGGTTCGGTCAGGTACCACGAGGATTGACCCAGCATCCGCGTGTGCTGATACGCGCCAATCTGCGCCAGCGCCGCGTCGCAATGAGCGCGGCGGTCGCCCTGGTTAGAGCCGACGCCGATGTAAGCAATAATCGCCATGGCCGCTCACCGGCTGCTGGAAAATAATCTTCTGATGTGCCGTGACTCACCGGGGAGGGGGCTTTTGCCGCCACACCTATGAGCCGTGGTGTGCATGGCACGACCCGGCGCCTCCGACATGAACCACCTGAACATCGCATTACGCCCGGCTGAAGCGCAGGGCCTTGATTCTCCGTACCGCCTCCGCAATCAGTGACTTGTCCACGGTGAGGGCCATGCGGATGTAGCCTTCCCCCGATTTCCCGAATCCATTACCGGGGGTGGTCACGATGGCGGCCTGGGTGAGCAGGTGGGCGGTCAATGATTCCGAGGTGAAGCCGGGGGGAACGGTGATCCAGAGATAAAAGGTGGCCTTGGGAACGGAAACCTCGAAACCCGCATCCTTCAGCCCCGCGGTGAGAAGATCCCTCCGCTCCTGATAAATGGTTCGCAGTGTGTCCAGGTATGCCTGGTCCCCGGTAAGTGCGGTTATGCCCGCCTGCTGAATCGCCTGGGAAACGCCCGAATCAATGTTGGTCTTGACCTGCCCCAGTCCGGCCACGATGTCGGCGTTGCCCACCACGAATGCGATGCGCCAGCCGGTCATGTTGTAGGTTTTGGACAGCGAATGAAACTCGACCGCCACCTCCCTGGCCCCGGGAATCTCCAGGATGCTGCAGGGCCGGTAGCCGTCAAAGCAGAGCTCGGTATAGGCGGCATCATGGCAGAGGATGATCTGGTGACGGCGGGCAAATGCTACCGCCTCTTCATAGAAGGCGCGATCGGCAACCGCAGCGGTGGGATTGTTGGGATAGTTGAGGTACATCAGCTTTGCCTGCCGCGCCACCTCGGGGGGAATGGCGGAAAAATCGGGCAGGAAGTTGTTCTGCTTGAGCAGGGGCATGAAATAGGGCTGACCGCCGGCGAACAGGGTGGCGGTATTGTACACCGGGTAGCCGGGATCGGGCACCAGCACCATGTCACGCGGATTGATGAAAGCCAGGGGGATGTGGGCAATGCCCTCCTTGGATCCGATCAGGGCAATGACCTCGGTGGCGGGGTTGAGCATCACCCCGAAACGCTGCTGATACCAGTGCGCCACCGCCTCGCGGAATTCCATCATGCCGCTGTAGCTGGGATAGCGGTGGTTCTTGGGATCCCGCGCCGCCCGCTCCAGGGCGGCAATGATGTGGCCGGGGGTGGGCAGGTCGGGATCGCCGATTCCCAGATCAATGAGGTCCGCCCCTTTCTTCTGCATCTCCGATTTCATCACGTCGATCTTGGCAAACAGATAGGGCGGCAGGTTTTTTATGCGTTCCGCTTTTTCAATGGTGATCATGTCGGTGTGGTTCCTTTTTACGGCGTCGCCCGGTTAACCGGGTTCTGATGATGAGAGTCCCAGCACGTCGCGCATGTCGTACAGGCCGGGCGGCCGGCCGGCCACCCAGGCGGCTGCCCGCAGCGCCCCGGCGGCGAAGGTATCACGGCTGTGGGCGCGGTGGGTGATTTCCAGTCGTTCTCCCTCCCCGGCGAAGAGCACGGTGTGGTCGCCCACAATGTCGCCGGCCCTGACAACCTGGATGCCGATTTCGTCCCGGCGCCGGGCGCCGACCAGCCCCTTGCGCTGGTGCACTGCCACCGATTCCAGGTCCCGCCCCGTCGCTTCCGCGAGGATCTGGGCCATTGTGACCGCCGTGCCGCTGGGCGCGTCCTTTTTCAGGCGGTGGTGCGCTTCGATGATCTCAATGTCGTA
>CAZWCD010000016.1:0-3419 GCA_964632275.1 uncultured Thermodesulfobacteriota bacterium
GGAGTGCATATCATGCGCCTGTAGCTCAGCTGGATAGAGCAACGGACTTCTAATCCGTAGGTCGCCCGTTCGAATCGGGCCAGGCGTACCAGAAAATAAAGCAAGGCACCCGGACTTTTATCCGGGTGCCTTTGGCATGGTCCCGGTCTGCGTCCGCACTTTTACTGCGCCGCCGCAGGGCAAATACAAGCGTTGGACAGAGATCGATCCCATTGATGAACCGGCATTCCAACCGTTCCCGGTAAGCATATAAATATATTTATCGCTTTATGGTATACGGAATTGCCGCCTGTAAAATCAGGTTTTGCGACCATAAAAATCAGGGATTTGCCTATTGCGTGTGTGATGATTTTGTGTTTCAATGCAATTGTGGAATGCAAAAGCATTTCATTCTTTACACCTCCTAAAGAGCGGAACGATGGAAACATCGTTCCGCTCTTTTTTTGACAGACAGAAACCTTTTTTTACCTCGTGCGTTTAAGTAAGCAACAAAGCGAGAACTTGCTTTTCATTCCTTACCCCTCCAAAACGAAAAGAGGAACGATGCCCAATACATCATTCCTCTTTTTGTTATCTTCATGTGCAGAAATATTTGTCCGCCATGCCCGTAATGACAAACCTGATCAATTTCTATTAGGTATCGTTGACATTTTTTTATGTCCCCTGAAAAAATATTAAAACTATTTTTTGCAACTCTCGTTTAACTTACTAAAACAAAGCATTTTGAAGAAGCGAAGTATCGATGACCATTTTGCCCCCCTCCTTTTTGGTTATCGGTCTTCGCTTTTTTAATGCCCTTCAATCTGTTGGTACAGCAAAAATAATATAATACTATTTGCTTGTTTTTTCTTTCTTCTGCTTCTGCTCATTCACGTCTATCAGTTCATACAGTTCCCTTTCCCGTTCTTTGGAATTTGTCTGCTTCAACAGGTCATACGATTTTTGGGTCCATTCTTTATTTTTGCTCTTGTTAAAGAGAATTCCCGCTTGGTATAAATATTCCGCCGCCTGGCCATGAGAACCTCTGGCTAAGTAAGACTTACCAAGATTGTAAAGCGCTGGCGCCAGATAGGGATCGGCCGCCGCTGCTTTTTCATATTCGAAATGTGCTTTATCGGCCATTCCCTTTTTCTCATAGGCGCTTCCCAGGTTGTTGTGTGCCTGTGCGTGACGTGGGTTAATGGCGATAACCCGGTTATAAGCGGCAATTGATTCCTCATACATGCCCTTATTTCCGTATACCACTCCCAGATTATAGTTGGCATCTACGGAATCGGGGTCTAATGCGATGGCTTGCTTATACCACGTAATTGCTTCATCATAGCGCCTCGCACTGAAAGATTGATTTCCTTTGCTAACCAGTTGCTTTGCCTCATCTTTTTTATCAACCATCGGTTTTTTTTCAGGAGCCGCTGCGTAAGCGCTGCCGCTTACCAGGATACATGAAACCATAAATAAGAATAAAATTTTTCTCATAGTAGTCTCCCGGTTTCTGTTTTTTTTGGGAGGTCAAGCGATATATAGGCGAGCAATCTCCTGTCGTTTTCGCTTTTTTAAATAACCTTGCCATCCAATGCGTGAATAAGGTCCTGCAGTCCCAGCCCAATGAGCCTATTCCTGGTAAATAACCCTGTGGCGGGATCCCACCCGCGCAGGCAGTAATATTCATACAGCATCTGGTTAAAATCATCTCTTAAAAGGGCCTTCCCTTTTCTGGAAAGGATCTCGTCGACATTTCCCGGGAGGTACAGGTCCGGATTAAACATGCCAAAGACATCAAATACGGGTTCATCTTTTTCCTCAAACTGGCTCTCGGGCAGATAGTCATCAGCTTTGCCCCGCCTTCCCTCCCGCAGATAAATGGCGCGCAGAAGGTTAAAAATTCTCTCCCCGACGGTATTCAGTTCGGTCTCATCAACCTCCATGCCGGTCACTGCGGAAAAGAGGCGGCTTTCCAATCCCGCATCACCCACATGATCTATTGCACTTGTATCATCCATGATTGGAAAGGCAAAATCGCACAGAATGAGCGAATCCTTGACATGCTGGCGGTTTTGTATCTTAATTGCCGCGAGTGCTTTGCCGGCAGTGCTTGAAAAGTCAGCCGCTTCCTCGCTTCCCCAAAACCGCCCGGCTATTTTTCTTAAGACATCGGTTGAGAGATAGGAAAAAGACCCCCCGGTTGTGTACCATAGCGCCCACTTGGTAAGCGGTTCGCAGACTTCATGCAATTCTGCGACAGAGGGGCGCGGCTCCGTGGCGTAAATAAGTGCGGATGGCGAGAAGACCTTCGGCCCGTAGGCAAGCCCCCGCCCGGTTTGGGTAAAGTGACCGAGTGCCAGTGCCTTGGCATCACTTCCCAGCATGTCCGCCGCCCTCATCACCCCTTCGGCCAGTACCCCGCCAAATCCCTCGCGTTTTGCTATCTTATCAATAAAGAGCCGGATAAATTCAACGCTGCCCGCAGTGCTCATGGGCAACCCGGTTTCCTTTTCGGATATGATGCCGTGCTCGATGCATTGCTCCAGCCAGATGAGCACGCCCGGGAGTTCCATGGTGCACAGGGAATATTCATTGGCAAGCGAGGTGGCAAGAAAGGTTGCCTTGGAGAGATCACCGTGTAAGCGTTTATCCCACAGGGTGTAGAAAAAGCTCGATTGACACTTGCGGATTCCCTCTTCACCTGAATCAGCCCTGTACAGTGACCTCCAGCATCCCTGGGAACATCCGCGACATTGGATTTTCTTCACCACCTCGGTCTCGGCAAGCGGTGCCGGTGAGCCATACAGGTTAAAATAACCTTCACCGGTCATTCTCTTTATTTCCTGTCTGATCGACCTGATGCTGTCGGGGTGAGCCACCGGAATCACTACCGACCCGCGGATGGCTATCGCCTTGAGATTTTTTGAGCCCATCACGGCGCCAAACCCCACGGAACCGCTGCCGCCCGCATCGGTTGCAATGGTTGCAAATCGGACACGGTTTTCCCCGCCGGGACCGGTGGTAACTATCCCGATCTTTCCCCCTGCTTCCTTGTGGATGGCCTGCATGGTCGCTGACACCGGCAGGCCCTTGAGATGAGAGGCGTGCCTGAATTCAAGTTTGCCGTCAGTGATGAGGAGGTAGGATGTATCGCATAATTTTCCTTTGATAATCAGCCCGTCATATCCCGCCTTTTTCATATGAGCGCCGAAACTTCCGCCCAGGTTGGCGCACGCGAAGCACTCAGGATACAGGGAAGGGGATTTGCCGCAGACGAGCCAGCGTGAGCCGCTGGGGGCAGGGGTGGCGGCAAGCGGTCCCGTCATCAGTATGAGTGGACTGTCTTCATGAAACGCATCCCTTCCGTGAGTGAGCGCATCCCAATAAATCTTTCCCCCTATTCCCTTGCCTCCTATGAATCGATTTGCATAATCGGC
>CAZWCD010000016.1:3519-6590 GCA_964632275.1 uncultured Thermodesulfobacteriota bacterium
AATAAATCTTTCCCCCTATTCCCTTGCCTCCTATGAATCGATTTGCATAATCGGCGGTTTCCCTGGTGGTGTATGTTCTTTCCGACAAATCCACCTCTAACAATTTCCCCGTCCATCCGTATCGTCCGCCTGTTTCCATTGTCACCGGCTCATCCTTGTAACCCTTTGTTTCATTGCAATGGAGATGATACTCTAAATCATGGTAAGGCGCTCATCACACGTCCGTTGTTGCCGTACTATCTGTTTCTGTCTCTCGGTGGTATTGACCTGACCCATTGAATGATTCCCATGAAAAAGCTGGCTAGTCGGTATCTATTACATTTACGAATATTCGTCAAGACGATTAGAATTTGCTTGATTCTCTTTATTTATTTAAAAAAATAGTTTAATGATAAAGGTATGACATGGACTGACGCAATGATAAGGCGTAATAGGTTACTCCCTAACCGGAGGGATCATGCCATGATAGGTGCCGGAGCAAAACCCCTATGCCGCTCGCATTTTTTTATCCTCTGTCTTCTTTTTGTTGCCGCCGCATGCGCGTCCCGGACGGCAAAACCGGATGAGGCAGAAGAACTGCCGTACTTGTCGGAGAAAGATGAGATCAAATTTGGTAACTATGTTGATGCCGTGGTGCGGTCACAATATGCCGTCATAAAAGACGAGCATTTGACGCAGCAGGTCGCGGCCATCGGGCATCAGCTCACCGCTGTTTCCGCCCGTCCGAATCTGTCCTACACCTTTAAAGTGCTCAACACCAGCGAGGTTAATGCGTTTGCCGGGCCCGGGGGTTTTGTCTATGTCACGGTCGGCCTGCTCGATAAGCTGGAGAGCAAGGATGAACTTGCCGCAGTATTGGCGCACGAAGTCGGGCACGTATGCGAACGACATTCGGTACGCTCGTACTACAACGCGCAAAAAATACAGAACGTTCTAACGCTGATTGACGTTGCGGCAATGGTAGCAGGGGTACCCCCGGTAGCTTCATTGGGGGGAGACATGGTTGGTGATTTCAGCAGAATCATCGCCAATCTCACCGCCATGATCATCGCGCAGGGTTACAGCAGGAGCTGGGAGAACAGGGCAGACGAACTGGCCTTCAACTACTCGTCCCGGGCAGATTATGATCACCGTGCGTTTGTGACCGTTCTGGAGCGGTTTCGGGCCATGGAGAAGGAAAAAGGGGATGAGATGAAGATAACGCTCCTGTCATCCCATCCCAAAACCGAGGACCGCATTGCTCATATAAAATCCCTTCTGGGCGAGGAAACTAATTATGATACCGGTAATTAGCGTATTGAATCAGAGAGCCGCCGTCATTTTCTCCATTATGGGGATCTCTTGCTATCTTGCCGGTTGTGCTTCCCCTCCTCCCATGATTCAAGAACCGGTGAAGCGCTATTTTGAGGTAGAAAGTTCGTTTGACACGGTATGGAGGTCTTCGGTTCAAGCCCTGGTGGAAAAGGGGGTTATCATATCCATACTGGACAGAGAAAATAACCTTATGGTTGTTGAGGAGATGCTTGAGGGCGGGGCATTCCAGCGCACCACCGCCGAGAAGGCTTATTTTTACAGTGGGTTAGCGCGCGTATCGCTTCTTTTTACTGACAAAGGCGAGCAGCAGCGGACAGGAATTAACATTAACTCTGTTCTGCAGGGATTTACCGGAAGGTACAACTTGTATGTCACCTCTAATGGAAACCTTGAAAAAGATTATTTCCTCTTGATTCAAAATAATCTTCCCGTCAGAAAGACCTACAAGTGGCTGGAGGATAGTGAAGGAAAAACAGACGAAGGAAACAGGGGGGAGAAAAAAACAAACGTGCAGGAAGAATCAGCGCCCCAAAGATAGGCAGTGCCCAGGCCGCACATTCAATGAAAAAAATCATCCTACCCTCCTCGCGTGTCCGGCAGGTGATGACGGTTCTTTGAAAGCTCCGAATCCTCTATCTATTTGCCCCATGCTCCCTCAAATGCTTAATTTTGATTGACACACGGTACGTATTTTTCTATACTGCCGCCCTCAGAATAAAAACTCAAGCCGTTAGTCACCTAACGGCTCTTTTATCGTATGACTGATGCTAGGGCATGTCCATGCTGAACCTGATTCGTTCATTGTATAATTGACCAATCTGTCTTTAGAATCATTGCTATGAAAACTGCCTTTCTTTTGGTCCTCAATGTATCACTTGCGGGACTTTTTTTCTTGGTGCTTCGGAAAAAGAATGCGCTTGCCTATAATCACCAGGGTCGGTGGTGGCTTACCTGGCTGTCCATCGCAGTCATAACCCTGATGGACGAGCTGACATCGGTTTTTTACGCGCCGGCGGAAGCCTACCGGTTCATCGGGCTTTCGGCGATTCTGTTTATTGCTTTCACCTCCATCTTCATCCATTACATGACCACCCGCCTGGTGGAGATTGCTGAAATACTCGAGCATCATGGCCTTATCGGCGGAGGAGTGTACTCATTCTCATATCTGGTGCTGGGTCCGGTGGTTTCATTTATAGCGGTTGCCTCAATCATGGTCGACTACATACTCACCGCCTGTATTTCAGCGGTGAGTGCGGTAGCCAATGCCACTTCATTTTTCCAGTCTTTCCCGGGCCTCAATTTCAGCCTGGTGCTTGCCATTATCTGGATTATCGCCGGCCTCAATATTCTGGGTATCAGGGAAAACGCCAGAATCACCTTCATTATCTTTATAGCGGCCGCCTTTATCATTTTGAATCTGATCAGCACAGGTATTTTTGCCCTTGACGGAGATGCAATCCTCCGGTTGAAGGGTGCAACCGACAGCACGATTTCAGGTTTTAGCAGCGGGTCATGGGCGGGGCACTACCGAAAATTCATCTCGAGCGTCGCATTTTGTATCCTGGCATACTCGGGGGTCGAATCGGTGTTGCAGACAGCCGGTTTAGTCCGCAACTGGCGGGAAGTCGGCAAGTCATATATATTTCTTGCCTGCACGGTCGGGCTGGTTACCCCTCTGATTGCTGCTCTTGCCCTGTCAGCACCGATTGATTTCAAGAGTCACGAGGGCGATCTTATCACCTTTTACGCGACCATGG
>CAZWCD010000016.1:6690-31762 GCA_964632275.1 uncultured Thermodesulfobacteriota bacterium
CCGATTGATTTCAAGAGTCACGAGGGCGATCTTATCACCTTTTACGCGACCATGGTCAACGGCATACCCTTCGGCGTAGCAGTGGCCGTGCTGGCCAGCTTAACTCTGATCATGGCGGTTAACACCGCCTTCGTTGCATCAAGCGAGCTGCTTGAACGGGTGGCAGACCGCTACGGTTTTGACTGGCTGATTGCCGTTAATCAGCGCAACTCACTCTACCGCATACATCTCCTTAACGCTGTGTTCTTCTCGATCATTATCTGGATTACCGCCGGCAGACAGGAAACGCTGGCAGATATGTATGCGCTGGGCCTGGTGGCCAGTTTGAGTATCAACATGGGATCGCTCTTTATTTATCGCTACTTCAAGGGCACAAAAGAGATCATTCACTTTTCGACCAGCCGCCTGGGAACGCTTGTCTTTTATATAATACTGCTGAGCTGCTTTATCTTTCTGGCGCTGCAAAAGCCCCGAGGCACGGTAATGTGGGCATCGGTTACCGGCGTGGTGCTGTTGCTGGGCATGCTGGTGTCAAGAAAGAGGGCGCCGGAACGACGGGCGAGGGAGAAGGCGGACAGCGAGATGAGCATGATTTTGTACCTGGCGGAATCATCCACCCCGGATGTTCATCTTTATTTCAGGCGCACCGAAGAAGAAGCCCATCAAAGCAGGGACAATGCCGTGTTCATTACCTTTTTCTCCCCCCGGGCAGGGATACCGCCCAAGAAAGCGCCCAACCATTTTAGATTTCCGCTTGGAGGGTTTGGCATTTATAACAGCATCGTGGCCATGCTCCGGGTAGTCGAGTATGAACTGGCAGACCGCCAGGTATTTGTGCATCTCGGGTGGCCCATGTCCTCCTGGCTGGACCGTTTGGCAATAGGGATCATGGTCTTTAATCTTATGCGCCTGCCCCGTCTTTTTCCGAAGTTCCAGTTTCACATGAGCTACTTACATTCCCTCAGCATCCAGCGCAAACCCGACTCCCCGGCAGATCTGACCACCCCGGCGCTGCCGCGCCCGTAGGGCAAAATCCAGGCATTTGAAGGCATGATCAACCTGCCTGGATGCTTATGGTCATGTTCCGCCGCCGAACAACACGTCCTTGATAATGTTGAAGTAGTTAAAGCGTTTTTTTCCGGCCGGCCATTTTATTTCATCTTCACCGCAGATCGTTGCCATGCTCAGCGTATCAATGGCCGGTTTTAACAAAGCCAGCTGTTCCTCCCGCCGCAAACCGTCCGTTGTTTTTACAATCTCATCAATCCGTTCCATCATCTTCACCGCTGCGTGAATCCGTTCTTCTATCTGCCCGGCCCGCAACGGGTCGATTAATCCGCATTCTTTCTTGACGCGGTTCAGCCGCAGGGCGGATTCATAGGTGGTGGCCACTATTTCTTCCCGGCTCATCCACTCCGTTTCATACCCCAGGGTGTATTTCCAGCTTGGCTGCAACAGGGCCTGCCGGTATTCCTCCAGCGTCCGGTAAAGGATTTTATAGCCGAGCTTTTCTGATTGTTCATACGCCAGGCTGCCGGGATCAATAAAAGGGGCGAGCGGAGAAATGAACGGGTTGAGCCTGTTTCCGAACCGCTGCAGCAGGTGGCGGCAATAATCAACCGACGCCAGCGCATGTTCAGGCGTCTGGCGGGGGAGGCCGATCATGAAGAAGAGATCAAATTTGCGGCACCCGCTTGCCAGCGCTGCACCGATGGTCTCTTCAATCTCCGCGTTGGAATACTGCTTGCCCGAATAGCGCCTCACGGTTTCGAGGTGTGACTCGGGAGAAAACTCAAAATTAAAGTGGCTGATGGAACGGGCAACCGCGGCAAAAAAGGTATGATCGGCTGGCTTGAACAGTTCCAGCACGATCGGGTTGCCGATCTTGTAATGCCGCAGCCGCTCCAGAATCTCATGTGCCGCGTCATCACCGCCCTGGCGCAGATCACCCACCACAAAAATGGGCCCGTTGGTATAGCGGCTTACGGTATGGATATCGTCCGCCAGCAGCTGCGGCGGCCTGAATGCAGGCCTTTCTCTTTTGCAGTAGCCTTGAATGCCGGCGCGTCCGCCGCCGCAGAAAACACAGTTATGCACGCATCCCCTGCAGGTCATGATTGCGGTGATGGGATATTCCCACCAGTCACGAAATGAGGTAAAGCCCCTGAAGTCGCCGGATAACAGGGCGCATTTAAAGAGGCTCAGGTAGTTGTTGGAAAACCCCGCCAGATCGGAGGCGACGCAGGAAAGCTCGTTCTCTCGAACGGCGTCGCCCTGTTTCCAGGTAAGGTTGGGAACGCGGGAATAATCGCTGCTCCCTTGCTTGATGGTGCGCAGCAGCTCGAAAAGGGGTTGTTCGGCTGAATCACCCCGAATGACAAAATCAACCTGCGGATAGGCAATCAGCTCCCGGTGAAAATAGCTGGCGCTGTAACCGCCCATGATCACCGGCCTGCCGGGATGCAACCGTTTGCAGAGGGCGGCAATCTCCAGGCTGCCCTGCGCGTGGGGAAGCCAGTGCAAATCAATGCCGAAGGCGATGCATTGTAATCCTTTGATCAGCCGTTCCGCATCAAAGTTTTTCCGGGTCAGCATCAAATACGCGAGATTGATGATTCGCACGCGCATGCCCCGCTGCTGCAAATATTCCAGCAGCGATGAGAACCCGATGGGATACATTTCAAAAATGGGGGACGAAGGAATGACGTCGCTGATCGGCCCATACAAAATTGCTTTCTTGCGAAAGTCGTACACGCTCGGCGCATGCAGCAGAATAAGATCAGATCGCAACAACTGCATATGGCTGTATCTCTCGATGGGGGTATCGGTTTTCTCAGGGAATCTGCAAAAAATAGATTAATATCCGGCAGGCTGTTTGTTTGTCAATGAAAAATGATGAGCGACGGCACATCGTTCGAAGATGAATCGCACGATTATGGCATGGAGATGAAATATTGTCTTGACAAAATCAACGCCTTACAGTAGCATGGCAAAAGCAATCATAACTATTTGTTATTGCTTGTATATTTATGAACGAACCTGATGGCGCCGCACGATTTTTTTGTCCTGAATCTCCGCTTCCGATGGTAAACCGTGATGAACAAGAAAGGGTATAATATGACAACAGGTAAAAGCAAAATGGGATTCCTCGCCTTGATGATTTCCTGCCTTTTGTTAGGGTGTGGCGGCGCCCCGCCAATCGAAGATGAAAATCTTCCCTATGAATTAAAAGCATTCGAGAAGGAATACGATGAGGTATGGGATGCGCTGGAACGTGTCATGGTTGACGACATGAGGCTACCGATTAAAATAAAAGATAAAGAGCGGGGCATCATTCAAAGTGACTGGATTTCGGTAATCCGGCTCCGGGGAACCATGCGATGGTATGTTAAAGCCTTGATAAGTAAAGAGGCAAATGGAACGGCGGTCAAGGTATCACATGCCGCGGAGGTGCCGACGGAAGTTATGGGCAACATGAAGGACAAGAAGGGGGACGTCAAGACCGGCTGGCAGAACTCACGGGAAAATATCAAAGAAATACAAGAAATGCTATTGCTCCTTTCAAAAGAACTGGAATAACTAGCCTTTTTTTCTAAAAGAATTTCTTCCAGGTCATGCCGGTTCCTCTAGTGTAGTGCGTCCAACACTTCGTTACGTGGTAACGGTTACGTTGCGAAATCCGAACTGCCAGGGAGATTCTGTGGCTCATGCGGAGGAGGCTTGTAACGCCACAACAATGCTTCTGAAGCGGAGGACGGGCAGGGACGTTCGAACATGGTTCGGACAGACCCCACGGCCATAACCCGCATCAAAGTCTCATGAAGTTGCATGCCTGATGTTGGCCGGGACGGCGAAGGCTTTTAATTGCTTATTCATTCTCTTGTCATTCGCCGACGTGATCGGGGGCTCCATAGAGGTAATGACAATGGATTTCCGCTTTCTCGGGAATGACAGAGATACTGTATCGCATGAATGTTAGAGGACCCTTAACGCAGGGGGGGGCGTGACGTAAACTGCGGAACACATTGGTGTGGCTCTAAAATCCACTTCCGCATGGGCCACTCAATCTTCCCTCCAGTACAGAATTCACGGCACAGCCTTTCAAACGTAAAGAAGCGTTGTGCGCACTGCACTTGTTTACATATCTTCCGAACATTTGTGCGGAGAATGGTTCGTGCCCGAAGAAATAATGGCTCTCCTCAAAAACGGAGCCCGGGAGGTCGGCGTTACGCTCAACCGGCAGATGATGACGTTGCTTTTGATGTATTTCCATGAACTGAAGGTATGGAATCAAAAGTTCAATCTTACCTCTCTGCGGAACGACAGGGCGCTCGTCCTGGACCATTTCATTGATTCCTTATCGGTGGTACCGCATCTTCCGCCAACCGGAACTCTCATGGACATAGGATCCGGGGCGGGGTTCCCGGGTTTGCCCATAAAAATTGCAAAACCTGCACTGGACGTGACCCTTCTTGAAGCAAAGAGAAAAAAAATAAACTTTTTAAGGCAGATGATCATCCTGCTCAATCTTTCACAGATAGCTGCCGTACAGGGAAGAATTGAAAAGCTGGCAGCGGGGAGCGAAAGCGGTTTATTCGATATGCTCGTAGCCCGGGCCTTTGCCACCCTGGAACCGCTGCTTAAACAGGCCATCCCCCTGCTTAAGCCAGGAGGCCAACTCATTGCCATGAAAAGCAAGGAAGGCGAAAAGGAACTCACAGGAGCGCGGTCATTCCTGAAAACCTTATCCTTGGAGGTGGTCAAGAAAGTCGAACTGGAGTTGCCGGAAACTCATAAAAAACGAGTCCTGTTTTTCATCATGAAAAGGTAACTGTTTCACGTGAAACAATTTTATTTTTTGCTTTAAAAATTGGATCGATTGTGGTAGAGTGGGGCAATGGTTTTTATGGATGAAATCAATTGAATTATAAGGGTTCAGGAACGAGAACAACAGCATTCGGGAACTGCGTGCTGCGCGGAGAATGATGTGGGTAAAATCATCTGCATAGCCAACCAAAAAGGCGGCGTCGGGAAAACCACCACTGCGGTAAATCTTGCCGCTTCGCTGGCATTGAGCAGCAAAAGAACCCTGCTTATCGATATCGATCCCCAGGGCAATGCGAGCAGCGGTGTCGGTATAGCAAAAGACGGGACCGATAAAAATATTTATCATGTGATAATTGATGAGACTGGGTTTTCGCAGGTCATTAGAGAAACCGCTTTTGCCAATCTTTCCATTGTTACCTCGAGTATTGACTTGATCGGTGCGGAGATTGAATTGGTCAATTTCCCGGACCGAGAAGCAAGGCTCAAAGAAAAACTGTCAAAAATTATAAATGATTACGATTATATAATCATTGACTGCCCCCCGTCACTCGGCCTTCTGACGGTGAACGCCTTCAATGCCTCTGATTCCGTTTTAATCCCGATTCAATGTGAGTATTATGCCCTTGAAGGACTCACCCAATTGCTCAACACCGTCAAACGGATAAAAAGAGCCTTTAATCCCAATCTCGGTATCGAAGGGTTTCTTTTGACCATGTTTGACAAAAGGAACAATCTTTCCCATCAGGTCGCCTGCGAAATAAAAAACTTCTTTCCCGACAAAGTGCTGCAAACCATTATTCCCAGAAATGTCCGGCTGGGTGAATGCCCAAGTTACGGCAAGCCCATATTCTATTACGACAAGCTTTCTGCCGGCGCCAGAAGCTATATGGAACTGGCACAACTTATCATTCATGGAGAATTAAAAGCAAATGGCTGAGCGAAAAGTATTGGGTAAAGGGCTGAGTGCCTTAATACCGGATGTTCCGAGCGATGAGCTGACGGATACAGCAATTTATTGCAGCCTCGATGCTATTCAAATAAATCCTCACCAGCCCCGGACCGAGTTTAATCAGGAAAAAATACAGGAACTATCTCATTCTATAAAAGAAAAGGGTGTCATCCAGCCGCTGCTGGTGAAAGAAGTGGAAAACGGGTATCAACTCATTGCGGGAGAGCGCAGACTGCGTGCTGCGACGCTGGCAGGGTTAAAAAAGGTTCCGGTTATCGTAAAAAAGGTTACCGAAGAAGAGCAGCTGGAATATTCGTTAATTGAAAATATGCAACGAGAAAATTTGAACCCCATTGAAGAGGCAGAAGCATACCAAAAATTGATCAACGATTTCAATTATACACAGCAAAAGCTCTCCCAGGTCATGGGCAGGGACCGGGCGACCATCGCCAATCAGATCCGCTTGTTGAAGCTCCCTCCCATGATAAAACAGTCAATTGTCCGCCAGGAGATCACCACCGGCCATGCCCGATGCCTGCTCAGCATACTTGAGGCGCAAAAACAGCGAGAGGCATTCAGATTGGTGCTGAGCAAGGGATTGTCGGTGAGAGAAACGGAAAAGCTGGTAAAAAAGCTGAATCGGGTGGCAACAAAGCACTCGCCCCAGGAAGAGCTTGTTCACTTGGAATATATGGAAAATGAATTGATCCAGTGGTTTGGCACCAAGGTCAGGATTGCAGGTAAGGGGAAACGGGGGAAAATCGTTATTGAATATTATTCGCCCGAAGAACTGGAACGCATCATTGAAAAAATAAAGGGGATTAATGGACAATCACGAATCTAACAACAACAATTATGATGCCAACCAAATCAAGGTATTAGAGGGATTCGAGGCGGTACGCAAGAGACCCGCGATGTACATTGGCAATACCGGCGTCGAGGGCCTGCACCATCTGGTGTATGAAGTGGTGGACAACAGCATTGACGAAGCGCTGGCCGGCTACTGTAACCGCATCGACGTGGTGATCCATACCGATAACAGCGTAACGGTTATCGACAATGGCAGAGGCATACCCGTCGATATGCACCCAACCGAAAACAGATCTGCTGCCGAGGTGGTCATGACCGTGCTGCACGCCGGCGGCAAATTTGATAACAGCAGCTATAAGGTTTCAGGGGGGTTGCACGGGGTCGGCGTATCGGTGGTCAACGCGCTGTCGGAACAACTGGGACTGGAAATTAAACGGGACGGAAAGGTGTATCATCAGGCCTACCAGAAAGGCAAACCGATTTCCGATCTTGAGGTCGTGGGTAAAACGAAAGACCGCGGAACCAAGGTCATTTTCAAACCGGATGGAGAGATTTTTGAAACAACCGAGTTCAGCTTTGATATCCTGTCACAACGCTTGCGGGAACTTGCGTTCTTAAACAAAGGCGTTCTCATCACCATTACCGATGAACGCACTGAAAAAAAACATGAATTTATCTATGAAGGCGGCATTGTTTCCTTTGTTGAATACCTTAACCGGAATAAAAACCCCCTCTATCCCAAGCCAATTTATCTCGAAGGCGAACGGTTCTACATTTCTGAAGACGGAGGTGAAAAAAAAGAACAGTCGGTCACCATCGAGATCGCCATTCAGTATAATGACTCCTACACCGAGAACGTGTTTTCGTTTGCCAACAATATCAATACCAGAGAAGGCGGGTCCCATCTTTCCGGATTCCGGACCGCTTTGACCAGAACCATCAACAACTACGCATCGAAAAATTTCTCTCCCAAGGATTTCAAGGAGAATTTCAAGGGTGAAGATTTGCAGGAAGGGTTAACCGCGGTAATCAGCGTCAAGCTTCCCCAGCCGCAATTCGAAGGTCAGACCAAAAGCAAGCTGGGAAATACCTTTATCAAAGGTACGGTGGAGCAACTGGTCGGGGAAAAGCTGGGATACTATCTTGAGGAAAATCCAGCTGTTGCAAAAAAGATTATCACCAAGTCGCTCGAAGCGGCACGGGCCCGCGAGGCGGCGCGCAAAGCCAAGGAACTTACCCGGAGAAAAACAGCGCTCGAAAACACCTTTTTGCCGGGCAAGCTGGCTGACTGCCAGGAAAATGATCCGGCTCAATGTGAAATATATCTGGTTGAGGGTGACTCGGCAGGAGGATCGGCCAAGCAGGGACGGGACCGCCGATTCCAGGCCATACTGCCGCTCAAGGGAAAGATATTAAACGTTGAGAAGGCGCGTTTTGATAAGATGCTCGAAAATGAAGAAATCAACACCATCATTTCCGCGCTGGGGACCGGCATAGAAAAAGAAGATACCGAGATGACCAATCCCCGCTACCACCGCATTATTATAATGACCGATGCGGACGTGGACGGCTCGCACATCAGGACATTGCTCTTAACCTTCTTTTATCGAAGAATGCCTTCACTTATTGAAAGAGGATTCATCTATATTGCCCAGCCGCCCCTGTTCAAGGTGAAAAGAAAAAAGCAGGAGCGCTATATCAAGGATGAAAGCTTATTGGAAAAATATCTCCTCGAATGCGGGACGGAAGGCATTGAGCTGGTGCCTCACGGCTCGGACAAATCGTATAAAGGGAGCCGCTTGCTCGCCGTCATGGACAAAGCCTTAAAGTACAAGAAATTATTAGAAAAACTTCACAAAAAACAATGGGATAAAGATGTTTTGTCGGCCGTCGCATTCGATGCCTCCTTTACCCGGGAGACGCTGAAGGTACAAGAAAATCTGCTGACCTTTATCGATCGCCTCAAGGCTCGCGAAGGATTCTTCTTTTCGTCGGTGCCGCCCATGGATTATTCGTTGATTGAAGATGCCGAGCACAGCTGCTACGCCATTACGTGCCTTTCCAAGCTGGACGGCATAAAACGAGAGACACGGGTTGATTTCGATTTATTGGTGTCAACCGAACTGGAAGAGCTGAGGAAAATGGCCGACGGTCTCAAAGCCATCGGGTTCCCGCCGTTCTTGATAAAGGCAACCGATGACCGTACCTTCAACAATCTTGCCGATGCGCTCGATTTCATACTGGCCTCGGGGGAAAAAGGGCAGGAGATCCAGCGGTACAAAGGGCTTGGTGAAATGAACCCCGAGCAACTGTGGGAAACCACCATGAATCCGGAAAAAAGAACATTGTTCAAGGTGCAGATAGAGGACGCCATTGAGGCCGATGAAATATTCACCATTCTGATGGGAGACCAGGTTGA
This sequence comes from uncultured Thermodesulfobacteriota bacterium, assembly GCA_964632275.1. Classification (GTDB taxonomy): domain Bacteria; phylum Desulfobacterota; class WTBG01; order WTBG01; family WTBG01; genus CAZWCD01. The sequence goes on from CAZWCD010000016.1 coordinate 15,696, forward strand.
GCCGCGCAAAGAGTTCATCTACGCGAATGCCATTAACGTGACCAATCTGGATATTTAGCAGGCTGTTGAAAAACGCCCATCTGCGGCGTTACGCTCCTCCTTCGTCATTGCAGCGCACCGAAAAGTACGCCTCATTCCTCAGGAGTTCGCGTGCCTTGCATCTGGATGTTTTTGAACAGCCTGGCAAAAGTTGCTTTTTCAACCACTGATGGATTATGGGCCGCTCACTCATCAATACTATCTCTAATCTCTCTAATCCTTACTTAGGAACCGCGAACGTATGGAAAGCCCGGAGATACCCCCACAACAGATACCGGTAAATATTGAAGACGAGATGAGACGGTCCTACATGGACTACGCCATGAGCGTCATCATCGGGCGGGCATTGCCGGATATCCGCGACGGCCTCAAGCCGGCCCACCGACGAGTGCTTTATGCCATGTATGACCTCGGCAATGTCTGGAACAAGCCGTACAAAAAATCCGCGCGCATCGTGGGCGATGTAATCGGTAAATACCACCCCCATGGCGATGCGGCGGTGTACGACACCATTGTCCGGATGGCCCAGGACTTTTCGCTCCGCTATCCCCTGGTGGACGGGCAGGGCAACTTCGGCTCTCTCGACGGTGATCCCCCGGCGGCAATGCGCTACACTGAAATCCGCATGGCCGAAATCACCAATGAACTGCTGGCCGACATTGAAAAGGAAACCGTCGATTTTGTGCCGAACTATGACGGCACGCTCAATGAGCCATCGATATTGCCGGCGGGCATACCCAACCTGCTGGTCAACGGATCCTCCGGTATTGCGGTGGGAATGGCCACCAACATACCTCCTCACAACCTCAAAGAAGTGATTGATGCCACCATCGCCCTGATTAAAAACCCCTCCCTGGGCATCGATGAGCTGCTGAAGATTATTCCCGGCCCCGATTTTCCCACCGCCGGCATCATTCACGGCCGGGACGGCATTCAGGAAGCATACCGCACCGGCAAGGGTTCGCTGCAGGTGCGCGGCCGGGCGTTCATTGAGAAACAGGCCAAGGGGGATAAGGAATGCATCATCATCACCGAGCTGCCCTACCAGGTGAACAAGGCCCGGCTGATTGAGAAAATAGCCGAGCTCTCGCAGGAGAAGAAGATTGACGGCATCACCGATATTCGCGACGAATCGGACCGGGAAGGCATTCGCATTGTGATTGAGCTGAAGCGCGACAAAATAGCCCAGGTCATTCTCAACCAGCTGTATCGGCACACCCAGCTCCAGGGCACCTTCGGCATCATCATGCTCGCGCTGGTTGACAACCAGCCCCGGATCCTGGATCTGCCGGGGATGCTCAACCACTTCATCAATTTTCGCAAAGTGGTCATTTTGCGCAGGACTGCCTACGAGCTGAAAAAGGCGGAGCATCAGGCTCACATCCTCATGGGCCTGCAAATTGCCCTCAACAATCTTGACCGCATCATTGCCCTGATCCGGGCATCCGCCAGTCCCGCCGAGGCAAAAGCAGGGTTGATAACCCAGTTTGCCCTCTCCGAGATTCAGGCGCAGGCCATCCTGGACATGCGCCTGCAGCGGCTGACCGCCCTGGAGCGGGAAAAGATACTGCAGGAGCTGGAGGAGATTACCCGGCTCATCAAGCGGCTCAAGCAGATCCTGGAAAAGGAGGAGCTGGTCAAGGAGATCATCATTGAAGAGCTCACCGGCATACGCACAAAATATGGAGACGCGAGAAGAACCGCGATTGTCGACAAGGAAGGCGAGATCGAGGTTGAAGACCTGATTATTCAAGAGGACATGGTGGTTACCGTTTCTCATAACGGCTACATCAAGCGCAACCCCAGCAGCCTCTACCGCAGCCAGCGCCGTGGAGGCAAGGGCGTCACCGGGATGACCACCCGGCAGGAGGATTTTGTCGAACACCTCTTCGTGGCTTCCACCCACAGCCACATACTCTTCTTCACCAGCAGCGGCAAGGTGTTCTGGCAGAAGGTGTATGAGCTGCCCCAGGCGGGACGGGCGGCCATGGGAAAGGCCATCGTCAATCTGCTCAACCTGAGTCCCGATGAAGGGCTTGCCGCCATCCTGGCGGTGCGTGAATTCGTCGAGGGGAAATACATTGTCATGGCGACCCGCAAGGGGCTGATCAAGAAGACCCCGCTCATGGCATACAGCCGTCCCCGGGCGGGCGGGATTATCGCCCTGAGCATCGATGCCGATGACGAGCTTATCGCGGCGCGGGTGACCGACGGCAGCCAGGACATACTGCTGGGCTCGCGCGAAGGCAAGGCCATCCGTTTCAAGGAAACAGAGGTGCGGTCCATGGGACGAACCGCCCGCGGCGTGCGCGGCATGACCGTGGGTAAGGATGACGTCATCATCGGGATGGAGGCGATCGGGGAGGGTGCAACCATCCTGACGGTAACTGAAAACGGCTACGGCAAGCGCACCGATTCCGAGGAGTACCGCGTTCAGGGCAGGGGCGGCATGGGCATCATCACCATCAAGACCACGGAGCGCAACGGCAACGTGGTCGGCATGAAAGAGGTGGCGGATGAAGACGAGGTGATGCTCATCACCGATCACGGAACCATCATCCGCATGAAGATCAAGGGGATCTCGGTGATCGGCCGGAATACCCAGGGGGTGCGGTTGATCAACGTGGAAAAGGGCGAAAAGGTTGTCGGCGTCGCTCATTTAGCTGAAGAGGATTGACACGCTGCGGTTGTAACATGAGGGACGGCGCCGCGACAGGTCGCGAGCAGGCATGTCATTGCGCAGTTCCCGGGAATCATTAAACCTGATTGAATTGCACGGGGAGATCGGTCCGGGTGCGCATCGGTGTTATCGGAGCAGGAAGCTGGGGTACCACGCTGGCGAACCTTCTTGCCGGGAAGGGATTCGCCGTCACCCTGTGGGCCTATGAAGCGGAACTTGTCGTCTCCATGGCGGCTGACCGGGAGAACGGCCTCTACCTGCCCGGGATCCCGCTTTCCCACAATATACTCCCCACCGCCTCGCTTGAAGAGGCTGCCGGCAACAAGGACCTGCTCCTCCTGGTAACGCCCTCCCACGCCGTCCGGCAGACGGTGCAACACATCGCCGCGCATCTCCCGGCCCGGACCATGCTGGTCAGCGCCAGCAAGGGCATCGAGAACCGGACCCTGCTTACCATGTCCGCTGTCATCCGGGACGAGCTCGGCATCAGGGACGGACAGCGTCTGGCCGTCCTCTCCGGTCCGACCTTTGCGCTCGAGGTGAGCAGAAAGATTCCCAGCGCCGTGACCCTGGCATCCGAGAATCAGCCGCTTGCCAGGGAGATCCAGCAGATTCTTTCAACTCCCTTCTTCCGCGTCTATACCAACGCCGATGTGACCGGGGTGGAGCTTGGCGGCGCGCTCAAAAATGTCATAGCCATCGCGGCAGGCATTTCAGACGGACTCGGTTTCGGCTACAACACCCGGGCGGCCCTTATCACCCGGGGGCTTGCGGAAATATCCCGCCTGGCGCTGAAAATGGGGGCCGACCGGCATACCCTTTCCGGCCTGTCCGGCCTGGGTGATCTGGTGCTCACCTGCACCGGCGAGCTGAGCCGCAACCGGACCGTGGGTATCAGGCTGGGCCGGGGAGAGTCGCTGGAGGATATAACCAGGAACATGCGCACCGTGGCCGAAGGCATCCGGACTGCCGGGTCAGCCCATGATCTGAGCGGCAAGATGGGGGTTCCCATGCCCATCACCGACCAGGTTCACAGCATTCTGCGCGGCAGCAAAAATCCCAAGGATGCGGTCATGGAGCTCATGACCAGGGACCTGAAGGATGAATAAACCATGGGTTGAGGTTTGCGGGTCGCGCTAAAGTCGGGTATAGTAATTCATATAACACGGAAGCGGCATCAGTTGGGCAGACAGTAAACCATCGCCTTGAGCAGGCGAACCGAACTTCATTTATAATGATACGGGGGGATCGGCATCATGGCGGAGGGGCGGGAGTACTTCCTGGGCATTGATGTGGGGTCGGTGAGTGTCAATACGGTGGCGATGGACTCCCGGGGGAACATACTGGAAGATCATTACACCAGAACGCACGGGCAGCCTTTGGTCACCGCGCATCGCGTGTTGGAGAGCGTTTTTTCCCTCATGCCCGCCTCCTGCCTCGGCGGCATTGCCATCACCGGCAGCGGCGGCAAGCTGCTTGCGGAACTGCTCGATACGCGCTTTGAAAACGAAATCATCGCCCAGAGCAAGTCCGTCGAATATTTTTATCCCCGGGTGAAAACCGTGGTGGAAATGGGCGGCGAAGATTCCAAGCTCATCTTCCTGGAACGGGACGAAGCCACCGGGGCGGTTAAAATCAGCGACTTCATCATGAACGCGGTCTGCGCCGCCGGAACCGGGTCGTTCCTGGACCAGCAGGCGCACCGGCTGGGGCTCACCGTGGAGGAATTCGGCAGGCTTGCCCTGCAGTCGAAAAATCCTCCCCGCATTGCCGGCAGGTGCAGCGTGTTCGCCAAAACCGACATGATTCATCTGCAGCAGAGCGCGACCCCCGATTACGATATTGTTGCCGGCCTCTGCAGCGCAGTCGCCCGGAATTTCAAGAGCACGCTGGGTCGGGGTAAATCGTTTACCCCTCCTGTCTCCTTTCAGGGAGGGGTTGCCGCCAACCTGGGTATGCGCCGGGCATTCCGCGAGGTGCTGGAGCTGAAGGATGATGAGCTGATCGTCCCCGAATACTTCGCCTCCATGGGCGCCATCGGCGCGGTGCTGCTGCTTAAGGAGGACGCCTCATTTCACAATCGCTTTGCCGGTCTGGACAAGCTTGCCCGCTACATCAGCGCCCCTCCGTCTCCCGGCAAGGCCAGGGGGCTGGATCCCCTTTCGCCGTTTGAAATTATAAAAAAGGAAACCATCTCGTCTTTGAATATCCTTGCTGAAGGCAGCGGGAGGATACGGGGCTACCTCGGAGTTGATGTGGGTTCAATCAGCACCAACGTGGTGGTCATCGACGACCATAACCGGGTCCTCTCCAAGCGGTACCTGATGACCGCGGGAAGGCCGCTTGAAGCAATTAAGCAGGGGCTGAAAGAAGTAGGTGAGGAGGTGGCGGAGAAGGTGGAGATTGCCTCGGTGGGCACCACCGGATCGGGACGGTACCTGACCGGCGATTTCATCGGGGCCGATGTCATCAAAAACGAGATAACCGCCCAGGCTACCGCGGCCATTGCCATTGATCCCACGGTAGACACCATTTTCGAAATCGGCGGACAGGATTCAAAATATATCAGCATATCCCGCGGCGCCATCGTGGATTTTGAAATGAACAAGGTGTGCGCGGCCGGCACCGGCTCGTTTCTGGAAGAGCAGGCGGAAAAGCTCGGCATCAGCATTAAAAACGAGTTCAGCTCGCTCGCGCTCAAGGCCCCCTGCCCGGTAGCGCTGGGCGAGCGCTGCACCGTGTTTATCGAATCCGATCTGGTGCACCATCAGCAGCTGGGCGCGGACAAGGCCAACCTCGTCGCCGGCCTGAGCTACTCCATTGCCCTGAATTACCTGAACAAGGTGGTGGGCGACCGGCGCATCGGCGACCGCATCTTCTTCCAGGGAGGCACCGCCTTCAACCTGGGGGTGGTCGCCGCGTTTGAAAAGATTCTCAACCGGAACATCACCGTTCCCCCCGACCATGATGTGACCGGCGCCATCGGCGCCGCCATTCTTGCCCGGGATGAAAACACCAGCGGGACAACCGCCTTCAAGGGATTCGACCTGAGCGGGCGGAACTATGAACTGGCGTCATTTGAATGCAAAAAGTGCCCCAACCGCTGCGAGATCAAGCGCTTGAAGGTGAGAGGGGAGCGGCCGCTGCTGTATGGAAGCCGCTGCGAACGGTTCGAAATAAACCGCGGCGACAAAAAGGGCATTGGTCTGCCGGACCTTTTCGCCGAGCGGGAGGGGTTTCTCGAAGAGGCCTGCCGGCTACCGCAGACCTGCGCGCCCGATGCCCCGGAGATCGGCATACCCCGCTGCATGTACTATCACGAACTCCTGCCGTTTTTTTACACCTTCCTCACCGGCCTGGGGTATAAGGTTGTCCTTTCTGATACGACCCACAAGGAAATCATCCACCGGGGGGTTGAAAGCGTGGTTGCCGAAACCTGCTTCCCCATCAAGGTTGCCCACGGCCACCTGCTCAATCTAGTCGGAAAAGGGGTGCGCCGGATTTTCTTCCCCAGCATCCTTGAGATGGAGCGGATCCATCCCGACGTGGATCGAAGCCTGGTATGCCCCTACGTCCAGGCCCTGCCCTATACCCTTCGTTCCGCCATCAATTTTGATGAACTCGGGGTGGAGCTGATAAGCCCCATCCTCTATTTCGGAGACGGGAAAAAGGCGGTGGAAAAGGGCATGCGCGCGGTGGGCCGGCAGTTGGGGAGAAGCGGAAGCGCCATTCGCCGGGCGCTGGCGGCGGCGTTTGCCGCGCAGCGCCGCTTCAGCGAGGCCATCCAGAAGCGGGGCCGCGAGGTTTTGCACCAGCTCACCGGCGACCGGACCGCCCTGGTAATAGTCAGCAGGCCGTACAACGGCTGCGACGCGGGCATCAATCTTAATCTGCCGAAAAAGATAACCGAGCTGGGTATCGTCGCCATCCCCATGGATTTTCTCCCTCTTGAGCAGAGCGGTCTCGTCTCGGAATGGAACGAGATGTACTGGAAGTACGGCCAGAAGATAGTTGCCGCCACCCACTGCATCAAATCCCATCCCGCGCTGCACGGGCTGTATCTCACCAATTTCAGCTGCGGGCCAGATTCGTTCATCGCGCATTTTTTCAAGGACAAGATGAAAGGCTTTCCCTACCTCACCATTGAGATTGACGAGCACAGCTCTGATGTGGGCGTCATTACCCGTCTCGAGGCCTTCCTGGACAGCCTGAAGAACGCCGGCAGCCGGCCCGGCCTTGCACGGCCGGCTGCATCGCCGCGCCGGGCACTGACCGACAAATTGAAAACGATTTACATTCCCAACATGGCCGACCACAGCCATGCGGTGGCTGCCGCCTTCGAGGCCTGCGGCATGCGGGCGGTGGTGATGCCCGAGTCCGACCAGGAAACCCTGATCTGGGGAAGAAAGCTCACCTCGGGGAAGGAGTGCTACCCCTGCATTCTCACCACCGGGGATATGATCAAGGTGACCCGGCGACCCGACTTTGATCCCGACCGTACGGCTTTTTTCATGGCATCGGGTCGGGGGCCCTGCCGGTTCGGACAATATAACCGCTTTCACCGCCTGGTGCTGGATGAGATGGGGTTTCAGCAGATTCCCATCCTGGCGCCGGATCAGGATGAAGATCTTTACAAGGAGCTGGGCGGCATCGGCAATGGGCTGTCCAAGATAGCCTGGAAAGGCATGGTGTCCATCGATCTGCTCCAGAAAAAATTGCGCCAGGTGCGACCCTATGAGAAAAATGAGGGGGAGAGCGAGCGCATCTACTGCTCGTACCTGGACCGGGTCTGCCGGGCGCTGAGCCGCCGTGAAGAGACCGGTCCGCTGCTCAGGCAGGCAGGTGCTGAGTTTGACCGGATACCCCTCGATGGAGCCGGGCGGAAGCCGATCATCGGCATCGTGGGGGAAATCTACATTCGCTCCAACCGGTTCAGCAACGAGGATCTGGTTCGCACCCTTGAACGGTTGGGCTGCGAGGTATGGCTGCCGCCGATTTCCGAGTGGCTGCTGTACATCAATTATACCAGCAAGCAAAGAACCCTCAGGAAGGGGAAGTACCGAAGCTATGTGGCCAACCTGGTAACCGATGAAATCCAGAAACTGATAGAGCGCCGGCTCACCGCGAGCATGAGCGGTTCCTTCAGGAATGGTCATGAGCTGCCCACCGAAGCGCTCATCCGGCACGCATTGCCCTACATGCACCCGTCGTTTGAAGGAGAGGCCATATTGAGCATCGGCAAGGCCATCGACTTTGTCCGGCGGGGCGCCGGCGGCCTCATCAACACCATGCCCTTCACCTGCATGCCGGGCACGATCGTCAACGCCATTTTGAAGCGGTGCCGCGAAGATCATCACAACTTCCCCCTGCTTACCATTGCCTATGACGGTCAGCAGGACGGAAACACCCGGACCCGGTTGGAGGCATTTGTCTACCAGGTCCGCCACTACCAGGATCGGAAACCATGAGCATCGTTACCCGCTATATCAGCCGGGAGTTCGTAAAACTTTTTTCCCTCTGCCTCATCACTTGCGTGGCGCTTTTCTTTGTCATTGATTTTTCGGTCCAGTTCATGGAGAACCTGGAAAAATACAACGTTCCCCTGCTGCTTTCGCTGGCGGCATGCCTGTACAAGCTGCCCCAGATGTTTCATTGGCTGTTCCCGGTGGCCACGCTGCTGGCGACCTTTCTCACGCTGGCCCTTTTTGCCCGGAACAACGAGATAACCGCCATGCAGGCGAGCGGCATCAGCGTCTACAGCATCGTCATTCCGCTGCTGGTGATGAGCCTCTGCGTCATGCTCCTCGCTTTCTGCAACCAGGAACTGGCCCTGCCCTTTACCAGCCAAAAGGCCAAATACATAGAAAACATCCAGATCAAGCAAAAAAAGGGGCGCCGGCTGCTCAAGCAGGACCGGTTCTGGTACCGCACCGAAGACGCGATCTGCAACATCGAGCTGTTTGAACACAACACCAACACCCTGTACGGCATAACCGTTTTTTATTTCGGCGAGCGTTTCACCCTTGCCCAACGGCTGGACGCGCGCCGCGGGAAATGGATAAACGGCCAGTGGCATTTCTTCGACGTGGTGACCCGGACCTTTACCCCGGACGGCATGCAGAGCGTGGAGACCGTCGCGGAAAAAGTCATGCCCCTGAAGGAAACCCCGGAAGACTTTAAACTGGCCCGCAAGGAACCGGAGGAGATGAGCTTTCTTGAGCTCAAGCAATATATTGCCAAGATTCAGAAGGCCGGGTACAAGGTTCCGGAGTACATCCCCTATCTCCATGCCAAGATATCCTTTCCCTTTACCTGTCTGATCATGCCGATATTTGCCATTCCTTTTGCCCTGCGCATCGGCAGGGGCGGCGGGATACCCCGGGGGATCGGGGCGAGCATTCTCATCGGGTTTTCCTATTTCATCCTCTACAATTTCGGCATCTCTTTGGGCAAGGGCGGGGTTCTTTCTCCGCTGCTGTCCGCATGGGGGGCAAACATCTTTTTTGCCACGCTCGGCACCTATTACCTGCTGCGGGTGCGGCAATGAACGCGGCAGCCGGGAATGGGGTTGACAAACCATTGCGGCTCACGCTACTATGAGGCCCTTTGCCGGGTGCGCTTTCACCATGCCTTCATGCCGGGTCGTCGAACCCGCGTTTTTCACGGCGGCGGACATAAAGGCGAGGAACACGGACGTGAGTGATATAACGAGTGACACACTGATTTCCCGCATACGCCAGTTTCCCCTGACCCGCATCGCCGTCATCGGGGACCTGATGATTGATGAATTCATCTATGGCCGGGCGGGGCGCATATCCCCCGAGGCGCCGGTCCCGGTGGTGCAGGTCATGGAAAAAAAATACCGTCTGGGCGGGGCTGCCAACGTGCTGCACAACATCCGCACGCTGAAGGGAAACGGCTTTATCTGCGGCCTTGTAGGCAGTGACGCCATGGGCAAAAAATGTACCAGCGAGATAAGGCGCCTGGGCGCGCAGACCGGGGGCATCATTACGGAACGGGACCGCCCCACCACGGTAAAAACGCGGATCATCGCCGACCACCGCCAGCAGGTGGTGCGTTTCGATCATGAGGATCGCGCGGAGGCGTCGCCGCAAAGCAGAAAAAAGCTGCTGTCGTACCTGACCGCCGCCTGCGACGGCGCCGGGGCCCTGATTATTTCCGACTATGCCAAGGGGGCTGTTCCCAACCCCCTGCTGCAGGACGTGCTCGAGTGGGCCCACGCTAAAAAAATGCTCGTCTGCACCGATCACCCCAGTCCGCATAACTATGCCCTTTATAAAAACCGGGTCACCGTGATCACCCCCAACAAAAAGGAGGCCGCCCGCATAAGCGGCATCGACATAGACAACGAGGAAACGCTCACCCGGGCCGGGCGGGCGCTGCTTGCCAAACTCGGCTGTGAAGCGGTTCTCATCACCCGGGGCGAAGACGGGATGAGCCTCTTTCAGCGGAAGCGGAACACCCACATTCCCACCAAGGCAAAAGAGGTGTATGACGTTACCGGCGCAGGAGACACGGTTATAGCAACCCTCACCATGGCCCTGTGTGCGGGCGCTTCCCTGGAGGAGGCGGCCATCATTGCCAACCATGCGGCAGGGATCGTGGTGAGCAAATTAGGAACGGCAACCGTAACTCCCCGTGAGCTTATCGAGAGCATACGGGAAGACCCGTGCTGACGCATGCCTCGGCAACAGGCCTAACGCCTTCATGAGCACATCGTCATCTCCCCGGCCGGTTAAGTTGATCGTGAGCCTTCTGGCAGCTCAAAAGCAGCTGATTGCCGATGCCGCGGGCGAGCTGGCGCACGCTTATGGAACCATAGACTTCATGAGCCGGTGCATCCCGTTCACCATGACCGATTACTACCGCGAGGAAATGGGCGAAAACCTGATGCGGCGCTTCATCACCTTCGGGGATTTGATCAGGCCGGAGTCGTTGCCCGAGGTAAAGAAGCTCACGGATTTTCTCGAAGGACGTTACCTGAGCGCTGCAGGCGGACGAACCATCAACCTCGACCCCGGCTATATCGCCCTTGAGCACCTGCTGCTGGCCACCAATAAAAAATATACTCACCGCCCGTACCTGGGCAACGGGGTCTACGCAGACCTGACGCTCATCTACCGCGATAAAAGCTTCCGACCCCTCGAGTGGACCTATCCTGATTACGCGTCTGCCGAGATTATCGAACTGCTGAACCGGCTGCGGGAACGGTACCGGCTGCAGCTGCAGGAGGGATCGGGAACGGGGGCGGCCGGAGCGCAGGAGCGTGATTGGTGTTGCGGGTTGCACGAGTGCCCATAATCAAAAAAACAACCTTGTAACACGAAAACAGATTTGCAAAGATTACTAACCCTTTATTTCGTTATGATACATCACTGTCATTTCGAACGAATGTGAGAAATCCCATAAGATTTCTCAGTCGCTCTGCACCTTCGAAATGACAAGATAAAACCAAGGCATATGTCATACTTGATAGCAGGATTCACTAAAACAGGGAGGCTGGATTCTGCGGTCGAGCCGCAGCATGACGTGTCTATAGAACTGCGTTATCATAATTCAAGACATCCCGCAGGGACAGGCGGGTTTGATTCCATTAAGTCCTTGCAATGCGGCATTGCGGACGATCGCATATCCCATATCACCCATCTCAGATCGCAGATCGCTCAGGAGCACACATGATACGAAGCATGACCGGTTATGGAAGGTCCCTTACTGCAACAGAAAAGGGAGATATTGTCGTCGAGGTGAGATCCATCAATCACCGGTTTTGCGATGTCTCGCTTAAACTGCCCCAGCGTTGCTTTCCCCTTGAAAATGATATCAAAAAGCTGGTGCTGTCCCGGGTTTCCCGGGGAAGAATAGACCTGTCAGTTCAGCTTGACTGTAAGGAGGCGGAAGGCGCCCGCTTCGAGCTCAATATGCCCCTGGCCCAGCAGTATCTGTTGCTGCTGAAGGATCTCCGGGGGATGCTGCAGCTGCCGGGAGAGATTACTCTTGATCAACTGTTAACCCAGAAAGAGATCATCATTGCCCAGACCACGAACCATAATTCCACCTGTGACTGGGAGACGCTCAAAGGGTCGCTGAGCAGCGCCCTCGATGAACTGGTCAAAATGCGGGAGACGGAAGGCCTGCAATTAAAAGAGGACTTTCTGTCACGGCTGAATCAGATTGAAAGCAGGCTTGAACGCATTCGCACCCTGTCCGGCGCCACCTTCAATGAGTACCAGGAAAGTCTGCGTGAAAAGATCCAGGCGCTCTGCAAGGACATGGAGATCGATGAAACCCGCCTTGCCCAGGAGGTGGCCTACCTGGTTGAAAAAAGCGATATCGCGGAGGAACTGGTCAGGGTCATGAGCCACGTGCTGCAATTCCGGCATTGGCTGGAGACAGAGGAGGCGGTCGGGAGAAAACTCGAGTTTCTTGTCCAGGAAATCCACCGCGAAGTCAACACCATCAGCTCCAAGGCAGGGAGCGCCGAGATATCCCTCAAGGTGGTGGAAATTAAAAACGAGCTGGAGCGCATCCGGGAGCAGGTGCAGAACATTGAGTAGCAGTTAGAGAGGAGGATTTTGGAATCATCAGGCTGCGGCTGATTGACTGCTCAGGCATGAAATCCGAAATCAGAAGCAATGTCAAAAGCGAAAGCTCAAATGTTTAAAAACTGCAACCACGAAAACCATGAAGGGCAAAACACGAGGCATGATACAGGATACACGATGCAGGTCAAAAGGCCTCACCGCCCCTGATCCCTGCACCCTCGGTTTGCCCTCTCTTTGAATGTTGGTCATTTGCATTTCGAATTTGTTTCGAGTTTCGGATTTCGTGCTTCGGATGTATCAGCGACCATGTGTAACATTTGAACATGCTGAGTTAGCTCTATCCATTGTAGTTGCATCGGGAAGGGAACAGGCTTGAGCACCAAGTTACTGAACCTCGGTTTCGGAAACACGGTGGTTGCGTCGCGGGTGATCGCAATCGTGGCGACCGGCTCCGCGCCGATGAAGCGGCTCAAGGACGAAGCCCGCGAGGGGGGCAAATTGATTGACGCCACCCAGGGCAGGAAAACACGCTCCGTCATTATCACGGACAGCGATCATATAATACTCTCCGCGCTCCAGGCGGAAACCATCGCCCAGCGTTTTGAGGGCGAGGAGCCTGCCGGGCAGGATCCCAAGGCATAAGCAGCGTGGCACATGAACCCCTCATATTCATCGTTTCAGCGCCGTCGGGCGCGGGCAAGACCTCTCTCTGCCGGGAAGTGGTGCGACTGCTTCCCGATCTCTGCTTTTCCGTGTCCATAACCACCCGCGAGCCCCGCAGCCACGAAAAAGACGGGATTGATTATCACTTCGTATCGCTTGCCGATTTCAGGCGGATGATTGACACGGACCAGCTTCTGGAATGGACCGAAATCTATGGGAATTTCTACGGCACCTCCCGGGCAATCATAGCAGGCTGCAGCAGTAAAGGCATGGACATGCTTTTTGATATCGATCAGGCCGGCGCCGGCCGCATCAAGGAAATCTATCCTGCGAGCATTACTATTTATATTCTTCCGCCGTCACACAAGGATTTGCAGGAACGGCTGATTCAGCGGGGCACGGAAGACGAGGCAGTGATGAAGAAGCGGCTTGATCAGGCACAAAAGGAAATTGAGCAGTCAAGCTGGTATCAGTACAAGGTGGTAAATGACGATTTCGGCCGGGCGGTTCAGCAGGTGCTGCAGATTATTGCTGATGAACGGGCCCAGAAGCAGGGGAAGTTACATGTGAATCCGAAGCACGAAATCCGAAATTCGAAACAATGAAACAAATCAAAATGTTCCAATGACCAAAACATCAGCCGCAAGCCAGTTTTGAATTTCTGTCATTTGATAGTTGGATTTGTTTCGTGCTTCGATATTCGAATTTCGGATTTTGGATTTTGCACTGAAAGAAAATCCCCGTTTGCTAAATCTAAGAAAAAGTGGATCAATGACCTCTTCCTCGGATAAAATCATCCTCGCCCTTGATGTTGACAGTTTTGAAGCAGCCGAGGCAAAGGTCAAACAGCTGAGCGGCGTCATCAGCATTTTTAAGGTCGGCAAGCAGCTCTTTACCCGCTGCGGTCCCCGGGTCATTGAGATGATTCATGCCCACCGCGGGAGGGTGTTCCTCGACCTCAAGTTTCACGACATACCCAACACCGTGGCTCGGGCGGTGGAAGAGGCCTGCAAACACGGCGTTTTCATGCTTACCCTCCACGCGCTGGGCGGAAAAAAGATGATCGCCCAGGCGGTTGCCGCTGCCGCAGCTCCCAGCCGGGACACCTCATCACCTCCTCCCCTCATCCTTGCCGTCACCGTCCTTACCAGTATGGCACAGGAAGACTTGCAGGAAGTGGGGATAGGCGAACCGGTGGAATCGGCGGTCTCACGGCTTGCCGCGCTCGCACAGCAGGCGGGCGCAGGAGGCGTGGTGGCCTCAGCCCGCGAGGCGTCATTGATCAGGACCGTGTGCGGCGAACCGTTTGTGATTGTCACACCGGGCATCCGTCCCCGGGGGTCTGCTGCCGGTGATCAAAAGCGCACCGTAACCCCCGCGGAGGCGCTGGCTGCGGGCGCTGATTACCTGGTGATCGGGCGCCCTATTCTGGAAGCGGGTGATCCGGTCCGGGCGGCCCGCGAGATTGCCGCTGAGGTGGGAGAAACAGAAATTAAGAAATCGTAGGGCGACCGGCCGGTCGCCCTAACCGTATTGCGTGGCAACTCCGAGGCAGGACATGCCTGAAATAATTTACGGTGTCAATCCGGTTCTCGAGATCATTAAGCGCCGCCCCTCGGATATAAAAAAGATCTTTCTTGCACAAGAAAAAGGAAACAGAAGTGCACGGGTCCTGCTTGATCTTGCGCAACGGGAGCGGGTGGCCATTGAATATAAAGAACGGCAGGCCCTTGAGCAGCTCGCGCGCACCAGCCATCACCAGGGCGTCATTGCCATCGTTATCCCCCGGCGGGAACCCGGCATTGACAGCATCATTGCAGCCTGGCGCACATCCGGTGAGAAGCTGCTGGCCCTGATTCTGGATGGCATCCAGGATCCGCAAAATCTGGGCGCTCTGGTTCGCAGCGCCTGTGCCGCCGGGGCGCATGGAGTCATTACCTTGCGAGACAGGTCGTCACCGGTCACCGGCGCCGTTTACAAGGCGTCGGCCGGTGCCGTCGAGCACATACCGGTTGTCAGCGTGGTGAATATTGCCGGTGCCATCGACTTCTTGAAGGCGCGGGGAGCCTGGGTTGCGGGAGCGAGTGCGGACGGCAGGCAAAGTATCTTTGATCTTGACGGAACGGTTGATCTGGCGCTGGTTATCGGAAGCGAGGGACGGGGAATACGACCGCTGGTTGCCAAAAAATGCGATTTTCTGGCGAGGATTCCCCTGAAGGGCGCCATTTCTTCGCTCAATGCATCAGCTGCCGGAGCAATAGCCCTCTATGAGATAATAAGGCAACGCCACCACCAGAAAGGGGGTTGACAAAAGAGGATTTTTGCATGATAATCTGCCATCAACTCGGGTATTTGAACCGGGTTGGTTTTATTGTTTCTGATTTCGTGCTTCGGATTTCGGATTTATAAGTAAGCGTGGGGCTGTAGCTCAGTTGGGAGAGCGCTTGAATGGCATTCAAGAGGTCGTGGGTTCGAATCCCATCAGCTCCACCAGCACAATTAAGAGGTTAACCGCTATCGGTCAACCTCTTATTGTTTGTACGGTCACGAGTCTGCCTCCCGGTTGCGGCGGTTGAACCAGCTGCAACCTTTCTTCTAGTTCATTGCATATTTTCACCGCTCCCTTAAATCTTTTGTCCATCCATCCCTCCTTGCAATACCCCCGTTAGAAATGTCCGGCAGCACGCATTCAGGGTTTCCCCGATAGAATTTTATAAAGTCCGGCCGTAGTATGTAATCAAAAGACAGTTACGAAACCATGAAGCCGGAGGGTAGCACCATGAAGAAATTATTCGTAGCCTGCATCATCGTAGTGGTAGCAGTCATTGCCAGTCTTCTGTATGGAGCGCACACCCTGATTGTAGAATAGAATAAGGTGCTTTTCCTCAAGCAGGTCTACAATGCATCTTATCCGGTGCAATTACCCCCGATTGTTATGGATTAAGGGGTCCTGTTGTCTCGACGCTACGAAACAGCATTCCCGCGCTCCATCCGTTCAATAACATCCTCCTGGCACCATAAGCCTCCCTGCCCAGGGAAATGCCCTTTCATGCTGCCGGTATTTACCGTGCCTTTACAATTCCCTTAAAACTTTTACCTCGCCGCCATAATTCCTTACGATT
>CAZWCD010000017.1:0-5047 GCA_964632275.1 uncultured Thermodesulfobacteriota bacterium
TAGATGGAGGGAATGACGAAGAGGGTGAAGAGGGTGCCGACGGCCATGCCCCCAACCAGCACCAGACCGATGGAGTTACGGGCTTCCGCGCCGGGCCCGGTCACCAGGGTCAGGGGGAAGTGGCCGGCGATGGTCGCCGCGCTGATCATCAGAATGGGACGCAGCCGGCTCAGCGCTGCCTCGTGCACGGCCTCGCGTTTGGAATGCCCCTGCTCCTGCAGCTTGTTGGCAAACTCAACGATGAGGATGCCGTTGCGCGAGACCAGGCCGATGAGGGTCACCAGACCCACCTGGGAATAAATGTTGAGGGTGGTGGTCCAGCCGTTGGTGAAGAAGGGGATGTTGGGGTTGGGCATCTTCAGGAACATGAAGATGAGCGCCCCGAACATGGCCAGCGGCACTGACCCGGCCAGGATGACCAGCGGATCGCGAAAGCTGTTGAACTGTGCGGCAAGCACCAGAAAGATGAGCACCATGGCAAGCCCGAAGGCGGGAAGGAACTTGTACCCCTCGGTCCGGAGCTGGCGCGACTCGCCGGTGTAATCCACCACATACCCCTGCGGCAGAATCTTGGCGGCCTCATTCTCGAGGAAGCGCAGGGCCTCGTTGAGCGGGCGCATGGCTACGCCGCTCATCTTCACCGCATTGAGCTGCTGAAATCGGTTCAGCGAGCGGGGGACGGTGGAATTGCGTATCTCGGCGACGGTGCTGAGCTGCACCAGCTGGCCGTCCGGCCCGCTGATGTAAATATTCTCCAGCTGGTCGGGATTAAGCCGGCCCACCCGCTTGATCTGCGGGATGACCTTGTAGCTGCGCCCGGCAATGTTGAAGCGGTTTACGTAGTTGCCGCTGAGCATCGAGGACAGGTCGGAACCGACCTGCTGGAGATTGAGACCCAGAACCGCCACCTTGTCCCGGTCAATCACGATCTCCGATTGCGGCTGGTCGATTTTAACATCGATGAGCGGCGGGAAGGCAAAAATCCCCGCCTCCATGGC
Source organism: uncultured Thermodesulfobacteriota bacterium (assembly GCA_964632275.1). Taxonomy (GTDB): domain Bacteria; phylum Desulfobacterota; class WTBG01; order WTBG01; family WTBG01; genus CAZWCD01. Next base: position 999 of record CAZWCD010000017.1, read on the forward strand.
CTTCAATTTTATCTGCTCGGCAAACTTAAGCACCTCGTCAAGTTCGGCGGTCGAGGCGATCACAAACTCCACCGGGAACTCGCCGCCGCCCGGCAACGCCGGAGGCGCGATCAGCAGCACCCGGATGCCGGTGATGGCGCGCAGCTTCTGCTGCATCTCAGGAAGAATTTCAAACGGTGTCCGCTCCCGCTGGTTCCAGGGCTTGGTGATGAAGCCGCCGAACCCCGAGGTGGGGAAGACGATTTCGAAGGTAAAGTCCTTTTCCGGGACATTCTGAAAAATCCGGTCCGCCGCCCGGCTGAAATGGCTGGTGAGTTCAAGTGATGAACTTGCCGGCGCGTCAATAATGCTGAAAAGCGCCCCCTCATCCTCCAGCGGCGCCAGCTCCGCCGGCGTCATCCTGAACATGGGAATGGCCAGCAGGCCCAGGATAATCCACACCGCGTAGACCGCCGGGCGTGCGTCAAGCGTGATGTCCAGCAGTCGGCCGTAAAACTTCCTGAAGCGCTTGAAGTCACTGGCGATCCTTTTTGCCAGCCCGTGCTCTTCAATCCCCGGCTTGAGCATCTTGGAAGACATCATCGGCGAAAGGGTGAGCGCCACCACCCCGGAAATCGCCACCGCCCCGGACAGGGTGAAGGCAAACTCCCGGAAGAGGGAGCCGGTCAGACCTCCCTGCAGGCCGATGGGAATGTAGACAGTGGCCAGGGTTATGGTCATGGCGATGATCGGGCCGACCAGTTCACGCGCCCCCAGCAGGGCGGCCTGCACCGGGGTCTGGCCTTCGCTCAGGTGGCGCTCGATATTCTCCACCACCACGATGGCATCGTCAACCACCAGTCCCACCGAGAGGACAATCGCCAGAAGGGTCAGCAGGTTGACGGTGAATCCGAACAGCTGCATCAGAAACACCGCCCCGACCAGCGACAGCGGGATGGCCACAATGGGAATGAACACCGAACGCAAGGATCCGAGGAACAGGAAGATGACCACCATGACGATGATCAGCGTGTCGATCAGCGTCGCTAAAACCTCGCTGATGGCATTATTAATATAGTCGGTGGAATCATAGGCAAAGCGCGCCTCCAGTCCGCCGGGCAGATTCCTTTCGATAAGCTCCATCTCTTTGCGCACGCGCTTGATCACATCAAGGGTATTGGAGTTGGGCAGGTTATAAATCCCCATAAAGACGGCGGTCTGCCCCAGGATGCGCACTTCCGCATCATAGTCTTCCGCACCCAGGGCAACCTCGCTTATATCCTCAAGCCGCACAATGGTGCCGTCCTGCTCACGGATGACCAGCCGCTTGAACTCTTCAACCGAACGCAGGTCGGAGTTGGCGGTCAGGTTGACCTGGATGAGCGAGCCTTTGGTCTGGCCGACGGCGGTGAGATAATTGTTGGCGGCCAGCGCCTGGCGCACCTGGAGGGGGCTGATATTGAGGGCGGCCATGCGGTCGGCCTTGAGCCAGACGCGCATGGAAAAGGTGCGGTTGCCCAGAATTTCGGCGCGCTGAATGCCTTCGACCGCGGATAAGCGCGGCTGGACGATGCGGATGAGATAATCGGTGATCTGATTCTGCTCAAGGATGTCGGACTGGAAGCTGAGATAGGCGGCGGCGAACTCGCTTTCGGCGGATTCGACATTGATCACCGGCACCTCGGCCTCGGGCGGCAGGTCCTGGCGCACCTGGTCGACCTTGGAGCTTATTTCCGAGAGGGCCTTGATGGAATCGTAATTAAGCTTCAGCCGGACGGTGATGGTCGAGAGTCCCTGGGCGCTCTTGGACTGCATGTAGTCGATGCCGTCGGCCGCGGCAATGGCGCGCTCCAGCGGCGTGGTAATGAAGCCTCTCACCAGATCAGCGCTGGCGCCCACGTACACGGTGGTGATTTTGACCGCCGATGATTCGCTGCGGGGAAACTGGCGCACGTTCACCGAGCGGATCGCCTGCAGTCCGGCAATGATGATGATGAGATTGATGACCAGGGCGAGAACCGGGCGGCGGATAAAAAGATCGGTAAATTTCATAGTTTACAGGAGTACTCTTCTGCTTTCAAAGAGGGACGTTCGTGCAGAAATTGCTTTGCGTTCAACTTCCAATATGCTTACCTCTCCGGGGTTGCCACCAAGCACGAAAACAATTCTTGACGGGTTATTTTTACGACCGACACGTTATGCAATCTCTGCACGAACGTCCCCCCTCCTTTTTTTTATATGCATTCATTGAGAAAATGGAGATTGCTTCGTCGTCCCGGCGGAACGTCTCGCAATGACTGAATTATCCTGCGTTTCTAACATACATTATGCCGCGGACGTGCCGCTCGTGCACATCAGACAGCATGCTGTACTGCATCAGCTGTCCTTCGGCGTGGGCGACAGTTTGAATTCCGGGGACAGGGTGTTGTCAACCGTCACCGCCTGGCCGTTGCGCAGCTTGAAAACGCCGGTGCTCACCACCATCTCGCCTTCCTTTAAACCGGCAATGACCGCAACAAAATCCCCGCGCCGCTCACCCAGCTTGACGAACTGCTGGCGCGCCACCTTATCCGAAGCACCCTGTTTGTCGCCTGCCGCATGTTCAACAATAAATACCGAGTCGCTGTACGGCGCATTCAGCACCGCCGTCGAGGGTATGACCAGCACCTTATCCTGTTCGGGCAATAAAACGGTCACATTGACGAACATGCCCGGCCGGAGGTGCTGATTGCGGTTGGGTACGGTTGCCTGCACCATGATATTGCGGGTGGCGGTTTCCACCTGAGGATTGATCGCGGTGACCGCCCCTTCAATGACTTCACCGGGAAGCGCATCGGTCGCAACCCGCACCTTCAGACTGGGGCGGATGCGGGTGAGCTGCTGCTGCGGAAGGGAAAAATTTGCATAAATCGGGTCGAGCGACTGGAGCGAAACAATTTGATCACCGGGGCTCAGCATCTGGCCCAAATTGACCAAACGGATGCCAAGGAGTCCGGTAAAGGGGGCCCTGACGGTTTTCTTTGCAATAACCGCCCGAATGTTGTCAATCTGGGCACGCGCCTGCTTGTGGTCGGCGTCAGCCTTGTCAAATTCGGCCTGGGAAAACGTTCCTTCGGCGAGCAGCCGGCGCGCCCGCTCCAGGGTCAGTTTGGTCAGCCCGGCGGTGGCCTCTGCGGCGCGGAGTTCGGCCTCCTCCGCAGCGATGTCCTGCTGAATCAGAAGGTCGCCGGCCTTGACCATCGAACCCGGCTCAAAGGCAATCGCAACCACCTTGCCCGACATTTCGGCGGCTATCACCACCCCCTGAACCGCAACCAGTGAGCCGACCGCGGTAAGGGTTGACTCCCATATTTGCGCCTGCGCCACGGCGGTCGTGACAATCTCGGGCGGAGGCTGCTTAACCTGGGCAGCCATCCGGCCGATCTGCAGGGCCTTGATTCCGGTGAGGGCGCCGGCTACAACTACCAAGCCCACAATAACAAGAAAGACGAATTTCTTCATATGCTGAGGCTGATAATGAGTTATGGGGGAGTTGCTCTGCGGTGCAGGGATTCCTGAAGGCCGTCGCGGCATGTTCTGGATATGCAGGCATCACCACATCGACAAATTGCGTGATTATATCGTTTATAAAATAATTTTGCAAGCCTCAAAAAGAGAATAAATGCTTTACCGCCCGCTTCACCCGCCGGTATGGTCATACCCTCTCATCTGCCGACCGGGAGAGGCCCGATCCTACCCCGCCGCTCTTTTTCGCTTGATCAGCTTCTCCAGTTCCACCGCGCAAAACACCACCGAGGACAGCAGCAGCGCCATCAGCAATTCGCTCAAGGTCAGCGGTTCCGTTTTGAACACGCGATTGAACGCCGGAAGATACACGGTCGCCATCTGAAGGCAAAAGGTGAGCGCCACCGCGAGCAGCAGATACACATTGGAGAACAGCCCGATACTGAACAATGACCCTTTTTCAGACCGTATGGCAAGCACGTGGCCGAGCTGGGTCAGGCAGAGCACGGTAAACACCATCGTCTGCCAGTGCATATTCCCCGCGGCAATCGCCCGCGCCTGAACGG
>CAZWCD010000017.1:5147-7490 GCA_964632275.1 uncultured Thermodesulfobacteriota bacterium
AATATCATGTGAGCGGCTTCTTTTGAGACATCCGTCCCGGTAATGCCCATGGCCACCCCGATGTCCGCCCGCTTCAATGCCGGTGCGTCATTGACCCCGTCGCCGGTCATGGCCACAAACTGCCCCTTGTCCTGCAGGGCCTTGACGATCTTCAGCTTCTGCTCGGGCGCCACCCGCGCGTACACCCTGATGTGCTCAACCTTTTGCTCAAACTCCTCCAGCGTGAGCGCGGCCAGCTCTCTGCCGGTGATGGCCTCATCCCGGCCGTCATCGGTGATGCCGAGCCTCCTGGCGATTGCCAGGGCGGTGCCGGGATGGTCGCCGGTTATCATCACCGGGCGTATGCCGGCGGCCATGCATACGGCGACTGCTTCTTTCGCCTCGTCCCGCGGGGGATCCATCATGCCGATAAGACCTAGCAGGGTAAGCCCGTTCTCAACCTGCCCGGGAGACATGTCGCCGGGAAGCGCATCCCATGTGCGCATGGCCACACCGAGCACCCGCAGGCCGTCTTCGGACATGCGATCGTTAACCCTCCGGATTTCAGCCGCCTGAACCGGCTGCACGCCTTCGGAGGTGATTATGTCCGCTGCTGTATCCAGCAGGCCCTCTATCGCCCCCTTGGTGAACGAAACAAAGCGGCCGTCCCAGGCGTGCACCGTGGTCATGCATTTTCTGTCGGAATCAAAGGGGATTTCCGCAACCCGGGGATACTTTTTTTCAAGCTCATTTCTGACGCATCCCTGCTTCCTGGCAAGGTCGTATAATGCAATCTCGGTGGGATCCCCGAGCACGACACCGTCAGTCCCTGTCTGTACATCATTATTCAAGGCCAGCGCCACCATGAGATGATGATCCTTATGCTTGAAAGCCGTCATCTCCGCGGTCCGGAACAGCATGCCGTCACAGTATATCTCCTCAACGGTCATCTTGTTCAGGGTCAGCGTGCCGGTCTTGTCGGAACAAATATAGGTCACCGAGCCGAGGGTCTCCACCGCGGGGAGCTTTCTGATCAGGGCGTTCTGCTTCACCAGCTTCTTTGCCCCCAGCGCCAGGGAGATGGTTATGACCGCCGGCAGCGCCTCGGGAATGGCGGCCACCGCAAGGGAAATGGCGGTGAGCAGCATCAGCAAGGGCGGCTCCCCCCGCAGCATGCCCGCGCCGAACACAAAGGCGCATATGGCAAGCACGGCAAGGGACAGCTTGCGGCCGAAGCGGGCCAGCCTTTTCTGCAGCGGTGTTTTGACCTCTTCCTCTTCCTGGAGCATTGAAGCGATTGTGCCCAGCTCGGTGTGCATGCCGGTTGCCACAACCACGCCGGCGCCCCGGCCATAGGTGACGAAGGTGCCTTTGTATATCATGTTCTTTCTGTCACCCAGCGGCAGCGTGTCATCATGCAGCGGCCCGGTGCGCTTGTCCACCGGCGCCGACTCCCCGGTAAGCGCCGCCTCTTCCACCTTCATCTGCGCCGTCTCGATGCATCGCATGTCGGCGGGAACAATTCTCCCCGCTTCAAGCAGCACCATGTCACCGGGGACAATATCAGCGCCGTGTATGGTGGCAGGCGCGCCGTTGCGCACCACCGTGGCGGTGGCGGCCGCCATTTTCTTCAGGGCCGCCATCGCCGCCTCCGCCCGGTACTCCTGGACGAAGCCGATCACCGCGTTGAGGACAACAATCACCACGATGGCGATGGTGTCCGACAGGTCGCCGATCACCCCCGATATGACCGCGGCAATCATCAGCACAATGATCATGAAGTCCTTGAACTGATCACCCAGCATCATCAGGAGGGTCTTTTTCTTTTTCTCCTGCAACTGGTTGGGCCCGTATTCCTGAAGCCGCCGCAGGGCCTCCTCAGAGGAAAGCCCCCGCGGTGATGTCGCGAGATCGCCAAGGACCTGCTGTATGTCTTTTTGATGCCAGTGCACGGAAACCCCGTTGCATGATGTTGCCTGCGGCCGTCGCGCAGTGCAGCCGGCAGGATGACCACACCGGTTGCCGCCCCCGGGCCGCCGTGTTATTCAGTGAATATGCTGAAGAACTTCTGCAGACCGGTCTTTTCGAGCTTCGAAACGGTTTCCAGTTCTCCCGCGTCCAGCCATATCCCCTTGCATTCGGAGCACTCGTCCGTCTTGATTCCTTTATACGCAACCTCGATTAATTCCATGCCGCATTTCGGGCAGCGCATGTGATGCAGCTCTTTCAGCTTCCGCCGGTTCTCCGCGGTAACCTTCCGGTGCTCCTCTTCCAACGCTTTTTTTCTTCGCTCAAATTCCATTTTGGCAAAATATTCCTCTTCCCGTTCGCTTGCCTTAACCACCATACATCTTCCTCCTTTCC
>CAZWCD010000017.1:7590-14457 GCA_964632275.1 uncultured Thermodesulfobacteriota bacterium
CTTCACTGCGCTCCTCCTTTGATGTGACCAGCCCGGAGAAAACTGTTTTTTGAACAACCGGCTAGGTATACAGCTCTCCCAGGTGGATCAGGAACTCCTTGTAATTGGAGTACACCAGCGTCATGAACGGTCGCTCGCTTTCCCAGGTGTTTAAAACGTGGCAGGAAATGCCCAGGGCGGCGGTTATTTCCTCCCGCTCCATGGTTTTCATCATGCCGTGTATCATAAACAGGCTTGCCCGGTATTTGCCCGCTTCGATGCAGACTGCATCCCCACCGCCGTCGGCCTTCACCGTGATCGCGCTATAGCAGGTCATCTTCCCTTCGATGAACCGGTGAATCACGTCGCGGAACTGCCTGCGGTTGTTGGCTTTTGTATTCATGGGCATGTGCGGTGCGCTTAAGCGGCACGACAAGGCCGCCGGCGCAGTTTCACCGTGAGTCCAGCTTCCTGGCGATGGTATCTGCAACCCCGCCCTTGAAGAGCTTATACGCCTCCTGCACCAGGGGGCGGCCGCCCTCTTTTTCATACCGTCCCAGGAGCGATCCGGTAATGATGATCCGCGTCCCCCGGAAGTTAAAGTCGCTCCGGTAGTCAGGAAGAATTTCATGGCCGCCATGGAACTCATGATGGTAGTCGATGCCGTCCACCTCAAACGCCCAGTGGCGCAGGTGTTCAAACAGGTCGATGGTCTCGTAGGTAAAGTAATAGGGCTGGAAGATGACGGCATCGAAGCCCCGGTGCAGGTAGTCGATCATCCGCTCCATCGATGAGGGCTGCCATGAATCGGGGTGGTTGTTAAACTCATTCATGCTCAGCTGGTATTCGGTAACCCCCCTGCGCACACCGGGCAGCGCCGCCTCATAGAGGCGCCGCAGGTTCAGGCGGACCCGTTCCTGGTTGATGCCGATGACATCCTCGTCGCCGTTTCCGGGGGGATAGCCGTGCTCCCCCAGGATCAGGCCGATCCTGGCGCTATCCGGAGCGCCGATCCGTTCAATTTCATTTTTGCTAATCCGAAACGCCGCTTCGGCGAAGTCAGGATGCGCCCCCTGCAGCTCCCCGTCGGTGGTGTACACGATGGACAGGGGCAGCCGCTTCCCGGTTTCCTGTTCCACCAGGTCTATTGCCTCCTGCACCTCCTCCCAAATGCCTTTGGTATCCTCAAAATCGGAAAGGTCAGTGATAAAATCGCAGAGCACCACGCAGCTTACGTTATTCTCCAGCACCTGCCGCTTGATCATGTTCTTGAGGTAGTCCGGCCGTTTCCCGATGATCAGCGAGTGCACCTCCCAGGGAATGTCATGGCCGCTCTTTTTCAGGTCCGCCATGATGTCCTTAAATATCCCCTGGGTCTGATCCCATGCCCGCATGCCTCCCTGCGGGTCAAACTGCCAGTAGTAGCTGATCACCCGCGCCGCAAACACCTCGAAAATGTCCGGCATGTCGTTGGGCAGCCCCATCTCGGGAATGTGGTATCCCCGGAGAATGGTCCCCAGCCGCGTCTTGGATTTTTCAATCCAGTGCGCGCCCTGGATCATATCGGTATAGGCCTTTCCATCGCAGCCCGGTCCGCTCTCCCGGCCCAGCACATCAACCAGCGCACGGGGCGTGTATTCATCATACCCCTTGTCAAGCTGGGTCGGATCAATCAGCACGGCGAACTGGTCCACCTCCTTCAAAAAATCCGGGACAAATCCATAGTGCATGAGATGGCCCATCATCTTCTCGGAAAAGGTATAGGCCTTCTCGTACATCTCCGGCGTCCATGTCCCCCGGCGGTTCTCTATCTTCGGCTCAAACACCCCCGCAAACAGCAGCAACGGTTTGGTCTTGTCGCACGGCCCGTTCTCAGCGATCACATTGGTGTAAAACGAGGCAAGCACCGCATCGTCCTGACCATCTTCCGTGCCGACCGCCTCCGCCTTGATTTTAAGTATCCGGAATTGGGCGTGGGAGGTGTCAAAATCGACCTTATACGGCGGTTTTGCAAACTCAAACCGCCTGCCGTCAATGGTCAGCACAATTTTTTTAAGGTCCTTCTGCAGCTCTTCATTGCCGTCACGTATCACCACCTCGACTTCCATCATGCCGCTCACCCGCGAGGCGCTTGCCGGTGCGACAATCTCCAGCGGGTTTACCCTGGCCAGGGTTACCGGCGCGATGACGCCCGGATGCTTGCCGATCAATTCGGGCACCTTTGATATCCTGGGATCATAGGTCTTTTTTAACACATCAACGGTCCCACAACTGTTCTTCCTCATGTGTCCTCCTTCGCAGCGTTCAATGATACCATAGCCGCATTCCGATATACCAGGCATAAAAGCGTTATTGTGTCGCTACCCGCCGGCGCGCTGGGTTACCGGCACTATTCAATCTGCAAGTAAGGGTGGTACATAGCACATTTATCACCAATAAACAAAGCCAAATCGCGCTTCCATAGACCGGTCACCGGGAAGTGCATTTTTCATCAGCTAACCCTTTGCCCCGCGGCATGTTCCATGCTATACAAGGGTACGGGCATCACCAGCCGCCAACGCCCAACCGCCGGCGAAAGAGGCAGCGCCGGAAGCACTGTTTTCGGAACCGGATGAGTTGTGCCCGCCCTCGATATGCTGCGATGGATATCTTTTGTAACGGCGTTCACCAATAACCAGTGATGGGCATGGCTAAACGATCCCTCGAGAAAAGCGATACGAAAGCCGGGGTCAGAACACCGGCCGGAAAATCATTCCGCCTGAGGGTGATGGCCTGCGGGGTCATGGTTGTTGCGCTTGCCGTTCTATTCCACGCCCCGGCGCTGAAAAACGGTTTTGTCAACTGGGATGACGGCATCTATGTCTATGAAAACGGCATGATCCAATCATTGGATCCGGGCTCGTGCCGCTGGATGCTGACCTCCTTTCACGCCACCAACTGGCACCCCCTCACCTGGCTCAGCCACGCGGTAGACCGTGCTTTATTTGGCCTTGCGCCTCGTGGACACCATCTTACCGGCATTCTCCTGCACGGGTGCAACACCCTGCTGGTGCTGCTGCTAACGATGGTGCTCTGGCTGAAGGCGCAAGCGCGGCCGCAATCGTCCGCCGCATCCGCACACCCCGCCGTTCCGGTTGAAGCGATGGTTGCCGGATGCGTGACCGCAGCGCTGTTCGGCATTCATCCCCTCCGTGTCGAGTCGGTGGCATGGATAGCCGAGCGAAAGGATGTGCTCTGCGCCTTTTTCTTTCTTTTGACGCTTTTGTCATATTGCCTTTTTGTTTCATGCGCAGATGCGAAGCGGCGGGCCTTCTGGTTCACGGCCGGCATCGCGCTTGCGGCGGCGGCGCTCCTAGCAAAGCCCATGGCCGTGACCATTCCTTGTATCCTCCTTCTCCTGGATATCTATCCTTTCAAAAGATTTTCTTTTGCTGCAGGAGCCAATCAGAAAGCGAAAGTGGTGCTGGAAAAAATCCCCTTCCTCCTGCTCAGCGGCATCTCTGCCACCCTCACCGTGATGGCCCAGCATGCCGGAGGCGCATTCGAAAGCCTTGAGCGGCTGCCGGTCCACCTGAGGCTGGTCAATGCACTCTACTCCCCCCTTTTCTACCTTGGCAAAATGGTATGGCCGGCACAGCTGGTGCCGTACTATCCCTTTCCCAAAACCATACATTTCTTTGATCTTGTCTATTATTGCATCGCGGTCATAGTAGTTTTGGGCATGACGCGATGGTGCATACGGCTCTGGCGGCGGGGAAAATGCGCGTTCCTGATCGCCTGGGCATATTACCTGATCACGCTAGTGCCGGTAGCGGGCATTATGCAGGTCGGCAGCCAGGCAGCAGCGGACCGTTACACCTATCTCCCGAGCCTCAGCATCTTTCTCCTGGCAGGCGCAGGGGTTGCGAAGCTATGCGCTCGATTCGCCGGCAGAAAAAACATCATCGCTGCCGGAGGGGCGCTGGCAGCACTTCTCGTTGCAGCCTTAGGAGTGTGCACGATTACCCAGATTGCCGTCTGGCGGGATTCCGAATCCTTGTGGACGCATGTCATCAAGGTCTTTCCCGGAAGCGTGCCGGTTGCGCATAATAACCTGGGGGTTCTGTACGATCGGCAGGGACTGCACGATAAAGCGCTCGAGGAATATGAAAAGGCGCTGGCCATCAACCCCGCCTTCGCCGACGCACATGCCAACCTGGGGGTGGCCTATAAGCGGAGGGGCAACTATGAAAAGGCGATTGAAGAATATCAAAAAGCATTAGCCGGCAATCCGAACATGGCGGAAGCGCGGACTAATCTGGGTCTGGCGTATTACCATCAGGGAATGTACGATAAAGCGGTTGCAGAATATCAAACGGCGCTGAACATTGATCCCCTGCTTGCCGTAGCCCAGTATAACCTGGGTATGGCCTATTATGCGCTGGGAATGCATGATAAAACCCTTGAAGCATATACCAAGGCAGTGGCCATCAACCCCTCCTTCGCCGAGGCCCACTATAAACTTGGTCTGACCTATTATGAGAAGAAAAATTATGCGCTGGCAAAATCCCATGTAGAAAAGGCACGGCAACTGGGGTTCAACGTCAGTCCCAAAATAGCGGAATTGATACATGAAGCCCCCTAGTTTTTTAAGGTGCTCGAAAAATTCTGCCGTAAATTTAATAAGATTCTATGTTGTGGTTTGATGTTTTCGTGAGCCGGTACTAACGAAAACATTTGTTTTTATAAGCAATATGTGATATATACTATGCTGTTAGCTGAGGCACTTCCTATCTTTTTCACGTAAGGCAATCATACCGGTAGCTTTCCAATTGGACCTGGGGAGGATAAGGAACAGCCATGAAAAAACTAACTATTACAGCATGGGCACTCGTATGCATTATGTTCTTGGCATCATCGGACGCCGCCGCCACCTTCCCCCCCCTGCCTGAAGCAATTGCCGCCTTAACATCCGATGCGGAGGTTACTGTGACCGAGGTCACCGTGCCGGAATGGGAGGCGGGAACGAACTTCTACTTTGCGTTTGAACCAACCGCATCAGGGGTGACCATCGGATTTATCATTTATCCCGGGGCTTATGTTGATCCCCGATCATATGCGCCCTTTGCCCATGAAATTGCCCGTCAGGGATTCGCAACCTTTATTGTAAAAATGTTTGATGATCTGGCCATCGGCGGCTCCGCTCTTCGTGCTGCCCGGGTAATAAGTGACCATCCCGGCATTGCCGAATGGGCAATCGGCGGCCACTCAATGGGAGCTTACGGGGCCAGCTATTATGCAAGCATCAACAGCGGCATAATCGATGGCGTGATATTATGGGCAGGCTACCCGGCTGATGCGCGGCTGGACAACAAAATAATGAAGGCGGTGTCCATTTACGGCACATACGACGGCCTGGTCACGGCGGATGAGATTGAGACATCGAAGGAACATTTGCCGCCCTATACCGTGTTTGTGCCGATTGACGGGGGCAATCACACCCAGTTTGGCTGGTATGACACGTCTCCTGACCCGGTGCAGCCCGGGGACAACGTTGCCGGCATCTCCCGGCAGGGGCAACAGGATGCCATAGTACAGGCATCGGTTGATTTGCTCGAAACCTTCGACCTCTGTGCCAATGACCCCGATAACGACTATGATAATGACACGGTGTGCGGGGATGTTGACAATTGTCCGTATAAACCGAATGCCGGACAGGAAGACACCTATCCGCTTCTCGGCAATAGTTGCGGTAACGCCTGTGAGTGCGAGGGCAACTTCAATATCGACGTGGATGTAGACGGTGGTGACGCGGCCATTTTCAAAGCTGATTTCGGCAGAAGCGCTCTCGATAGACCCTGTACAAACGCTGCGCCCTGCAAGGGCGATTTCACCTGTAATAAAGATGTGAGCGGATCTGACGCGGCGTTGTTTAAATCGGATTTCGGCAGAAATTCATTAAACAACCCCTGCCCTTCCTGTTCAACGGATCCGTGGTGTACCTATCCCTGACCGTGTAACCAGCCTCCGTTCAAATCGGGCCTCTCAGGAAGCATCCTGAGAGGCTTTTTTTATTGCCGGTAGCCTTATGTAAGATACGGCACAGTGCCTGAAGCGATCCATGATGTACTCCGGTCCATCCGTTGCTGTTTGGCAACATCTTGTTTTTTAATATTTTTATTATAAGTAAAAACCTCTCAGGGAAATGCGAATGGCTTTGGGAAAATACTTAATGCATTTTTACCCTCAGAATCAGGAATTGCGAAGCTCAAAAACAGGGTGTCCCCGATTGTATTGCGCCGCTCATCCTGTATAAATGATGCCATGGAGCAACCGGTAACCCGTTTTAAGAGGAGGATCAGTCATGAGAACAATTTCAATACACCATGGCGAGTGGGAAAAAAGTCATCTGGCCTATGAACACCTCAAGGAAAAAGTCTCGGAGCGGGCGAGCACACTGTATCGAAAGATAAAAGAATTGTCGGAAACAGAGGACATCGTAGTTGTCCTGTGGATGGTCCTGCTGGTGGGCCTCTCCTATGTGTCATACGTGCGATTCAGTGAGTGCGGGAAGATACTCGGCCTCTATGTGCGATGCTGCTTCTAACCGGGCTCAGGGCATCCGACGCGCATCAGCGCCGCCCCACAACCGCACACCTCAACAGGAAGGAGTGTGATGATGAACACCGTATTATTGCATTCGTATGAATACCTCCGCATGCGCGTTCATCCGGCGATGGCAGCTGAACGGGTGAAACCGCGAGCAACGTATCTGAGTGAACTTCTTTCGGTTGCGGCAAGGGCAGGAAAGATTGCCTTGCTCATCAGCATGGTCTATCTCGCTCTTCTAAGTTTTGAAAGAATTTCAACATCGGCGATTCTTTCCGCCCACTACGGTGAGATGTGTGT
>CAZWCD010000017.1:14557-31397 GCA_964632275.1 uncultured Thermodesulfobacteriota bacterium
TTGAAAGAATTTCAACATCGGCGATTCTTTCCGCCCACTACGGTGAGATGTGTGTCGCACCACCGGTAATGCTGGTAGCGCCATAGCCACGGCGACTGAGGAACTGCCTGCCAGCCAGTCAACGAGCCTGCCATCCAGTCGGCACGCTGGCAAGCCAGCCGGCAGACAATCGCCGCTCACATTGACAAATTCGAGAAAATATAGTATACATTTTGTTAAGAGCGATAAGAGCTCTCCGATGATATTAACCTTGTCGTGAAAGGAGGTTAATATGATTCTCAAATTTCCCTGGGTTGGTCTGCATACCTGATGTTCTGCCTAGGGCATGCAGACGAAATACGGTTCTCAAACCCTCAAGCGATGGAGAAGTGATTCTGTACCGGCTGCTTGAGGGTTTTTTATGCCTCGCCATGTGGATCAGGGTGGCATGATCACTCCTTACCACGCCATCCTTTATGCGGCTACCGGTCAGCAGCACGCGCTCGATCATTCCTCCGCAACATTTACGTTGAAAACTGTCGCGTTTCCTACTACATTAAGCGCCAACCGCATGCGGAAACAGGGGCATTCTGTGCTCACCGATCTCCAGGGACAAATAGAACGGATCACCTACTGTAACGATGAAAGCGGCTACACCGTCGCCAAGGTAAAGGTCCACAACCGCCGCGATCTGGTAACCGTGGTTGGGACCATTCTCACCCCGACGCCGGGCGAAGAGCTGCTCATGCAGGGAGAATGGGTATACAGCCCCCGCTATGGCGAACAGTTCAAGGTTGTTCAGTATACCACCACTGCCCCCGCGTCGGTCAGCGGCATCGAAAAATACCTCGGGTCCGGCCTGATCAAAGGCATCGGACCGGTAATGGCCAAGCGCATCGTCAAGCAATTCGGCCAGGAGACCCTTGCGGTGATTGAGCGGGACAGCGAGCGGCTTACCGAGGTGGAAGGCATCGGCGACGTGCGGGTTCGGATGATTCGCAGCGCCTGGAACGCCCAAAAGGAAATACGGGAGGTGATGATCTTCCTGCAGAGCCAGGGGGTCAGCTCCGGCTATGCCACAAAAATTTTCAGGCAGTATAAGGAGAAGTCCATCGAGGTGGTGAAGGCAAATCCCTACCGCCTGGCAACCGATATTGTCGGCATCGGTTTCATCACCGCCGACAAAATTGCGGAGCGGCTGGGCGTCGCAAAAAATTCCGAACTGCGGGCGGAGGCGGGCACCCTCTACGTGCTCAACCAGCTTGCTGAAGAGGGGCATGTCTACTATCCCTATGAACGGCTCATCAGGAAATGCCGGGACATCCTGGAGGTGGATCGCGAGATCATTGAAAAGGCAATCGGATTGATTGCCGCCGATCACCGGGCGGTCATTGAAGAGATGGCGCGGGGCGCCGGTGACGCTTCAGGTGAAACCAGGGCGGTGTATCTGGCGAGGTATTACTTTGCCGAAACCGGCATAGCCGCGCACCTGAAGTCACTTATCAGCGCGCCTGCGGCAGGACAAAAAACCGATGCCGCACCCGCCGTGGAATGGGTGCAGGAACAGCTTTCCCTGCAATGCGCCGACCGGCAAAAAGAAGCGATCCGCACTGCCATGGAGCACAAGGTGCTGGTGATCACCGGGGGACCGGGCACGGGGAAAACCACCATTATCAATGCCATTATAAAAATCTTTGCCCGGTCCGGCGCCCGCATCCTGCTTGCCGCCCCGACGGGCAGGGCCGCCAAACGCATGAGCGAGGTCACCGGTCACGACGCCCGGACCATTCACCGCATGCTGAAATACAGCGTGCGGGAAGGCGGCTTTGAAAAAAACGAAACAAATCCGCTGGACGGTGACCTTATCATCATCGATGAAGTCTCCATGATCGACACCCTGCTCATGCATCACCTGCTCCGGGCGGTGCCGGTCAGGGCCACCCTGATCCTGGTGGGAGACGTGAACCAGCTTCCCTCGGTGGGGGCCGGCTCCATTCTCAAGGACATCATTGATTCCGGGGCGGTGCCGGTGGTCGAACTCAACGAGATTTTCCGCCAGGCGCAGGAAAGCCTGATCATCGTCAATGCCCACCGGATCAACAGCGGGGTTATGCCCATCCTGAAATCGCCGGGGGAAAAGAGGGAGGATTTTTACTTCATCGAAAAGGAGAACCCCGATGAGGCGCTGAAGCTCATCCTGGAGCTGGTCACCGAGCGGATTCCAAAACGCTTTCAACTGCATCCGGTCAACGACATTCAGGTGCTCACGCCCATGCACCGGGGGACGGTCGGCGCGGAAAACCTCAACCTGGTGCTCCAGCAAACGATCAATCCGAGGGAGGACGGCGTCACCCGGGGAGGCAGGGACTTCCGGGTCAATGACAAGGTGATGCAGGTGCGCAACAACTACGACAAGGATGTGTTCAACGGCGATATCGGCAGGATCGTCAAAATCGACACGGAACTACAGGAGGCAACCATTTCCTTTGACGGCCGGACCGTAACCTATGATTTTCCCGATCTCGATGAGATCGTTCTGGCATATGCCATATCGGTGCACAAGTCCCAGGGATCGGAATATCCCGCTGTGGTGATGCCCCTGCTCACCCAGCACTATGTGCTGCTGCAGCAGAACCTGATCTACACCGCGGTGACCCGGGGCAAACGACTGGTCGTCATCGTCGGCACCAGGAAGGCGCTGGCCATCGGGGTGAAGAACAATAAGACCGACCAGCGTTTCACCGGCCTGCGACACAGACTGGGTTAGCCTTGCCGGCCGGTGAAGGGATTTGATTCTTCAGTCAAAATAGGTTACAGTCTTACAACCTCGGATCCGGGGATGTACCAGCCTTGGGCTGGTGAACCTCTTACATGGTATCAACCGGTAGGAGCGGCTTTACGCCGCGAATGCATCGCGCCTGCAGGCGCTCCTAGCGGCATTGCATTTATGCATGTTAGCACCAGGGGAGTGTGCCGGTGAAAAAAACAATTGTAATCGCGGCAGGGGTCCTGTTCGTGCTGGGTATAGCAGTTTTTTTTATGCGCAGGGATGTCGGCAGCGAAAGCAAATATGAAACCCAGGCGGTCGACCGGGGGGACATCACTGAAAAGATTGCCGCCACCGGAACCATTAACCCGGTCATCACCGTCAAGGTCGGCAGCCAGGTTTCAGGCAGGATAGAAAAGATATTTGCCGACTTTAATGCCCGGGTCGAAAAGGGCCAGCTCATCGCCCAGCTGGAAACGGACATTTATCAGAGCCGGGTGGCGCAAAATGACGCCAACTACAAGCTGGCGCAGGCTCAGCGGCAGGAGGCAAAAATTGCCCTGGCCGATGCGGAAAGCAACCTGAGAAGAATCAAGAATTTGAGCAGGGAGCTGGTGGCGTCGGAACGGGAACTGGAAATTGCCGAAACCACCTTCAACGCGGCTAGGGCAACCTTCGACGCCGCCCTGGCACGGGAAGCGCAGGCCCAGGCGCTGCTCCATGCGTCCACGGTTGACCTGGAGCACACCTCCATTTACTCACCGGTTGACGGCATCGTGATTTCCCGCAACTGCGATGTCGGCCAGACGGTAATCGCCAGCTTTCAAACGCCGGATCTCTTCCTCATTGCCCAGGACCTGACCAGGATGCAGGTTGAGGCATCGGTGGACGAAGCGGATATCGGCAAGGTGCAACTGGAACAGAAGGTGCTCTTCACCGTCGACGCATTCCCCGAGCGGGTGTTTGAGGGAAAGGTTTCACAGATACGATTTGCGCCGAAGGAAGAGCAGAATGTGGTGACCTATGCAACGGTGGTCGAGGTGAGTAATCCTGATCTGAGCCTGCGGCCGGGAATGACCGCCACCGTTTCGATTATCACCAGCGAGAAAAAGAACATCCTGAGAATCCCCGCCGTCGCATTGCGCTTTAAGGCTGATCCGGAAGACAAGGATCTGCTCCGGCATGAAACGGAAGCGCAGCAGGAACGGGGAAATCCGGAACCTTCTTCCGACCTGCAGCAGCGGATCTGGGTTGATTCCCCCGGTGGAGAGGCAAAGCCGGTGCTGATAAAGACTGGGATATCCGATGGCCGCCATGCCGAGATACTCAATGGAGATATCAAAGAAGACGACCGGGTTATTGTCGGCTACCACGATCAATGGAAACAGAAACATGAATCCGGAGGCTCAGGCTTCAAATTTGGCTTCAGGCAATAGGCTATGATATCTTTTATCCGCGCAGACCAGCTCTACAAAACCTACCAGGTGACCAGCGATATACAGGTTCACGCCCTCAAGGGAGTTTCTCTCGAGGTTGCCGCAGGTGATTTTGTCGCCATCATGGGCCCTTCGGGATCGGGAAAATCAACCTTCATGAACCTTCTGGGGTGCCTGGACGTCCCCACCCGGGGCAGCCTGTTTCTGGAAGGAGTTGAAATCTCCTCATTCAGTCAGAAGCAGCTGGCGGGCATACGCAATAAAAAAATCGGCTTCATCTTCCAGAATTTTAATCTGCTCCCCCGCACCAGCGCCCTGGACAATGTTGAACTTCCCATCCTCTATTCAAAGGAAAATGCCTCAACGCGTTACAACCGCGCGGCAGAAGCGCTGGAAAGAGTCGGGCTCAAAGACAAGATGAGAAACTTCTCGAACCAGCTCTCGGGAGGCGAGCAGCAGCGGGTTGCCATTGCGCGCGCCCTGGTCAATACCCCGCCCCTGATCCTGGCCGATGAGCCGACGGGAAACCTGGATTCCCAAACCAGTGGGGAAATCATGGAGATTTTGAAAAATCTCAATGAAGATGACAAAATCACCATTGTGCTGGTAACCCATGAGCAGGACATCGCGCACTATGCGCGACGCCAGGTGCACTTTCGCGACGGCCTCATCGTGAGCGATCAGTGAAGGCATCATGAACTTTTTAATGACGGTATGGGTGGCTCTGAAAGCGCTCAGAAAGAACAAGCTTCGATCCCTGCTGACCGTTCTCGGCGTGGTCATCGGCGTCTGCGCGGTGATCACCCTGGTCAACCTGGGAAGCGGGGCGCAAATTTCAATTGAAAAGGCGATAAGCGGTCTGGGGACCAACCTGCTGGTCATCTTTCCGGGCAGCGTCACCCAGGGAGGCATACGCACCGGATACGGGACGGTTACCACCCTCACCGCCGAGGATGCCGGGGCCATGCTCAGCGAATGCGCCGATGTTCAGATGGTGACCCCGATTGTGACCTCCGCCGCCCAGGTGGTGTTTCAAAACCAGAACTGGAGCACCTCCATCCTGGGGACTGACACCGACTACCAGCGGATAAAAAACTGGCCGCTGGCAGGAGGGGAATTTTTTACGCCGCAGGATGTGAAGGCGGCTACCAAGGTCTGCGTTTTGGGCGAGACGGTGGCGGAAAAGCTGTTCGTGACGCAGAATCCCGTCGGCCAGGTAATCAGGATCAGGCGAATACCCTTCCGGGTGGTGGGGGTGCTAACGCCCAAGGGCCAGACCGCCTTCGGCCAGGACCAGGATGACACCATCCTTGTGCCTTATACAACAGCGCAAAAGCGGCTGGTCGGCATCACCCATGTCAGCATGGTCATGGCATCCGCTGTTTCAGTAGAGGGCACGGCCGCAGCCCAGGAGCAGATCAAGAACCTGCTCCGGCATCGCCACAAGATCAAGAAGGGCGATGACGATGATTTTACCGTCAGGAACCTTGCCGATCTTACCGCCGTTTTTTCCACCATCACCGGCATTCTGACGCTGCTGCTCGGCAGCATTGCCTCCATCTCGCTGCTGGTGGGCGGCATCGGCATCATGAACATCATGCTGGTTTCGGTGACCGAGCGGACCAAGGAAATCGGCATACGCCTTTCGGTGGGAGCGACCGCACAGGACATACTGCTGCAATTCCTGCTGGAGGCACTATTGCTCAGCCTGATCGGCGGCGGGATCGGCATATGCTTCGGCATGGGCATTACCTCCGCCGTGAGCTATTTTACCGGCTGGCCCTCGCCCATTTCATTATACGCGATACTTATAGCCTTCCTCTTTGCCAGCGGGGTCGGCATATTTTTCGGCCTCTACCCCGCACGGAAGGCGTCGCGCATGAATCCCATAGATGCCCTGCGCTATGAATAAATGGATTCACACCCGCGTCGCGCCGGACGAATGAAAGGAAAACTATGAGCAGAAGCATTATTCTATGCGCTGTGCTGATCTGGATATGCTCTGCCTTTTGTAGCAGCAGCGGATTTGCGTATACGGCATCCGACATCGAAATGTTTTTACCCGGCAACCGGACGCTCAACGGCAACCCGTACCGGGACGTGAACGGTGAGACCATAGACCGCGAGTTCATGCAAGCGATGATCCGGCGTGAAATCGATAATTTCAATAGCCTGCGCGATGAATACGATGACCCCGACCATCCATCACCGGGGTATGCATTCGACATTAAAATTTTTCATCCCGGCGAACAAGCGGGTGAACTGCCGGCTGACGGCGGACCGTATCCCGTCATCATCATTTGCAAGGGGGCGACCGGCAGCAGTCCCGCCGCCTACTGGTACATGGACTGGCTGGCCATGGCGTATGCGCAGAAAGGATATGTGGTGGCCATCCCCCAGTTCATAGCAGATACCGCCGGCTCCCCGCTGGGATTTTCGACGATCACCGACATCCGGTCCGACATTTACTCGCTGCAGGTGAGCCAGACCATTGATTATCTCGAGGAGAAATTTCCCGCCCCCCGGCTGCTCAATGTCCGCCAGACAACGGTCATCGGACATTCCTATGGAGGCTATGTTGCCATCCGATCCGCCTGTCGCGACCGGCGAATTGTTCGCATCGGACTGCTCTCCGCCTATTTTGAAAATTACTACGAGCTCAACACCATCGATACCTATGACAGCATGCGGATTCTCAATGACCGGCCTGAACAGAAGAAGCCTGCCCTGCATGTTCAGCGATACACCCTTGAAAGCAAGGGTTGTCCCGACGTCGAACCGGAATGCGACCCGGTACCGGTGGTCGACGGCTTCCTGCTCAATTTCTCAGAAGATCCCTGGATACCATTTTACTGCGACGGAAACAGCTGCGGGAAGAGGACCGGCACCTTTTATCACTATTACTTGTATGACGGGCCCAAAGAGGACGGGATCAGGAATAATCCCTACCTCAATCACAGCGGCGGCAACACTGAACTGGGGCACCCTGAGGCACTGCGCCTGCTCGATTCGTTCTTCGAAACCTTCCCGGTGCGCGTGTCCGGCAGCAGCGGCGCTTACTCGCTGGTTGAAACCCGCTCAACCCCCGGATTTGACCCGCCGGTTTTTTACCTCAGCCGGAACATGTCTTGCCCTGTCACCTGTTTGCTTGGGGAAGATGATGCACGGGTTGCATCCATCCGGCGCTTCCGTGACCGGGTGCTGGCCAGGAACGGCATCGGACGAAAGCTGGTTGCGCTGTACTATACCAAGGGCGAAAGGGCATCGGCACTATTCGATCATCATCCTCTTTTAAAGGATGCCGCGCGAACCATACTGTGCTATCTTGTGCCGGTTATTGCTCTGATTGCACGATAACGTGATGGTACGCTGACGAAAGTCTCCTTCATGCAGCACCTGATTGAATATATCCTGTTCCGCCTGGCATGCAGCATTATTAAAACGCTGCCCGTGTCGGTTTCCATCCGGGTGGGAAGGTTCATCGGCCGAGCGTCGTCGCGATTCCTGCGATCACGGGTGAAGCTCGCCTACCGCAATCTGCATCATGCGCTCGGAAACGGGTTAACCCATCAGGGGCGCATGCAAATAATCAATGACCTGTTCAGTTACCTTGGAGAGGTGTTTGTAGAATCGATCATCTTTACCCAAAAAGACGCCCACGAAAATATTACCATTGAAAACCTTGCATGCGTGAACGATGCCCTGCAATTGAACAGGGGGGTGATCATCCTCGCGCCCCATTTCGGCCCCTGGGAAGTGGCCAGCTATGCGCTTGGCGTTCATATCCGTGGCGCGTCAACCATATACAAGCCGCTTAAAAACCGTTACATCAACGATTACATTATCAGAACGCGCGAGAAGATCGTCCATCTCGAACTCATTCCCAGCAAGAATGCCCTGCGTCCGGTGATGGGCAAGCTGAGACAGGGTCATGCCGTGGTCATGCTGTTTGATCAAAATGCCGGCAAAAAAGGGATCCCGGCAGCCTTTTTCGGAAAAACAGCGATGACCTACCCAACAGCGGCGGCGCTTGCCCTCCAGACCGGTTGCGCCGTGATTCACGGCCACATCCAGAATGACGGGGGATACCGGAAGTTCCGCATCATCTTTACCCGGCCATTTTCGATGATCAATACCGGAAACCGGCAACAGGATCTGCTTGCCAATACCCAGCAATACAATGATTACATCGAGAACCTGGTGCGCAGCGATCCGGCCCGGTGGTTCGGATGGCTCCACAACCGCTGGAAAATTCCCCGGCGGTTCAGTGAAGCAACCGTGGAGACCGACGCGTAGCGAAAGGAGTATTGTATGACCGAGGAGACTATTTTCTGCAGCCAGTGCAACAAAGAACTCGCCATGAAATTCATCGAGATCAAGGATCTGGTCTTCTGCTCCAATTACTGCCTTGACCAGTACATTACCGGAATGGGCCAGAAGAAATTTTTCCGGCAGTACGGGGATGTGTTTGTGCCGGGGGAAGGGAAAGGCTGGGTGCCCAAGTACGCCAATGACTATATAATGATGTGCGCGCGCTGTCCCAGGAAGTTATCCGACGTCTGCCATGAGAACACGCAGATCAGCGCCGCCTATCATGACCAGCTGGGTGACGCGGAAGAGTACCGCTGGTGCTGTCACGCGCGATTTTGCCTGAGCGCCGCCCTCTCGGACGGCACCGTGCCCTTTGAGTCAGGCCTCACCGTGCAGCGATATGCGGAAAACAAGGCCAAGGAAGGCAATGTGCGGGGAGTCACCACCGTTATATTCAGCCGGTCATTTGCCGACCTGGCAAAAAATTTCCACTATCAGAAACTCGCTGAAAAACTTCCCGACGCGCAGGAACTGGACATGAGCCACTTTGGCGCGTGCCTTCTCTGCGACGAAGCGTTTGGCCGCCAGTGCGAAGCGCAGGTGGAGCGCGAGTTTGCAAACCTCGCGCGGGCCAAGGCGCTGCTGGGAGAGCGGCTGTGGTGCCACCACACGGTAAACGCGCTGGCGGACATTCTCATCGACCGGCCGAACGGCGAGGAGCTCGCCCGAAAGATCATTGACCTAGCCGACCGGGTAGCCGAAGAGAAAGGCCACCCCGGCGTGATCACCCGGACCTTCTTCATCGCGCTGGGGCGGATGCTGTAACAACAAGGGTTCTAGGGATCAAGTGAACATATCAAATGCTTTTTTCACTTGGACCCTTGGACCCTCATGCCTATCAGTTATCGCTGAAGGTCTTGAGCTTGTTGCTTCTCACCGGATGGGTAAGCTTGCGCAGCGCCTTTGATTCAATCTGCCGGATCCGTTCCCGGGTTACCTTGAACTCTTTTCCGATCTCCTCCAGGGTGTGATCCGAGGAGTCCCCCACCCCAAATCGTTTCCGCAGCACCTTTTCCTCCCGCGGCGACAGGGAGGCCAGCGCCCTTCGGGCATGATCATCCAGGCTGCGCTTGAGCAGCGCCTCCCAGGGCGAGGGAATCTTTTCATCCCTGATGAATGCGCCGAGGCGGGATTCACCCTCCTCGCCGGCGGGCGCGTCGAGCGACAGGGTATCCCGCACCACGTTGAGGATCTTATCCACTTTATCAGGCGTCAATCCCGCCTTCTTCGCCAGTTCCTCGGCGGTGGGTTTCCGCCCGTGCTCCTGGGTGAGGGAGAAGGAGGTTTTCGCTATCTTGTTCATTGCATCATTCATGTGGACCGGGATGCGGATCATGCGTGACTGGTCGGCAATGGCCCTGGTCATGGCCTGCTGAATCCACCAGGTGGCATAGGTGCTGAACTTGTGGCCGCGCTCATATTCAAACTTGTCCACCGCCCTCATCAGACCGATATTGCCCTCCTGGATCAGATCCAGGAATTGCAGGCCCCGGTTGTTATATTTTTTTGCCAGGCTGATGACCAGCCGCAAATTGGCCTTGATCAATGTATCTTTTGCGGCCTTGATTCTGCGCTTGCTTTCTTCCATCACACTCACGCAGTGCTTAAGCGCGGCGGCATCAAGCGTTGTTTCCCGCTCAATGGCATGCCGCTCTTTCCGGGCATGGTCGATGATGCGTCCGTAGCCCAGCAGATCTCTTTTCCCGATGCCGCATTTCCTCCTGATCGGCCGCGCATCCCCGGGATTCTTTTTCACCCGGCGAATGAGCGTGGTGAGTTCGTTCAGGGGAAGGCCGGAAGCGCTTTCGCAGAGCGCGATGGCCCGCTCCTGCTCTTCAAGCCGGTCTGCATACCCCTTGAGCGTCTGCGCTATGTTCGCAAGCGTGTTCCGGTTGAGCCGCAGCGATCGAACCAGCGCGGCGCTCTTCCTGGAATGGTCCGCAATCATGCGCTGCAGGCCGGCTTTCCCGGCCGGGGACAGGGTGTGGTCGCCCTTAACCTTCATCTCCAGCCGCAGCTTCTTTTCCTGGCTTCTGCTGAGCTGCGCCACCAGGGCAAGAAACCGCTTTTCCCAGTTCACGTCCCGGACTTCCGGACCGGCGCCGCAGTCCTCCATCACCTCCCGCACCGACACCTCACCCGCCTTGAGCTTTTTCGCCAGATGGACAATTGCATTGATGGTATACGGCGCGCAGAGAAGGGCATCCAGGAAACCCTGTTCACCCGCTTCCATCTCCCGGGCGATTTCAACTTCCTCCGCACGGGTCAGGAGCGATTCCGAGGAGAGTTCATGCAGGTACCGTCCCATGGGATCATAGGGTTGATCACCGGGCGCATCTTCAAAACCGGTTTTGTCATCGGCCGGGTCGTCATGCGGCGCTTCATCAAGGGCATCGGCATGGCCGGACAGCGATGCGCCGTCTTCCACCACTTCTATGTTGAGATCCTCAAGCCGCGTTACCACGTCGTCGAGCCGATTGTGCGACAGCGCGTCAGGCGGCAGAAAGGCGGCAATCTCACCGTAGGTGAGAAAGCCCTGTTGCCTGCCCCGGTCAATCATCCGGTGTATCTGTTCAATAATTTTTTTTTCGGTCATGGTAATCGTTTACCGCCTTCTTAAAAAGTCCATTCGGCTACAAGGCCGCGTCGCCAACGGGCAACATTCTTCCCGCCGGGCATCGAGGTGTCTTCCCGCTCGCGGCACATGCCGCGTGCCGTCATACCCCAAATCTCATCAGGGATTTATCCGATTATTCCTGGGTTGCAGCTACTACAAACGTACCAAAGGCAGGATAAAAATGCGGCTCTCACTCCCGCTTAGATCGCGTGGTGCGGGAAAGAAGCAAACGTTACCGGGCTGGGCAACTTTTATCCGTTCGACTGATCATCATGGTTCATACAGCAGCAGATCAAGCGCCTTACGCACGTACACTGCTTGTGGCATTTTATTGTTTTTACGGCAATTTTCTTATCCTAGTCAGATATTCCATTTCCGGGTGCAGGCCCAGTTCGCTTGTACATCCCATACCGGTCACCCGGTTTACAAAGAACTGTTCCCTATGCCATATCCCTTATTTTTCAATGCCCTATGAAATCATACACAGGTGGGGTGATCAGAATGCCCTATCAAAACCGCATAAAAACAAACGGGTATGAGGGGAATTATTCTATAATTATTATACTATTAACGCATTATAGTGTCAATGGCTCGGAAAAATTAAAAAAATATTTAAAAGACGGCGTTCGATGGGTACCGGCAGCAGGTTTGGTATAGTATACTATTCGGATAAAAATAATTTTCCTTGAGTGTTTTTTTGAATCAATGATTTTAATTATATTTTTAAGGATATCACAATAATTCGCGTAAACTTTTTTGTTAAAAAATAAACTAAATAGAAAAGGGCCTCAAGGCCCTTTTCTTCCCTTCACAAACATTTCATTCTTTATATTTTAAATCATTACGTCCCGGCTTCCCAGGAGGCGAGATATTCCTTTTGCTCAGCGGTCAGCGTATCAATTCTGATGCCCATGGATTTGAGTTTCAGCCGCGCAATCATTTCATCTATATCGGCCGGTACCGGATATACCTCTTTTTTCAGACCCTTCCCCTTTTTCACCAGATATTCTGCTGAAAGCGCCTGATTGGCAAAACTCATATCCATGACGCTCGAAGGATGCCCTTCCGCCGCAGCCAGATTGACCAGCCTTCCCTCGGCAAGAACATAGATACGCTTGCCGTTCCTCAGGGTGTGCTCTTCAACAAAATCCCTGATCACCCTTCTGCTTTTGGTTACCTTGGCAAGTCCATCCAGGTTCAGCTCCACATTGAAGTGGCCGGAATTGGCAACAATCGCCCCCTCTTTCATGGCAAGAAAATGCTTCACATCGATCACGTGTTTGTCCCCGGTCAGCGTGCAGAAGAAATCACCGATCTTCGATGCCTCGGCCAGGGGCATCACCTCATATCCGTCCATGGTTGCCTCGAGCGCACGGAGATGATCCACCTCGGTCACCACGACTTTCGCCCCCATCCCCTTGGCCCTCATGGCCAGGCCGCGTCCGCACCATCCGTAGCCGCACACCACAAAGGTGCTTCCCGCCACCAGTCGGTTGGTCGCCCTGATCATGCCGTCGATGGTGCTCTGCCCGGTGCCGTAGCGGTTATCGAAGAGATGCTTGGTGTAGGCATCATTGACCGATATGACCGGAAAGAGCAGCACCTTTTTCCGCGCCATGTCCCGGAGCCTGATGACCCCGGTCGTGGTCTCCTCGGTCCCGCCGATAATGCCCTGTACCAGCTTCGGGCGCTTCGCGTGGATGGTGGACACCAGGTCCGCCCCGTCATCCATGGTAATGTTGGGCCTGCTGTCAAGGGCGGCGTTGATGTGGTCATAATAGGTTTTGCGGTTCTCCCCCTTGATGGAAAAGACGGCCATGCCGTGGTACTTGACCAGGGCGGCAGCCACGTCATCCTGCGTGCTCAGGGGATTTGAAGCGCAGAGCGCCAGCTGCGCGCCCCCCGCCTGCAATGTTTCCATGAGGCTCGCGGTCTCGGTGGTCACGTGCAGGCAGGCTGCAAGCCGCACGCCGCGGAGCGGCTTCTCTTTCTTGAAACGCTCTTTCACCAGGTTCAAAACCGGCATGCTCTGGTTCGCCCACTCGATCCGCAGCATCCCCTTCTTTGCCAGCGCTATATCTTTAATATGATGGTTCTTCATGCAATTGCCCTTTCCACCCTTGGTTAGAGACCTGCGGCCCGGCGCAGCTTGTCCGCCATATCCGTCCGCTCCCAGGTAAATTCCGGTTCCGTCCGCCCGAAATGCCCGTAGGTTGCGGTCTTGCGGTAGATCGGCCGCAGCAGATTGAGGTAGCTGATCATCTCCGACGGGGTCAGGCAGAAATATTTCAACACCAGCTTGGCAATTTTATCGGGGGCGATGATGCTGGTGTTGGAGGTATCAATCATCACCGAAACCGGCTCAGGAACGCCGATGCTGTAGGAAAGCTGCACCTCGCACTTTCGGGCCAAGCCTGCGGCGACAATGTTTTTTGCGACATAGCGGGCCATATAGGAAGCGGACCGGTCCACCTTGGAAGGATCCTTCCCTGAGAAGGCGCCGCCGCCGTGACTTCCCTGTCCGCCGTAGGTGTCACAGATCAGCTTTCTCCCGGTCAGCCCGCAGTCGGCCTTGGGCCCCCCCTGCACAAACCGGCCGGTGGAATTGATGTGGAACTTGGTTTTTCCATCAAGCATTTTTGCCGGTATCACATGTTTTATCACTTCTTCTATAATACCCTCACGCAACACCTTGTCCTTGACCGTGGGGTTGTGCTGGGCGGCAATGACCACCGTATCCACCCGCTTGGGATGACTGTTCAGATACTCCACGGTCACCTGCGTCTTGCCGTCGGGCCTTAAAAAGTCAAGAATGCCCCTTTTCCGGACTTCAGCCAAACGGCGCGCCAGCTTATTGGCATAGCTTATGGGCATGGGCATCAGCTCCGGGGTTTCCGCACAGGCATAGCCGAACATCAAACCCTGGTCTCCCGCGCCCTGCTTCTTCCCTTTTTTGGGATTGACGCCCATGGCGATATCCGGTGACTGGGTATCAATGGACGTGATAACCGCGCAGGTTTCCCAGTCAAAGCCCATGCTTGAATCATTGTATCCGATATCCTTGATGGTCTGCCTGACAATGTCGGGGATATGGACATAACAGCTGGTGGTTATTTCACCCGCAACAATGGCCATGCCGGTTGTCACCATGGTCTCACAGGCCACATGCGCCTTTTTGTCCTGGGCAAGGATGGCATCGAGGATGGAATCCGATATTTGATCGGAAACCTTGTCAGGATGCCCCTCGGTCACCGATTCAGAGGTAAAAAGATAATTGGTCATCGACATAGTGTATCTCCTTTAATGTGATTACTGAACTGCCCTGTTTATTCTTTAATAAAATGGCCGCAACTGTATCAGCAAACCATTGAGTTGGCAAGAAAAAAGTCTCCTGCCCTTAGAACCCCTCATCCCGCTCACCGCTCATCTTCTTGACATCGGATATCATTTCCACGGCCATCTTTATATACTGCTTGGCCATCGCCCGTCGAAAGCGGTTACGGGATAACAGGGATTGAATCTGCCTTAAAAATGCCCGGGGCTGCACGTAGGTTTTTATCCAAAAGCCCTTGAACACCTCCTGCAGTTTTTCCGGCGGGATGCCGGTCCTGATCACCGAGGTGCCGAACCCGTAGTCTTTCCAGTTGTAGCTGGTTATCATGTCCCGCCGCTTTAAATCCTCATACATATCGGTGCCGGGGAAGGGGGTCGCCATTGAGCCGACGATGAATGAGCAGTGCGCCGGATAGAGATATTTGCCATAGTCGAGTATCTCCTTCAACGATTCTTCCGTGTCTTCAGGGAGTCCGAACAGAAGATACACCGATACCATGATATCCAGCTCATGCTCAAGCGTATCCATCATCTGCTCAACCGCCCGCGCGTCGAAGGCCTTTTTGCCGAACTTCTCCCGCATGGCCGGGTCGGGGGTCTCCAGCCCGAAGACAATTTTAAACAGGCCGTTGCGCTTCATCCTCTTCCAGAGATCCCGGTAGCCAAGGAACACATCCTCGCGGGTTTCGTAGTACCAGTACAGCTTCTCCCCGCAGGCCTCCAGTGCGTCCAGGAATCCCTCCATCTGCTCACGAACCAGAAACGAGGCATCATCCTGGAAAAAGAAGGTATCGTGGTTGAAATTTCTTTTAACCCACACCATCTCCTCCACGATCCGGGCAGGCTTTCTCTGGCGGACGCCCGAATGAACCTTCCAGGTTATGCAGTAGGGACACTTAAACGGGCACCCCCGTGAGGAGGAAATGGCAAGAAGCCGGTTACCCACCCAGTGGTACTTGTCCAACGGGAACAAATGCCATGCGGGGAAAGGCAGGGAGTCAATGTCCGCTATCGGCTCGCGGTCGGGATTGCGCTCGCTTGATCCGTTACGGTCACGGAAGGTAATGCCTTTGACGGTGTTGAGAGATTCCCCCGCATCGATCGCTTGGCACAAATGGCTGATGGTCGCTTCCCCTTCACCGCGCACCACAATGTCCAGTTCCCGGCATTCCTCAAGTGATTCACGGTCGGTAAAGCTGAAATGCGGACCGCCGGCAATGGTTACAATGTCCCGGCTCACCTCCTGCTTGATGCGGCGAAAAATGGCCATGGATCGCGGCGCCACCGGAGTCTGGCCGCCGGCGCCTGCGATGTGGGGCTGAAAAGCCCGTACCCGTTCCAGAATATCTGCGTAGGAAAGATTCTCAGCGGCCGCGTCAAGCACCCCCACCTGGAAACCATCCCGCTCCAGAACGGCGGCAATGGAGGCCAATCCCAAATTGGGGGATAGCTGAACCTTTTGATGATACATGGGTGGCTGGATAAGGAGTACCTTCATAGTTCCCTGCTGACTCCAGATTCTCGCCGGCTCACGCGATACCTCGCGGCTGAAGCTGCTCCTACCGCGCGATAAAATCCTGGAGGGCCACACTCCGTCGTGGCCGCTCATACTGTGCGGACGCGCCGGAGCGCGTCCCTCCACACAGCCCGGTTAATTCCCGGAAATAACGTATAATCAAAATACAACAAACCAGTCGTTGCGAGGAGTTCCGCTTGATCGGAACGACAAAGCAATCTCTATGGCATCAAAAAATGCAAAGCTTTACCAGGCATGAGATTGCTTTGCTGCGCTCGCAATGACTGTGTGTAAACGAACCAATGTGTAAGGCAGCGCAGGAACATGTGCCCCTACCTATGGCGCATGGGTACCCTGGCCTGATCGGTGGGCTGCTGCCCCTCGAACGGCGGAAACACCTTGATGGCCTCATAGCCGCAGTGAAATTCGCACATGTGGCACTTGAGGCAAAAGCTCTGGTCCGGGGCGCAGCTCTTTTTCTTTTTGCCCACCACCTTCAATTCAAGCAGGTTGACCGGGCAGACCGATATGCAGGTGCCGCAGCCCACGCACTTCTCTTCATCAATCCGGATTTCTATCTGGACAATGTCATCCTGGGAAATCTTTGGCATCGCACTCCTCCCATGAAGAACGTTTTATTGCACTCATGCTCTCTCTGCCGTATCATCGGCAGCGTACTGGTCCAGGCCCGCCGCGCGGACCCTCATGCGTGTGCTACGAAAGCCCCTTCATTACCAGGGAACCGATTTCCTTCCCATAACAACGAAGCATGACCGATGTCACCGGGTCGCGGACGAACAGCCACTCCTGGAGGACGCGCT
>CAZWCD010000018.1:0-23329 GCA_964632275.1 uncultured Thermodesulfobacteriota bacterium
CGTGATTTTTCAATCAGGATAGCGGCGCCGGAAAGGGCGGCCATGGAGATGCTTCATCTGGTGCCCAAAGAAGTCGGATTCGATGAGGCCCAATTGATCGTGGAAAACCTGGTTGCACTTCGTGCCGATGTGGTCCAGAGGCTGCTGGAGGCATGCCGATCCGTGAAGGTGAAAAGGCTGTTTCTCTATATGGCGGAGAGACAGGGACACAGCTGGTTCCCTAAGCTTGACTTATCGAACGTCTATCTCGGGAAAGGAAAGCGGATGATCGTGTCGCATGGCAAATTTAACGCCAAATATCAGATAACCGTTCCGGCGACTCATGAAGGGACGCCTTCATGATCGATAGCGTATACTTCAAACAGGCCGAACTGCTCCTTAGGATTCTTCCGATAATCGATAGAGAATCGGCCTTCGCCCTGAAAGGCGGAACGGCTATCAATTTTTTTGTCCGGGATCTTCCCCGTATCTCCGTAGATATTGACCTCGCATATCTTCCCGTTGGTGAAAGGGACGTGTCCCTTGAGGAGATAAGCTCTGCACTTGTAAGGATATCTCAGGACATTGAGAGCAGGATTCCAGGAACGAAGGTCACTCCAAAGAAAACCAGAGGGTCCGATTTATTGATCGGATTGTTTGTGCAGAGACAGGATACGATCGTCAAGATCGAACCGAATCTGGTCATACGAGGTTCCGTATATCCGCCCGAAAGGAAAGTCATCTCTCAGAAAGCAGTCGATCTATTTGAGATTTCTGTGGAGAGTCACATCCTTTCGGAAAACGAACTATATGCCGGGAAAATCTGCGCCGCCCTGGACCGCCAGCACCCGCGGGACTTCTACGATATCATGATGCTCCTCAAACATGGTAATTTCAGTGCCGCCATGCGGAGGGCTTTTGTCGTTTATCTGATTAGCCACGACCGACCTATGGTAGAGGTTCTCAACCCGCTATTTGTCGATATGCGGCCTGCCTTTGAAAATGAATTTCAAGGCATGACTTTGGAGGAGGTGACCTTCGAAGAGCTGGAAAAGACCAGGGCACAACTGGTCTCCATGATAGCAAGAGAATTGACTGTTGAAGAAAAACAATTCATTGTTTCTGTCAAAGAAGGAATGCCCCGGTGGGAGTTGATAGATGTTGAAGGGATTGAGAACCTTCCCGCCGTCAAGTGGAAGCTTTTGAATATCGCTCGCATGAACCCATCAAAACATAAAAAGGCGGTTCGCAAATTGAGAGACTACCTTGAAGCATGGATATAGCTTGGTAGAGGCTATTCAGGCGGGCATTTATTGCGTATTTGATTTCGTAGTAGTTAATTTTCAGGCCTTCCGCGATTTCTTCAGCATGGTAGAATGTGTTGATTTTCCCAAGTCAGAGGTGTGACACAATATGTGGGATGTGATCCTGATGTTTAATTAACATCCCAGTGTGGGATCTGAGAATCGCTACAGGTGTATCCATGGTGCTCGGATACAATACAGAAGTTTGCTGGACAGAATCAACAGCTCTGGATTTTCTGTTGTTAGACTGGTTGCAGTGGTACAGGGACATGCGAAGAATGTGGGTAAGATTCAGGAAGAATTCTCGAGAGCTCATCTCCAGCACAGGGTTAAGAGCATTTCATGGGTAACATATCAAACACTACCGCCACATCTTTCTTTCCCTTCATACAATCCACCAGACTAACCAGCCGATAGCTTGGTACGACCCCACATAAATTCCTTAAAAAGTAATACCATTTTATTGGCTTAAAAGAACCTCACTCATTTCCCGGTGGTTCAATCAAGCCAGCAATGCTGCTTAATCCCACTCCTGAGAAACGGTTTCCCGCAGGAAAATATCGGTAATTACTTGTCTATTTTTATAAATGCCACCAATTGGTTTCTTGGCCAATTTTTTGCATGATATTCTTCCAGTAGCCATTAGTAAATTCTTACAACCTCAAATCCGAGTATGTATCAACCACTGACCGGTTCTCCTCTCAAAACTATTGATCGCTGGTAGGAGCGGCTTTTAGCCGCGAATGTATCGCGCGTGATTGCGCTCCTGCCGGAATTGCCAAATATACTTGTCTGATATTTTAGCAAAATTACCCCGGGAAATGGGATTCCTTAAGAGGTGGCATTGTGAGGTAATATTTTTTACTGGATGTGGAGCGTTCGCATGATTGTCACCGGAAAACACAACCCCGCTTGTTCTTAGATGAAGAAATCTAAGAGATCGGGGTTATCTGTTTGCGGGAAACACATTACACAATATGGTTTGTCAGTCATGTTCTTTCATGTTCTTAAATAAAATGGAGGGGTTATGAAAAAGACAATAGGTATAGTTTTATGGGGTATCTTTATAGGTTTCATACCCGGCCATGGATTTGCGGCAGACTGGTCTGCCATGACCAGCGGGACGACACATAATCTTAATGGAGTCTGGGGGCGTTCCGGAAGTGATGCATTTGCCGTGGGAGATAGTGGTACCATCCTCCACTATGATGGCACTGACTGGTCTGCTATGACCAGCGGGACGACAGATAATCTCAATGATGTCTGGGGAACATTCGGTGATGATGCATTTGCCGTTGGAGATAACGGCACCATTCTTCATTATGACGGCACTACGTGGTCTACTATGACAAATCTCGCGACAAATAATCTTAATGGTGTTTGGGGCAGTTCTGGCAGTAATGTGTATGCCGTGGGAGATAACGGCACCATTCTCCGCTATGACGGCACTGCCTGGTCTGCTATGACTAGTGGGACGACAAATAATCTCAATGGTGTCTGGGGGACAAACGGCAATGATGTAGTTGCTGTAGGTGATAACTATGCCAGCCTCCACTTTGACGGCATTGCCTGGTCCTCGTTTAGTACGCTATTTCCTGAAACAAACAATCTCAATAGTATTTGGGACCGTTTTGCCGTAGGTGATGGTGGTATCATCAGATTCAAGATGGGTAGTCTCTGGTCCCCAACTGGTTATGGCAGCTCCTTCACTGGTAATCTGAATGCCATCTGGGGTTTCTCGAAATTGGATGTTTTTATAGTTGGTGATGCTGGTACTATAGCACACTTCGGCGGCAGCCCCCCCGGTGGTTTCATGGACAGTGGGACTACAGAAAACCTGTATGATGTCTGGGGAAACACCGCGACCAATGTTTTTGCTGTGGGAGCGAACGGGACAATACTTCACTACACCCCAACAGTATGCATATCTGTGAATCCGCATTCCGGGTATAAATGGCAAACACTTGATGTCACAATTACTGGCGCTAATAGTCATTTTAGGGATGAGGATTCCACCGTTTCATTTGGATGCAATGGCATTACCATTGAAAATATAACGGTAAGTTCTCCGACCCGGCTTACCGCCACTATTACCATTGCCCCTGATGCTCCTTTGGAATTCTGCGATGTAACAGTAACCACCGGAGAAGAGACCATTACCTGTGCCGATTTATTTGTTATACAAAAGCGAAGAAATATATTTTCGCTTCATGGAACAAGATGGAATGCGTGTTATTTGGGAGTAGGTTTCCCCTTGGGTTTTTCCCTTCCTGACATTTGGGTTAGCTGTGAGGATTCTGGTCGGGCGTTTTACCAAGGAAAGGTGTATTATTGCGATGACGAACACAACTGCAATCTTCTTGAGGATGATCTGCTCTACTACTCCTACATTGATTTGGGGATGGTCAGTATTGTATTTGGGGTATCCCTGTTTGGCTATGAGTTGGAGATTCTGCAACCAAGCGGATTAGGATATTACACAGGCGGAGGATTCAACTGTTGGCTTGATTACTGTGGGTTTCTATTTGGCAATGGCATCATGTACAAGGTCAATGATAATTGGACACCGTATGATGCAGATAATGACGGAATTTGGGATTATGAAGGAGACAACTGTACTGTTGATTCTAACCCTGACCAGACGGACACTGATAATGACGGAAGAGGTGATGTGTGTGATAACTGTCCTCTAGCACCAAACTTTCAACAGTTAGGAACTTGTATTGACTCTTCCGCTTCAATGGAAGTGTGCAATACTGATGCAGATTGTAGTGGGGAAGGAACTTGTAGTAGGAATCAGGAAGATGCAGATGGAGATGGAATAGGTGATGTCTGCGATAACTGCCCTGCTATAAAAAATCCTTTGCAGAAGGACAAGGATAATGACGGTGTGGGTGATGCGTGTGACAGAGATTAAGATTGCAAGATTGCCATTGGAATAGGACTGCCGTAGTTGCTACCAAGAATAACCGCTGGAGGGGAAGACAATGCAAAAGATTCTAATCTACACTTTGATTCTCACCTTTATTTTCCCTGTTTACTGCTTTGCTAATCCTCAAAGAGCACTCCCCACAGAACAAGAGATATTAGAAAAAGTCTTACTGATTATAGAAGATGGTGTAGCGGAGCAGGAGGAAATTTCTTCTTTTTTGGAGAAGTCAACTGTAGATGTTACTGCAGTTGAAATATGTGGGTATTCTGTATTGATTGGCTTAATAATACTTGGATTGACTCAATTAGATTTTAGCGGTAGCCCGCTTGAGATATTTCTTGATTTGCTGATACTGGATATTGGAATTTACTGGATTACCATTCTTGTTATGTTGTCTATTGAAGTGGGTTGTTAGTACCGTTATGTGCCTTTGGATCGGAGGAGCCACTCTTCGTCAAAAGGGAGGTATGTGAATGAAAAAAACAATAAGTCTCTTTGGATTCGTTACGCTTATCTCTATTTTCCTTTCTGCCCCGGTTGTTTTTGCCCGCTGGCAGCATGAGGTATTTGATACAATCATAAGCACCAATGAAATAACGCAGAGTGAAGAGCTTGATGTCGCCATTGGAACTGATGGCTCGATTCACGTTCTCTATTTTAAGGACAGAAATCAGCTGTCATTTCCTTTTGACAATCTTTTCTATGCGTACAAAGATGAATCAGGATGGCACATCGAGGATTTAACGCAGCTCATCAACTGGCCACCAATTTCGTTGGAAATATACTCACCGTCACTAAGCCTCGATTCCAATAATAGTGTGTACATAAGCTATTCAAATGGTCCTAATCTTTATCTTCTGACCAACGCCTCAGGTTCGTGGGTAACAGAGGCCGTCGTGAGTAATGCAGATGGCACGTTAAATAAATCCAAGATGATTATTGATTCACATGATTTTCCGCACCTAGTTTATTTTTCGTATTCAGACGGCAACCACTACGTCTATAAAGATACCACGGGGTGGCATGATGAACTTCTTGAAGAGATCACATATTTCAATGCCAATGCCTGGGATTTAGATTCGAATGACAGCCCTCATATCGTATATCGTCAGAATGATAGCGAAGGCAATTGTCTTCTGACCTATGCTTATAAAGATAATACTGGATGGCACCCTGAGATTATCAATGAAGGAGAGTGCTCTACCGACCACTCCCTGGACCTTGATTCAAATGATAAGGCACACGTAATATCGAGAAGTTATGATGGGGTTGATACTTATACCTTCTATTACACTACCAATGTATCAGGCTCTTGGGTAAAAGAATCGATTGTGAGTAGTAAATATCCACCTTTTATTTATCCTTCTGCAATAGTACTTGATTCAAATGACAACCCGCACTTTAGTTATAACCATTCGTACCCGCTGAATATTCTTGCGACGGCTGAACTGAGCGAGTCCAGCATATGGCATGTGCAAAGGGATATATCAGGATGGCGCAAGAAATTGGTAAGGCGGGCCTGTACGTTTGCATTTTATCCATGGCCGGGCATTATCGTGGGCAATTCACTGGGCTTGCCTGCAATGGAACTGGATATGAATGGCAATCCTCACATTTTCTATCTGAGCACCTTTTACCTCTACAACGCTCTGTTGCAATTTTTTCCGGATTCTTCTTTCCCGGGGGTGACCACATATTGGAACCATATCTATTATGAGCCGTAGCGTTATTAGCAGTGCAGCCGAAAGATAAAATATTTTTTGGAAAGAATCTTTTTGAGGGAGGGCAGGAATATGAAAAGATTAGTGACGGTATGTACAGTGCTATTGGTTTTACCTCTTATGGCATTTGCGGGTACGCTTCCCGATACAGGACAGACTAAATGTTATGATGATGTTGGTAATGAAATAAATCCATGCCCACAACCGGGAGAGCCTTTCTACGGGCAGGATGCACAGTATGGCCCTAATCTGCAGTCGTTAACCAAACTTGATGCAAATGGAAAAGATTTACCAAATAATGCAACTGAATGGGTAATGGTGCGAAATAATGTCACCGGCCTTGAGTGGCAACAAGACATCCCACCTGAAACCTCTTGGCAACAAGCAATAGACTATTGTGATAACTTACTCCTTGGTGGCCATGATGACTGGCGTCTGCCGACGATAAAGGAACTTTCCACGCTTGTTAACGCCAGTATCCCAAATCACATAGATTCAGAATATTTCCCAAACATTTATTCGAATCATTGGTCGTCTACTAAGGACGCCCGTTTTCCCGACCACGCCTGGCAGGTAGATTTCGGCGATGGCGGCGTGAATTGGTTTCTTCTACTGTACCTCGACTACAATGTGATGGCGGTTCGCGGGGGAAAATCTGGACCTTTTGATGATTTGTTCAATTTAGAAGATAATGACGATGGAACAGTTACGGATTTGGAAACAGGCCTGATGTGGCAGCAAGATACCGCTCCGGGTACCTATACGTGGGGACAGGCACTATCTTATTGCGAGAATCTAACCCTTGGGGGTTATGATGACTGGCGATTACCCAACCGGAATGAGCTGCAGTCTATAATTGATTACAGTAGGCGCACTCCTTCCATAGATGCAGTTTTTAATGCCGAGTCGACCTATTATTGGACATCTACCACATACATCCCATACGACAATGTTCTTCTACCCTATGCCTGGGTGGTCAGTTTTGATGATGGCCAAATAATCTGCTGCGGCGGTAAGGGGTCTCCGTTAGGTTATGTACGGGCTGTTCGAAGTGTTCAGAACGGGCCATTGTGCCTAATAGAATTAATCTATGGAGAGCACTCGGCACGAACGAAACGCCTGAGACATTTTCGTGATACTATCTTGAGTAAAACTTCAGAAGGTCAGGAGTTTATCAAACTGTATTATCAGTGGAGCCCTGTACTAGTAAATGCAATGGAAGCGGATGAAGAGTTGAAGGGAGAAGTGCAGGGAATGATAGATTCTGTTCTGCCGATGATTGGGAAGGATATATTAGCACAATAAATAACCAGACACTAAAAGGAGGGAACCATGAAAAAGCTAGTTATGTGTCAGATAGCAGTAATGATTTTTGCAATACTGTTGCCATCATTAGTTCTTGCACTCACACCACCTGAACCTGTCAACCGGACCCAGGTCATGAACAAAGCCTACCGGATGCAGATACCCTTCACAGAAAACATGGGGCAGGTTGGAAGTGATGAAGTAAGCTTCTATGCCAAGACCTTTGGAGGAACATTGTATGTGGGCAAAGATGGGACACTGACCTACAGCTTTCCATCGGGGGATAAGGGAGGAGTAGTTATTAAGGAAATAATCACGGATAACAAGATTACAGTAAAAGGGTTAGAGCCTTCACCAACCAGGGTAAATTACTTCAGAGGTAAAAACCAGAGCAAGTGGAAGACCGGCATACCCAGTTACAACAGCGTATCATTGGGAGAAGTCTACAAAGGCATTGAGCTTACCCTGAAGGCCTACGGGAAGAATGTAGAGAAGCTTTTCAAGGTTCTACCTTCTGCTGATCCGGGATCGATTAAAGTCACGCTCCAGGGTGCCAAAGCATTACAGGTCAGTGACCAAGGCGAGCTTGAAGTGCTAACTGACCATGGCCCCATCACCTTCACCAAGCCTGTTGCCTACCAGGAGGTAGATGGGAAGCGAATCGAGGTGGAAGTGCGTTACAAAATTGAGGGATCAGGGGGCAGCAATCAGGAGCCAGAAGTATCACTACATGACTCCACTGATTCAGCACCCAATGCGCTTCCTGTCACTCCTATGCTGCAACTCGCC
The DNA here is from genome assembly GCA_964632275.1 of uncultured Thermodesulfobacteriota bacterium. Lineage (GTDB taxonomy): Bacteria > Desulfobacterota > WTBG01 > WTBG01 > WTBG01 > CAZWCD01. The sequence goes on from CAZWCD010000018.1 coordinate 8,031, forward strand.
TCTTATGGTTTTAAGATCGGAGATTACAACAAGTCTTTCCCTCTCATCATAGATCCCCTCCTAGCCAGCACCTTCCTGGGTGGGAGTGGTGTTGAGAATAGTAATTCCCTCACCCTGGATAGAAGAGGGAATGTGTATGTGACTGGTTGGACAGAATCTTCTGACTTTCCTACCACTGCTGGTACCCATGATGAGAACTACAGTGGTGGTGCTCGTGATGTATTTGTCTCAAAGCTTAACAGCAGTTTAAGTACCCTTGTAGCCAGTACCTACTTGGGGGGAAGTGGTTGGGATGAAGGCAATTCCATCACCCTAGATGGTAGCGGGAATGTGTATGTGACTGGTCGGACAGTATCTTCTGACTTTCCCACCACGGCTGGTGTCTATGATGAGAGCTATAATGGTCCTTCAGGGTATAGTGGTGATGTATTTGTGTCAAAGCTTGACAGCAGTTTAAGCACCCTTGTAGCCAGTACCTTCTTGGGAGGGAGTAATGTTGATTATGGTCAATCCCTCATCCTGGATGGAAGCAAGAATGTATACGTGACTGGTTTCACAGATTCTCCTGACTTCCCCACCACCCCCGGTGCCTATGATGAGAGCCTTACTAGTGTTCGAGATGTATTTGTCTCAAAGCTTGACAGCAATTTAAGTACCCTTGAAGCCAGTACCTACTTGGGGGGAAGTGGTGATGATTATGGCTCTTGCCTCACCCTGGATGGCAGAGGGAATGTGTATGTGACTGGTGGAGTAGGACCTGGATTCCCCACCACTCCCGGTGCCTATGATGAAAGCTTTAATAGTAATTCTTCTATTAACGAAGATGTATTTGTGTCAAAACTTGACAGCAGTTTAAGCACCCTTGTAGCCAGTACCTTCCTGGGGGGGACTGGTATTGATAATGCCTATTCCCTCACCCTGGATGGAAGCGGTAATGTGTATGTGACTGGTTTGGCATATTCTGGTTTCCCCACCACCCCCGGGGCCTATGATGAGAGCCATAACAGTAATTATCAATGTGATGGATTTGTGTCAAAGCTTGACAGCAGTTTAAGCATCCTCATAGCCAGCACTTTCTTGGGGGGGACTGATATTGATTATGGTCAATCCCTTGCCTTGGATGGAAGCGGGAATGTATACGTGACTGGTTCAACAACTTCTCCTGACTATCCCACCACCCCCGGGGCCTATGATGAGAGCCGTAATAGTTATGAAGATGTATTTGTGTCAAAGCTGGACAGCAGTTTAAGCACCCTTGTAGCCAGCACCTTCCTGGGCGGGAGTGATGATAATAATTATGGTCAATCCCTTGCCCTGGATCGAAGAGGGAATGTGTACGTGACTGGTTATGCAGGATCTGGTTTTCCGACCACTCCCGGTGCCTATGATGAGAGCAGTAACGGACAATATGATGTGTTTGTGTCAAAACTTGATAGCAGTTTATTAGCCAACCCTCAAGGTTGTCTTGTTCAGATGATTTTTGGGCAGGATTCAAAAGAAGTGGCTATCTTAAGAAACTTCCGAGATGAAACATTAAATAAAACTTCAGAAGGTCAGGAGCTTATCAAACTGTATTATCTATGGAGTCCTGTACTAGTGAAAGCAATGGAAGGAGATGAGGAATTTAGGCAAGAAGTTAAAGTTATGATAGATTCTGTTCTGCCAATGATTGGGAAGGATATATTAGCACAATAAATAACCAGACACTAAAAGGAGGGAATCATGAAAAGATTAGTTATAATTTCAGCAGTATTGGTTGTATTTCTATTGTCACAATTTGCATCTATCGGTTGGGCGTCACCATGTTGTGATGGTGACTATAATTGACCTGCCCCAAGTTTTTGTACCACCCTTTAAGTTAGAGATCTAGGTAATTCTCCGCTCAAAGGTGCTGACCCATACGGAGGTGTAAATCCTGTAAAAGTCAGTTGCTGGATTGTTTCCGGAGCCGGTGGTTTATAGCCCAGCGAACTGTGCTGTCTTATGGTGTTATAGTCCCGACGCCAGCGGGCTACCATGGATAAATTACCCTGCTCAATTTACGCATGATTGCAGGGGTATCTTGGGTATTCGCTAGAACCCAAGCTCAGGGATTTCTTGATTGTACAAAATTTGATACTTTGATACACTTTATATATCTTAATGCATTTGGGGTTTCAGACTTATAATTATAGCAACTTTTCATTTAAACTAGAAAAGGGGTAAAGCGATGAAAAGAAAAATTTTATGGGCAGTAATGACAGCTGTTACCCTGACATCATTTCCAACTGTACTTTTTGCTGCGAGGGTAGCTGATGATGTTCAAAAGGCTAAACTATTAAGTAAAACATCCCGAATCGGTATGCCTTTCATAGAAAACAAGGGTCAGATAAATAATGATAACGTGAGATTTTATGCTAAAACATTTGGTGGAACACTTTTTATAGATACGTATGGACGTCTTATTTACAACTTTCCTTACCAAGATAAAAGTGGTGTCGTTATAAATGAAACCATAACTGAGAAAAAGCTTGAAGTGAAGGGGTTGGATCCTTCCATTTCCAAAGTAAATTATTTTAGAGGGCACGATAAAAGCAGATGGAAGGCAAATATCCCAAGCTACGACAGTATATCACTCGGGGAAATTTATAAGGGGATACATCTCTCATTAAAGGCTTATGGCAATAATGTGGAGAAACTGTTTCATATAAATAAAGGTGGCCATCCTGAAGCGATAGCAATAAAACTAACAGGAATAAAAGGGTTACAGATAAATAAACAGGAGGAGCTGGAGATAGAAACAGGAATAGGAAACATAAAAATGACCGCACCGATTGCCTATCAGATGATAGGTGGAAAAAAGTTCGATGTAACTGCTCACTATGATCTTAAGAGTTCTGACTTCACCTATGGATTTAGGGTGGGAAATTATGATAAAAACTACCCCCTTATTGTAGATCCTCTGTTAGCATCTACTTTTATTGGGGGGAACAATACTGATTTCATTGCTGAACTTGCTATCACCATAGATTCATCAGATAACGTTTTTATTGCGGGAGAAACATGGTCAGCAGATTATCCCACAACTATCGGGGTTTATGATAATAGCTTTAATAGTGACGGCGAATATTTTGATGCTTTTGTCTCCAAATTCTCAAATGATCTTTCAACACTTATAGCATCTACTTTTTTGGGTGGCTCGCGTATTGATATTGCTACAGCCATTGCCACAGATTCATCAGATAATGTTTTTATTGTAGGTCAACAAAATTCAATGGATTTCCCCACAACAGGGGAAGTCTATTATGCAGGGTATGGTAGTGCCTTTATTTCAAAGTTCACCAATGATCTTTCAGATCTTGTGGCATCAATTCGCATGGGGAATTGTACTCCCGAGGCTATTATTTTAGATTCATCAGATAATGTCCTCGTTGCAGGAAGTGCAGGATTCGGCTTCCGTACAACACCAGGGGCCTATGATGAATCATACAATGGTGAAGCTGGTGAATATGATGCCTTTGTATCAAAACTTGATAATAATCTTACCACCCTGATCGCATCTACTTATATTGGTGGAAGTCTGGGTGAACTCGGAGAGTATGCTGCTGATATTGCCTTTGATTCATCCGGTAATGTTTTTGTTGCGGGGAAATCAAATTCAAGTGATTTTCCCACAACACCGGGGGCTTTTGATCCAAGCTATAATGGTGGGGATGATCGGTGGGGTGGTGATGTTTTTATCTCAAAACTTGATAGTAATCTTTCAACCCTGATCGCATCCACTTTTTTGGGTGGGCCCAACAACGATATAGCAGCCGGAATTGCAATAAGTTCATCAGATGATATTGTTCTTACAGGTAATACATTTTCGGCTGGCTTTCCCACAACACCGGGAGCTATTGATGAAAGCTACAATGGCGGTGAGAGTGGGGGTGATGTTTTTATCTCAAAATTTGATAATAATCTTACAACCCTGATTGCATCCACTTTTATTGGAGGAATTTATGGCGATGTTGGTCATGACATCTTGTTAGACGCCTCAGACAATGTATTTATAACCGGACAAACGTTTTCTGAAGATTACCCGACAACGCCCGGGGCCTATGATGAATCACACAATGTTATCTATACCTTTGATGCCTTTGTATCAAAACTTGATAATAATCTTACCACCCTGATCGCATCTACTTTTGTAGGCGGAAGCAAAAGGGATGCTGGCTTTGCCATCGCACTTGATTCATCAAAAAACGTTTTTATTGCAGGGGGAACAGATTCAGCGGATTATCCTGTCACTTCAGGTGCTTATGATGAGAACTATAAGGGTGGTGGAAATGGTCGGGATCTTTTTGTCTCAAAGCTTGATAGATGTTTATCACTCTTTGATTCTGATGGTGACGGAGTGGGGGATACCTGCGATAACTGTCCTGACGATTCAAATCCCGATCAACTTGATAGAGATGGAGATGGTAAAGGTGATGCATGTGATGTTTGCCCGATACTTCGGATATTTGGTGAGGATTCAGAAGAAGTTGAAGTGATAAGATTTTTCCGAGATAGCGTTCTAAGCCAAACATCAGAAGGGCGTAACCTTATGAAACTATACTATGCATGGAGTCCTTTGATAGTAAGAATGCTTGAGAGAGATGAGGAGTTTAAGAAGGAAGTGAAGGAAACGATTGAGGGAATATTACCAATGATTGAAAAAGCAGTAAACAGATAATAGTTTATACTGCGGTATGTAGTCTGCGATAATTGGAGTTTCACCCATACTTGCAAAAATCTTCAAAGTCTCTAAAGTGGATGTTACATACCATAGAGTTTAAAACTACACCTCATTTAATATTCAATATTAGATACTCAAGTCACACCGTAGAACGGATACTAACTTAAAATAACCCGATGAAGTTTCATAACCATCGCCATCGACTTGTTTGGGCTGAAATGACTCTCGCTTTGTAAACCAATTTTTTATTAGACAAAAACAAGGTTGTCAATATCGACAAGTAAGTTATTGACGCTCAAATATGAAAGTGATATTAATAGGGTTAAAATCGCGGAGCCAGAATTCAATCCGTCGATTTCGACGGTCATTTGTTAACACGAAACCCCGTGGGTTGATCCCCTCGGGGTCTCGTCGTTTCCGCGTGTCCACGCCGACTTATGCCCGCCCGCACATTTACCCCGATTCCCTGCCTGCCGAAAGCCTCTATAACAACCCCTTGTGGCGCTTCACGTTGAGTGCCTTCCATTCGAGGAGCGGCTGGCATTGAATGCGCCGCTGAAGAGATTCGTCGGCGGTCAAGAACGTGGGGTCAATCACCCCTCGATCCAAAAGCAAATCCAGAAACACCAGCTCGGAATTCTTGAAGGGCAGGACCGCGGATAAACCTTCGCGGCATTCCCTCACAAGCTGCGCTCCGTATTCGGCCGGAGAGACCTGCTCCTTCGTTCCGCGGCCATGGAGAGTGGGAACGAGTAACCTTGCCAATTCCGACGCATCGAAATCCACGTCTTCGATTGAAACGGTTCTCCAGTCCTTGCGGTTCATCCCTCCGTAAGTGACGAACGCCACGCGAAGCCGGTCCTTCTCCAGATCGTCCATGCCGAGAATCCGGTGACAGTCGAACAAATCCCTTGCTTGCCCGCGGGCCATCAGTGCCGCGAGCTTGCCGGCCGCCAGGTCGTGAATATCGAGAACTGGAATATTCTTGGACTGGAAGTCTCCGAGCGGATGAGAATCGGCGGGCTGAATATCCCAAAGCGGCTGCCTGAACATGAAATTCATGTCGACCTCGAGGTTGCCGGATTGTCCCGTGAAGCTCTGGTAGATTAACCTCCATTTTCCGCCCGCGTGTTCGACCGGGACTTTCTTGGTGGTGAACCCTTCCCGGGAAAACACCGCCTGCGCCGCCTGTTCGATCTTGGGCCTTTCCCCCAGCATTTCCTCACGATCCAGCGCCCCGATGTAATTGAGATCGATATCCACGGACAATCTGGGAAGGTCGAGCATAAACATGTTCAAGGCCGTGCCACCCTTCAAAACCCATTTGCCTTTTAAGAACGGGTGAGAGTTCAGGGCATTCAACAGATTCAGCAGGTGGAGTGCTTTCTCGACCATATCCGCTTTGAAGCCGGTGGCTTCAGCTGACTGCAATACTTCCGACGACGAGAATTTCACAGCACTTCCCCCCATGATCTGTTCAGAATTTCGACCGGGATCAGCAGGTTCCAGTCCTTTACCCACTGACCGCCCTTTCGCTTGCCACGCACAAAATAGTGAGGTTGGCGGGGGCGCAGGCTTCGCAGCGGATTCAAGTGAGCATCGTCGGCCATCAATGTTTCCTTGTGCTGCTCCAGAAAGAACCCCACCTTCGCGGCGGTGGTCGCATTTTCCAACAGGAGAACGTAGTCGACGACCTGATCCAGATCGAAGAACTCAACCGATTCCAGGGATCTCCATATCTCTTCCCAACTGCCCGTCAAATCAGGCCGGTCCAGCACGTCGACGAAGGTTCTTTCAAGGTTGGTCACCCTGATTTCCACACCGGAACGTTTGCGGCTGGCGACACCGAACATCTCTTTGCCCTTCTCCCGGAGGAGATGCGGTACGGGAACGCGCGTGAACTCATGCGATTGAAACTTCAACGGAAGCGATTTACGCGCGGATACATAATGCAACCTTGTGTAGGCCGAGTATGCCTTTCCGTGGAATTCCAAAGCCGTGTGGTATGCAAGGACCGAGTCCACGCTCATTTTCGCCGCCACGAGATAAGGATCAACCGGACTCGATGCGGGATTGCCGCCCAAAGGAACGGTCGCATATAACCTGCGGCGGACAGGTATTATCCTCCCCTGGTTGCGATGGTAAGTCAGGAGCGACTTGCGGGTGCTCGGTTTAGCGGATCCTCTTGCGGACAGAACGCGGGCCAACTCATCCACCGTAAACACGGCATGTCGTGACAGGAACTCATTCAGTTTCATTGGCGCATCATTTTGTGACTGGTACTCTACATAGTAGCAATAATACTAGCTCTATTTCGATCGTTTGTCAAATAGAATCACGGAAAATTTGATTGCATGGCGAGATAAAACCAAAAAATTTTCTATTTTATCGCCTATTTGTCAAAAGCAGAACGACCCGCCAACCGACGTTCCTTCCCCGCCTCTTGACACGTAACAAAAAGTGTCTTGTCTCCCTCACCTGCATTGATTCATGATACCGGACAGACGAAGTGTACGAGTGGCGCCGTGTGCATCGTGGTCGGGTCAGGGCCGTAAAAGGAGCAAGCCATAAGATGAATGCCCCTTTTACGCCAACCCGAATCGATTATGCTCCCCACGGATTTTACTCTTACCCCACTTCCTGCTTCCATTCTCATTCTCCAAATCTGCCATTAAATCCTTATCTCATGCAACAATCCATCATCTGGTTCATTCTCCTGCGGAACTGATGACTGTTCATGGAGGCCTACTCTGAAGGTCGGAATCGCTGGAAGAATCTATACTATACCAGGGAAACTTATGGGGTGATGCTGTTTCTCTCTCCCTTGCACAACTGTTGCATAGGAATCAAAGACTTACCGTAATCTCCCCGTGCCTAAATGGGTCCATGAAGGGAAGCCAGTGGCCGCCATCAAATGCCTTGCCGCGCGCATGTATGGCTCTTTTCCGCCATTCGGCAAGTACATCATAAAGAATTCCCATGGCGCCCTTAGCGCCCCAGAGAGCAAAAACAGGACACTGAATTTTTTTGTCAAGATCGTTTTTTTCATCCTTCAGGTCAGCGGTCGCACCGGCACGGTAATCCTCGCACATAGCATGGAGCCTTGCAGGATTTTTAAAGCAGCGAAGATATTCCGCTAAAGCTTCAGGGGTGATCGCATCCGGAATCAGTCCGCGAAAGGCCCATTCGCGAAGGATAAATTCTGCATTGTTGCCAAGAATTGTTTCCGGCAGCGGTGCAGGTTGGGTCAGAAGGAACCAGTGGAAGTAATAGGTTGCAAATTCCTTAGTCACACGAGTGTACAGCGCATATCCTGGAACGATATCGATGAGAACAAGCTTTGCTACTGCATCCGGATAGTCGAGAGCCATGCGCTGCCCGACCCGCGCGCCACGGTCATGCCCCACGACTGCAAAACGATCAAAGCCCAGAGCATGCATCACTTCAATCTGATCAAGCGCCATCGCCCTTTTGCAGTACCCCTCATGGTTAAGGCCTTCCGGGGGAATGCTGCTATCGCCATAGCCCCGCAGATCAGTGGCAATTACGCTAAACTGATCGGCCAGCAGCGGCGCTACCCGATGCCACTCCACATGGGACTGTGGCCAGCCATGCAGCAACAGCACAGGCGGGCCGCTGCCCCCGATGATGCCATTGATCACGGCACCTGTTGTTGTAATGTGAATGGGCTTAAATCCGGAAAAAAAATTGAGCGTCGAACCATGTTCTGTATTCATAATGCACTCCATGACACATTAACGATAATGAATGCTTTGATGAATTTTCATGAGAATTATGCAACAGGCAAATAGGAATTTCAAATGTTTGTTAGAATCTCCCCGCACCCAGATCCGTCCGCGCCGGGTGAGCCAACTTTAAGCGGCCTCATCTGTTACAGATGCGGCCGTTTTGCTTTTTTCCCCGCCGTGCAACCCCACAGTTCTTCCCGGGCACTCTCAGGCCGCTTGCCGGCAGTATTAAATCGCTTGACCTTTGCAGGGCAATGCCTTATAAATGACCGTCTTTTTATGGAGCATTGCTCTACAACCAAGCGGGTGCCTTCCAGGTGAAGATAAAAGCAACAATAAAATCCGACCGGCAATCCGGGCCCCGGGCCGATCGGATACTGCGTGCCGCCCGCAGGCTTTTTCTGTCAAAGGGTTATCACAGCACCACGATCCGCGATATCTGCCGGACGGCGCGACTCTCAAACGGCACTCTTTACTTTCACTTCAAGAATAAGGACGCCATCTACGCCCGCATTTACGAAGAGTGCTTCGCCTTTCTGAACGGCATGCTCGTGCAGGCGGTTCGCCCCGACATGACGCCCCTGCTGCGTATCGAAACGGCGATGCAGACCTACCTGAAGTACTTTATCGAGCACCGCGATATGTGGGACATGCTCGATATCAGCTACCGAAGGCTCGCCCTGCCCCGCGAGCTGATCGGCCGCTTCGACGGGCTACTTGCAACCTCTTTCTCGTTTGTGCGGGATGCCGTGCAGGCTTATCTCGAAGAAGCGGGCCTTTCGGGCGCCCACGACAGCCGCGAGCTCGCCCTGCTGCTGTTCACGAGCATCGACGGTCTTTTTTATGACCTGAAGCAGGGCTTTTTCGAAGACGGCATCAAGGGCATGACCCTCAAGCGGCTCGTGGCCGCCCAGATAACTATTTTCAAAACTTTTCTGGCCACGCTGGGTCAGGAGCATACAAAGGCATGAATGATCCGCATTGCGATCCGCCCGGGCTTCCAGGGGCCGGCCCTCTCGCATTGAAATTGAAACGCAGTTTGTTGCAACCCATACCCACCACCCGATAAGGTTTGCCATGAAACAACCACGCTACGGCTGGAAATATTGCCTCATTGCCTCCGTCTGTGTCCTGGCTGCATGCAGCTCTCAGCAATCAGAGCAGGCGCCGCCTTCACCGGTGGTGGAGATCATGGAAGTTTCGGAATCAGATGCTGACTGGGAGCCCGAGTTCGTCGGCCAGACGGCGGGCTTTCTCGAAGTGGAGATCCGTGCCCGTGTGGGCGGCATCCTGGAGAAGCGGACCTTCGAGGAAGGCCAGTTCGTGAAGCAGGGGACCCAGTTGTTCCAAATCGATCCCGTGCCCTACCGGATCGCCCTCAAGCGGGCGCAGGGCGCGCTTGCGCAGGCCGAGGCCCGCCTGGAAAGAACCAGGCGCGAGCATATGCGCATCGCTGCTCTCTTTGCGGAGGATGCGGTCAGCGAAAAAGAGCGCGATGATGCGGAAATGGCCTTCAAGGAGGCGGAGGCGGACCTGCAGGTCGCCCTCGCAAACCTCGAGGATGCCCAGGTGAACCTCGGCTACACCCGGGTCGACGCGCCCATTGCCGGGATCGTGCGCAAGGAATCCTGCTCAGTGGGAACCCTGGTGAATACCGCCGATGCGAGCCTGCTCACCACCATGGTGCAGGTGGACCCGCTGTACGTCAACTTCTCGGTTCCCGGCGCTGATTTCGCCCGACTCAAGCATCTCATAAAAAACGAGATCCTTACCCGGCCCGAGGGGAGGCAGCAGGTAACCATCGTGTACCCCGACGGCAGCCTGCATCCCCGGCCAGGCACGATCGTGTTCACCGATAGCGCGGAAGACCCGCTGACCGCAACGGTGCGCTCCAAGGTTGAGCTGGCAAACCCCGACGCCGCGCTCATGCCCGGCCAGTTCGTGCGCGTAAGGCCGCGGGGGCTGCGGCTGAAAAAGGTGGTGCTCATCCCGCGGCAGGCCGTCTTCACCACCCAGCAGGGCTCCTCGGTGTATGTCGTCGACCGGGAGATGAAGGCCCGGCTGCGGCAGGTCACCGAGAATATGGCAATCGGCACGCAGGTCGTCATCGCAGCGGGTCTGAAAGCCGGCGAGCGCATCATCACCGCCGGCATGATGAAAGTACAGCCCGGGGCCCGGGTGCGCCAGGCCGCGGCAGCGGGCGCGCAACCGCCGGCTGCGGCGGCGCGCTGAAGGGGGCCCGCATGGTTTCGCGCTTCTTTATCGATCGGCCTATTTTGTCCATCGTCATCTCGCTGCTGTTCATCCTGGCGGGAAGCATAGCCATGAGCGTGCTGCCCGTTGCCCAGTTCCCCGAGCTTATCCCGCCCACGGTGACGGTGAAAACGAATTATCCCGGCGCCAGCGCCGAGGTAGTGGCAAAGACCGTGGCCGCGCCGATCGAGCAGGCCATCAACGGCGTCGACGATATGATCTACATGAACTCGCTTGCCGCAAGCGACGGAAGTCTCCAGGTCACCGTGACCTTTGCCACGGGGACCGATCCCGACCAGGCGACCATCGACGTGAACAACAATGTGCAGAAAGTGCTGCCCACCCTGCCCGAAGACGTGCGCCGATTCGGGGTCACGGTCGACGAACAGTCGGTGACCTACCTCATGGCTATCGAATTGTTTTCGCCGGACGGCATGTACGATGCCACGTATCTCAGCAACTATGCTCTCATCAATATCATGGACGACCTGAAGCGGCTTCCGGGGGTGAGCGAAGCCTGGCTCTGGGGCGCACGCGATTACTCCATGCGCATCTGGCTGAAGCCCGACCGGATGGCGCAGCTCGGGCTCACGGTGGCCGACATCAACCAGGCGGTGCGCAGCCAGAACATGCAGTATGCCGCAGGCAAGCTTGGCCAGCCCCCCGCCGGCGACGATATCGGCCGCGTGTACTCGCTCATCGTGGACGGCAGGCTTGATACCCCCGAGCAGTTCGGCGAGATCATCCTGCGCGCCAATCCCGACGGCAGCAGTCTGCGCCTGCGGGACGTGGCCCGCGTGGAGCTCGGGGCACTTAATTACGAGTTCACCGGCAAGCTCAACAGCAAGCTGACGGCCCCCATCGTCGTCACACTCCGGGCCGGCGCCAATGCCATCGCGACCGCTGACGCGGTCCTTGCGAGCATGGAGGAGATGAGAAAGCGTTTCCCGCCGGGCATGGACTATGCCGTGCCCTATGAGACGACGACCTTTGTGCGCGTCTCCATACGGGAGGTGGTCAAAACACTCTTCGAGGCGGTAGCGCTGGTGTTCCTGATCGTGCTGCTGTTCTTAAAGCGTCTTCGCGCGACCCTCATCCCCTGCCTGGCCGTGCCCGTGTCGATCATCGGGACATTTGCCGGCATGTATGCCTGCGGGTTTACGATCAATACGCTGACCCTGTTCGGGCTGGTGCTTGCCATCGGCATCGTGGTCGACGACGCGATTATCGTGATCGAGAACGTGGAGCGCATCATGCGCGTCGAGGGGCTTTCGCCCCGGGAGGCCACCATCAAGGCCATGCAGCAGGTCACGGGGCCGGTGGTGGCGATCGTGCTGGTTCTGTGCGCCGTGTTCGTGCCGGTGGGGTTCATGGAGGGGTTGGCCGGGGCTATGTACCGGCAGTTCGCCATCACGATCAGCATCTCCGTCATCATATCCGGGTTCGTGGCGCTCACGCTCACCCCGGCCCTTACCGCGCTGCTGTTGCGGCCCCGGGCCGAAGGAGCGAAAATTTTTTTTGAGCGCTTCGATGCTTTTTTCGAGAAAAGCAACAGCCGGTATGCCCGTACTGCCGGCAGGATCATCCGCCACGGCCCTGCCGCGCTGGTGGTGGTTCTGCTCATGGCGGGCCTGACCCTGTATTTGTTTCAGCGGGTGCCGGGGAGCCTCGTCCCTGACGAAGACCAGGGTTATATCTACGGCTTCGCCACGCTCGACGAGGGTGCATCGCTAAAGAGGGCGGAGCGCGCCATGGATGCCTTTGAAACGGTCGCCCGCCGCCACCCCCTGCTGATCGACGTCGAAACCTATGCCGGCATGGATCTGCTGTCGGGCGCCTTTAAAAACAATTCCGCCTCCATCTTCTTAAAGCTGAAAAGCTGGGGCGAGCGGCCCGATGCGGCCCAATCGCCGGCAGCCATTGCCGAACAGATCATGCAGCAGGCCGAGGAGGAGATAGCCGACGCCCGCTTTATCCTGTTCGGCCCGCCGCCCATTGAGGGCCTCAGCCTGATCAGCGGATTCGAGGGTTTCATTCAGAACCGCGGCGACGGCGACAGCAGCGAGCTGGCAGGGGTCATAGCGGCCTTTCAGGAGGCGGCGAAAGCCTGCCCCGAGATCAACCGCATGGACACCACCTTCCGCGTTGAGACCCCCCAATTCAAGGTCAAGCCGGACCTGGAAAAGGCCTATGCCCTGGGGGTTTCGAAAGACGCGATCTTCACCACCATGCAGGCGACCTTCGGCTCGTATTATATCAACGAGTTCAACAAATCCGGCCGCACCTTCAAGGTGATGCTGCAGTCGGAGAAGTCGTTCCGGAGCCTTCCCGACAACATGCGCGAGGTCTTCGTACGGTCGTCATCGGGCAAAATGCTGCCCCTGTCGTCGCTGGTGCGCCTTGAGCCGCAGGTCGGCCCCGAGATCGTTGAGCGCTTCAACGTGTTTCCCGCCGGGAAAATCGTCGGCACACCCGCCCCAGGGTACAGCTCGGGCCAGGCACTGCGGGCGCTGGAGGACCTGGCTGTGCGGACCCTGCCCGAAGGATATACGCTTTCATGGACCGGGGCCTCCTATCAGGAAAAACTGACCGGCAAGGCTTCGCTGTATGCCGTCATCCTTGGGATCGCGGTCGTGTTCCTTATTCTTGCGGCCCAGTATGAGCGCTGGAGCCTGCCCTTTGTGGTGATGGCGAGCGTGCCCTTTGCCCTGTTCGGCGCCATCGCCTCGGTGTGGGCGCGGGGGCTGCCCAATGACGTGTACTTTCAAATAGCCCTGGTGACGCTCATCGGGCTGTCAGCCAAAAATGCGATCCTCATCGTGGAATTCGCCCTGCATAAATACGAGAGCGGCATGCCCCTTGCCGAGGCTGCCGTCGAAGCAGCGCGCCAGCGCTTCAGGCCGATCATCATGACCTCGCTGGCGTTCGTGATCGGGTGCCTGCCCCTTGCCATCAGCTCCGGCGCGGGTTCGGCCAGCCGCCATTCCATCGGCACGGGGGTTGTGGGCGGCATGCTCGCCTCGACCTTCATCGCCACGTATTTCGTGCCGCTGTTTTTCGTCGCGGTCATGCGGCTGGCCGGGAAGCTCCGCGGCCCTCATGGCACTCCTTAAGATACATGGAAATAATGCGGTATGGTAACGGTTAACAGAACAACGGCTCTGGCGCTGCTGCTGCTGACCACGCTATTCTGGGGCAGCTCCTATGCCTTCACCAAGGCCCTTACCGGGTTTTTTACACCCCTCTGGGTGGTCACCTTCCGTTTCGGCCTGGCCGGTCTCGTGCTGCTTGCTCTGGTGCGTAAAGAACTGATCATGGCCCTGAAAACAAGCCGCCCGGCCGACTTGCTGGAGCTGTGCAGCCTGGGGTTGCTTAATTTTGCCGCCATATTCTGCTTCACCACGAGCCTCAAGGAAATAGAGGTGACCAACAGCGGCTTTATAATCTCAGCATCGCTGCTCATGGTGCCTTTTTTGGAGTTTCTGTTGCGGGGCACATCCCTGCGCTGCCGATCCCTCATCGCGGTCGTGCTGTTAGGACTCGGGCTTTACTGCATGTCCTTCGGCTTCCACTCGCCCAAACCGTTTCGCCGGGGGGAAACCGTCGCCTGTGTCGCAGCCCTTTTATATGCCGGCTATATTCTGCTTATCGGATCGCTGTCCCGGAAATTCCACTCCGGCGTGATCATGTGCTGTATTTTTCTCATAACCGCCCTCATCTCCTGCCCCGCGGCCTGTGCCAGCAGCGGCATTTCGTTCGCCCCTTTTGCCGCGTTCCGGATTTGTGTCGATCTTGCGTATCTGGCCCTGATCGGCACAGCCATTCCCTATGTGTTCATGGCGGTGGGACAGCGGACGCTCGACAATCAGACCGCTGCCTTCATCTATATACTCGAACCCGTATTTGCAATGCTCATAGCGCTTCTTTTTTTCGGCGAATCGGTTTCTGCGGAAAAATGGCTGGGGGCGGGCATTATTCTTGCCGGCCAGTATCTTGCGATTAGCAGACAGGGAAAACGCTGAACGACCATGCGCTCTTATTGAAGCAAGACCCCGCTGGTTGCTCTCACGGGGTCTTGTTATTGCCGGTGTGTCCGCGCAAAAACTCATGCGCATCGTGTCAACCACCGCTTACAGTTTCAGCACCGTATGCCGATTGAACCACCTGTTCGATCAAGGCGACTTCCTCGTCAGTCAGCACATCGAAGTGGAGCTCGCGTCTCTGGGCTGTTAGCCGGCCATTGTTTTGCAGGCAGAAACGGATGAACAGATCAACCTGCCGGTCCGGCATGTCCACAATGTCCTGTATGGCCCTTTTGGTCCTGTCATAGTTTGCCAGGAACGCCAGCTCGCCCGAGAGTTCCGTATCGATGGTCTGCCCGATAAACCGGAACAGCGCCTCGGCCTGGGGCGTCATGTCGATAAAGCGATACCACAGGGCCGTTTCATTCTGAACGGTCATGTGGCCGTTTTCATCAAGGGAGTATTCGGCCATGGGCATGAGCTGCCGGGAGAAAGCTTCCAGTGAGGCATCATAGTCCGCGGCATGTTTCAGCATCGCCGCCGAGATGGGGAACATGACGCCCTCGGGGGTGA
>CAZWCD010000018.1:23429-31172 GCA_964632275.1 uncultured Thermodesulfobacteriota bacterium
GCGGCATGTTTCAGCATCGCCGCCGAGATGGGGAACATGACGCCCTCGGGGGTGAAACCCCGCCGGGCGAGAATATTGTGGATCAGGAAGCGGTGAATGCGGCCATTGCCGTCCTTGAACGGATGCAGGAACACAAAACCATAGGCGATGGCGGCGGCATGAATCACTGCCGAAGCGCCGCCGGCGTTCATGCGCTCGTGGGCCGCTATAAGGCCGTCCATAAGGTCGCCCAGGTCTTCAGGCTTCGGGCCAACGAAATGGATGCGCTCTTTCTGCCAGGCTACCGTCTCGCCGACATAGTTCTGGCTCGACCGGTAACCGGTGTCGCAGAATCGCGCATCGACGATCCGGTTTTGCACCTCGATCAATCGCTCTTTTTGGCAGAAATCCTTGAGCGCAGCGGTATGCAGCAGTTCAACGAAGCGGTCGGTCCTGGTTGAGGTGGGGGTAACCTGTTCGATCTCAAAGGATGATTTTGTCTCTTTGGTATAAAGGTACCCGAGCGCCCGCTTCAGCACTTCCGCGGGATAGCCGGCCACCATCTGCCTGCACCGCCCGGGCAGGTCGGCGCTTTCGAACTGCCGAAGCGTGGCGGTGCGTCGAACCATCGGGCAGAACCTGCGGTCCCCCAGCAAGTTGTCGTTGATCCGCTGACGCTGCACCTGCCGGACCGGGGCAATCGTATAGTATTCGTCGGGTTCGAGCAGGTCGACGTAGTTGCCCCGCTTCAGGTCCTCCAGCGGAAGCGCCCTGCCGGTCAAACTTTCATACAGGAACCACAGGCGCCGGGCATACTTGCCGGTCGGCTTGGACCGGATATGCAGCAGAATATCCTCCTCTGCAATACTCTGAAGCAGCATGCTCAAGATCGCAGGATTCGTCCCGTCATACTTGAGAGCGAATTCGAGATGGTCGCCGGGCGCATTCCCCGGCCAATATTTGGACGGGTAGATTTCCTCGATGACACCTTCGTGTTCATGTACCCGATGGATGCCGCTCACCGCCACCAGGGACCTGTGCCAGTTGGGGATGACATCGAGCTGGTACCGCCCGATAAGCTCCGCATATCCTGCCGGTCTTGCTGCCACCGTCTCTCGTTTGTTTTCACTCATCAGTGTAATCCAGAAAAATGCTTATGGTACAAGAATTATCGTTATATTAAGGCATAAGTCAAGAAAAATAATTACATAAACATGCATGTTAAGCATCAGCATCGAATAAAAACAATTACAGAGCTTGATAAATATTTATAAATGGCACTTTTAAAAGAATTTTAGTTACATAACTTATATTCGCACTCCCAGAATATAAATGTATGATCGAGGCTGAAAAGAAAATTTGATCCGGTAGTCGATTCATCGCCTTATTTTTTATTTGGTTGGTCAGAGGTGGACCACTCCATGTTTTTTGCACAATTAGTACTGATCTGCACTGGGTCGTTATTACCCCCATAAACTCTTTTCCTAGGCCAAAACACTATCATTCATGAGTAAGTTGGTGATGAGTTCTTGAAAATATTAGTTTTTTTTGCACCCCCAAAAGGTGTTTGTTGGTTTATTAATCTGCAGTTTTATAGTATGATTTGAAATAAATAAGATCGTTAAAATGGCCTGATCCCGATTCAATGACACCGATGGGCCGTGGGTATTGTGGAGGAATTGCCGTGTGGTTGCGGAGATTCCCAATACCACAGGGATATCTTATGCGGTTGCGGATACCTACCCGCATCACACAAAGACCCATGACGAAGGAGTAGTTCATGACTGAAGACTCAACCTATCTGGACAGACCCGTCGTCACTATCATGCATCGGGATGTGACCAAACTGCTCCATACTGTTACTATTCAGCAGTCCTTGGAAGTTATCAGGCAAAAAGGGGTTGGTGAAAAGGTTGTCTATTTTTACGTCGTGGATGACGATGACCGCCTGGTCGGCGTACTGCCGACCCGGAGATTACTCGCTGCACCGGGTGATCAACGGATTTCCGATATTATGATTTCCCGCATGATAACGATTCCGGAGCATGCAACCGTTTTTGACGCCTACGAATTTTTTGTGCTGTACCGGTTCTTTGCGTTTCCGGTGGTGGATGAACAGGGTCGAATTCTGGGCGTGGTCGATATCACAATGTTTGCCGACGATACCTTTGATGCAGCCGATCGGGAGGACATGAACCGGATGTTCGAGATGATCGGTTTTCGCCTCATGCAGGTACGGGAGGCTTCTCCGCTCCGGGCTTTTCGGTTCCGGTTTCCATGGCTGATTTCCACGATCGCCAGCGGTACGGCGTGCGCGCTCCTGGCCGGCATGTACGAGGTAACGCTGGCCAAGAGTCTGATACTGGCCTTTTTTCTAACGCTGGTGCTGGGTTTGGGTGAAAGTGTCAGCATTCAATCGATGACCCTGACCATTCATGGTTTGCGATCAAAACAACCGGATTGGACGTGGTACCTGCGAGGATTGTATCGCGAGGTCGGCACCGCCACGCTATTGGGCGGCGCATGCGGGCTTACCGTGGGCATAATTGCCTGGCTTTGGCGCGGCGAAGGGATTGCGGCGCTTGCCATTGGCGCCAGCATTACGATGACGCTGTGTGCCGCCGTGTTTTTTGGCCTGAGCGTTCCGTCACTTTTGCACAAGCTGAAGCTGGACATGCGCATTGCCGCCGGACCGCTCACGCTGGCACTGGCGGATATTGCAACCATCCTGATCTATTTCAGTCTTGCAAAGGTGTTGTTATGAAATTGACACCGTGCCTATCCAATGGATGCCGAAAGAGCAGGGCACTCAGAGCATGAGATTCCGGCTTCTCCGTTCTTACCGGAACAGGCACTCCCTTAAAAAAACCAGCAGTGAACGACAGGGAAAGGATGAATGCGTATGGCGCTATTTGAATACAAAGGAATACGGCCGGTCATTGGCCGGGATACGTATATAGCCGATTCGGCGGAAATAATCGGGAAAGTGGTTATCGGAAGCGGCGTGTACGTGGGCCCCGGCGCTAAAATCAGGGGCGACTACGGCACGCTGCACATCGGCGACGGCACCGCCGTGGAAGAAAATTGCGTGCTCCACGCGCGGCCGGACGAGATCTGCACCATCGGCAGCCGGGTCACCCTGGGCCATATGTGCATCATCCACAACGCCAAGCTGATCGCCGACTACGCGGTCATCGGCATGGGCTCCATTGTCAGCGACTGGGCCACTGTCGGTGCATGGGCGGTGGTCGCCGAGGGCGCACTGGTAAAGAACCGGCAGGACATCCCCCCGGGGAAAATAGCGGCAGGCGTCCCGGCAAAGATTATCGGAGAGGTGAGCGAGCAGTACCGGGCCGACTGGACCCGCTTCAAGCAGCTCTATGTGGATCTTGCCCGCTCGTATCGCGGCGACGTGAAGCGGATTGACTGATGATCAAGACGGAATCGGCGGTCCATTGATCAGCTTGGGCAGGGTCCGGCCATGCTGCTGCTTTGACCCATTGAGTTACGTCGCCCGGTCCCGTTGCCACCCCTGATTCAAGCGCTCCAGAAACACTGCTCTCTACTGATCACGAAGCATGTTAATCAGGGCGAATTAAGTGTTGACACCCTGGTGGGGAAATATTATAGGTAGTTTAAAAACAGCTCAACCTTGGAACCGGAAGATAAAAAGCCTGTTGCCGGCTTTTTATATTTCTTATATAAGTGCTGAAGGAAAGGAGAAAGAGATATGTGCAAAAAATGTACTGTATATGGTCTGGCGCTTTTCATCATCATTGCCGTTGCCGGATGCGCAAGCTACTACAAGGTCACGGATCCGGCTTCAGGCAGGGTTTATTACACTGAAGACATCGACAAAAAAGGCGGCGGCGCAATCGAGTTCAAGGATGAGGCGTCGAAAACTGAAGTGACGCTGCAGGCGTCCGAAGTGATGGAGATCACTAAAGATCAGTACAAGGCCAATATAAGTCCAAAATAATCTGTTAAACCGCGCGCAAACAGCACCAGGCCCGGTTCCATCTGGAAGCGGGCTTTTTTGGTGTGCTGGAAAAGCCGGGAGATGATGGTATGTTTATGGCCGCCTGGAGCATTGCTGCCGGAACCCGGTTACACCAAAACAACTACATCACCATCGTCAGAACCGGAAAAGTGTTACCCTATTATTCTTGAACATTCTGTCATAATTAGCTGTGCAGCACACCTGGTTACGGGAAGGTAATCGAAGGTTAATGCAGATATGCTGCAATTGTTCAGGCAAAAACTGATTGAAGTCGTCAAGGCAATCGCGCCCCTGATCGTGGTCATGTGCGCTCTTCAGCTTACGGTCGTCAGAGCGCCTGCCTCATTGTTTCTTCAGTTTCTGATCGGTTCCCTCATGGCTGTGGGTGGACTGGTGCTCTTCTACACAGGTATCGATATGGGAATTCTTCCGATGGGAAGGTTTATCGGATCAGAGCTGCCCCGGAGGGGTTCAATGCTGCTCATCGTTATAACAGCGTTCCTGCTGGGCTTCGTGACCACCGCCGCGGAACCTGACGTTTTGGTCCTGTCCAGGCAGGTGGAGCAGCTGTCGCAGGGCTCGATCTCAGGGAACGTCATTATTTACACAATGGCCCTGGGGGTGGGTTTTTTTGTTGCCATCGCCATGGCGCGTATTGTCCTGGGCTTCTCCATGGTTTACCTGCTGATCGCCGCCTATTCAGCGGTCATCATTCTTTCCTTTTTTGCACCCGCGGAATTCATTCCTCTCTCCTATGACTCGGGAAGCGTAACCACCGGCGCGCTTACCGCCCCGGTGGTAATCTCCCTGGCTCTCGGCTTCAGCTCCGTTCTCGCGGGAAGATCAACCATATCCAACGGCTTCGGCCTGCTGGGATTCGCTTCCATAGGTCCGATAATCGCGGTCATGATAATGGGAATACTGCTGCATTGAGAGAAATAAACATTCTCGCCGATGTTGAGAGCACACTGCTGAGCGTGGCCGCGGCGGTCCTGCCGCTGCTCTTTCTTTTTGTGCTCTTCCAGCTGTTGGTTCTGAAATTGCCGCGCAGGTCTGTTGCCGGCATACTGTATGGCGCTATGCTTGCGTCCGCCGGATTGCTGCTTTTTCTTCAGGGCGTGCATGTCGGTTTTCTCCCCTTCGGCCGCTTCATGGGCGAGGCCCTGGGAACGATGCCCCAGCGCTGGTTACTCCTGCCCATCGGCTTTCTACTCGGGTTTCTTACCGCGTGGGGCGAGCCGTCGGTGCGGATCCTGGCCGACCAGGTCGAAGAGGCCTCGAGCGGATCGATTCGTCAGTCAACGGTGCTTTACGGAATTTGCACCGGTGTGGCCTTCATTGTCGATCTTGGCATGCTGAGAATTATCTACGCTATCCCGCTGCTCTCTATCCTCATACCGGGGTACCTGCTGGTCCTGGCGCTTATCTGGTTCAGTGACAAAGATTTTGTTTCAATTGCGATCGACGCGGGCGGAGTGGCTACGGGACCGCTTGCAAACACCTTTCTTCTTGCCCTTGCCTTCGGCATATCTTTTTCCATGGGCGATCATGACCCCATTCTCCACGGGCTGGGCCTGGTCGCCCTTATCGCATTGTCGCCCATCATCTCGGTCCTGGTGCTTGGTTTTATTTTAAACATTAAAAAAAACCGAAAGGAGTAAAAACATGCCGAACATCTCTCTCATTGTCACCATTGTACGAAAGGGCTGGGGGGATACGGTGCTCGGGGCTTCAATGAAGGCCGGCGCTCATGGGGGAACCATCATGTATGGCCGTGGTTCCGGCATTCATGAAAAGCAAAAGTTGCTCGGCATCCCGATCGAACCGGAGAAAGAAATTGTGCTGACGGTTACTTACTCGGACAGGACCGAAAGCATACTTGCAGAGATAGTTCGGGCCAGCGATCTGGGCAAGCCGGGAATGGGGATCGCTTTCGTCCTGCCCATCAGCAGAATCGTAGGCGTGGCCCATCTCGAGGACGAGGCAGGCCTGCTGGATCTTTAAGCCAGCTACTTGTTGCCGCACAACCGTGCGCCGAGATCATACGCCTCCTGCAATGCCGTTTTTTTTGACGCAATATCTCCCGGCTCTGCAACCCCCTCCACCCCGAGGCTGCCGATGATGTTCATCCCGAATATTTCAACAAGTATTCTTTCATACACTGCCGAGGGCAGCCGCTGGTATGCCGGGTCATTGAAGAAATTGACCTGCAGCACTACTGCCTTCTTGCCCCGGAGTGTGTTGCTTTCCACTGTGAGAGTTTCAAGGTTGACCTTCTTCTGGTCGATGCTCCGCTCAAAGAATGCAATCATCTTTGCCGGAGGCGTGCCCATGTAGACCGGCGAGGAGAAAACCAGCAGATCGCTCGCGATCATCTTGTCATGCAGCAGGTGCACATCGTCCTGCCACCGGGAACAGGAGTCCGGGGTGGACCAGCACCTGAGATGGCAGCCCTGGCAGTACTCAATGCTGCAATTATACAGATAGATCTTTTCCGCCTGAGCGCCCTGTGAGCGCGCACCCTCCAAAAACCGGTCCAGCAGCACATCTGAGTTGCCGCCTTTTCTCGGGCTGGCCATAAAACCAAGTACGTTCATCGCTGTCCCTCCTGATGAAGATAGGCCATGGTATTGAGTATGCCGGCGCAGGCTTCCGCACCGCTCGCGCACAATTAATGCACAACGCCGGTACTATATGACCGCAGCGCGCACAATGTCAACCCAAATACCCGGTTGCTCTTTGCCTTCCTGAACGGCCGCCATGTCCGCATGCAGTGCATTGCACACCGCCTTCCAAAAATAAGGGCCGCCTCCTGCATCAGGAAAGCGGCCCTTCATCATCGCACGCGCAGCATCAATCAAATTTCTTGCCGCTCTCCTTGATGCCCTTCAGCACCCTCTCCGGCGTTACGGGAGCTTCCTTGAAGCGAATGCCGATCGCATTATAAATCGCGTTGGCAACCGAGCCGATGGGGCCCATCAGCGCCGATTCGCCACAGCTTTTGGCGCCCATCGGCGCCACGGGATCGGGGGCTGATTCAACCAGCAGGATCTTGGCCTTGGGCATGTCCGAGGGCCCGAGCATTTTATAATCGGTAAAATCATTGTTCAGGACCTTGCCCTGTTCATCATAATAAATATCCTCCCAGAGAAGGAAGCCTAAGCCCTGCTGTGCGCCGCCTTCAAGCTGGCCTTCCACCGAGGGGGGATGAATCGCCTTGCCGATATCATGGCTGTTCACCAGCTCCAGCACCCTGACCTGACCGGTTTCGGTGTCGACTTCAACCTCAGCAAAACAGGCGCCATAGGGGGGCGAGCAATGCTTGGCAAAGTAGCTCGAATAGCCCTGAATCTGGCCGGGGGTGCCGATAGGCTTGCCGGTAGCAAGATCAATGTAATTGGCGACTCCCTGCTTGGCGATAATCCGGGCATCAACCGATTTCTGGGGATTCCCCTTCACTGATATGATCTTATTGTTGTCCATTTCAAGATCTGCCACATTCGCTTCAAGCAGCATGGCCGCACGCTCCAGGAGCTGCCGCTTCACGCTGGCACAGGCCTCGATGGTGGCGGGACCGCCGCAGTACACGGTCCGGCTGGCATGCGCGCCGATATCAAAGCCATTCAGGTCTGAGTCCCCGCTGCGCAGATGGATGTCCTCAATGGGGAAACCGAGGGTATCGGCCGCCATCTGGGTGATGGCGGTATGACCGCCCGTGCCCAGATCGGATACCGACTGCATAATTTCCACCGAGCAGTCTTCAT
>CAZWCD010000019.1:0-20531 GCA_964632275.1 uncultured Thermodesulfobacteriota bacterium
AGGCTGTTGAAAAACACCCATCCCCTGCGTTACACGCTCATCCTTCGTCATTGCAGCGTACTTCCATGTACGCCTCATGTCTCAGGATTTCGCGCGCCTTGCATCTGGATGTTTTTGAACAGCCTGAGAAACATCACTTTTACCAAAACAAGTTTTGAGCGGCGGCATGGAGGACGGTGAGCGCATAGGCCTGTTCGGCGGTTCCTTTAATCCGGTGCATAACGGGCACTTGCGGGCGGCGGAAGAAATCCGTGAGCATTTTTCGCTCAACCGGATCGTCTTCATCCCGGCGCATATTTCGCCCCACAAGCCGGAGGCCACCCGCGAATCGGCCCGCCACCGCATGACCATGCTCGAACGGGCCGTCCGTCAGAACCGGCATTTTACTGTCTGGGATGTTGAGTTCAATCGACCGGGCGCATCCTATTCGGTTGAAACCCTGCGCCATTTCAGGGCGTCCTTTCCCGGGGCGGCGGCGCCTTTTTTTATCATGGGGATAGACGCATTTATGGAAATAGAAAGCTGGAAACAATATCGTGATCTGTTTGCCCTGTGCAATTTTATCGTCATGACCCGACCCGGGTATGACCTGCCGCCCGCATCGGCGATTATACCGCGGCAGCTTGCCGCTGAATTTTCATTGCAACCGGCGGAGCAACGCTATGTGCATGCGTCGGGCTGCTCGGTATTCATTGCCGACATACCCGGTTTGGCCATTTCGTCCCAGGACATCAGGCGGCGCACTGCCGAAGGACGATCGATCACCTACCTGGTGCCGGATGCGGTGGATGACTACATCCGGGAGCAGCATCTCTATCAACACCCTGAACCTGTGGGCGGCGGATAACCGGTGCCACGCAAAAAGAAACAACCATCAGCCGAATTTACGGTTACCGAAAAGCTGGGCTACTGCATCGCGGCGGCCTTGAAGAAGAAGGCCTTCGACCTGCTGGCGCTTGACATCCGGGCGTATACAACGGTTGCGGACTATTTTGTCATTTGCAGCGGCAGCTCGAACCGCCAGGTGCAGGCGATAGCCGAAGCAATCGAGATCGATCTCAAGAAGCACACGTTCTATCCCCTGGGCATCGAGGGCTTTACCCACGGATCATGGATACTGATTGACTACGGCGATATCGTCATGCACATATTTTATCAGCCGGTGCGGGAGTTTTACGAACTGGAGCGGCTGTGGGCGGACGCGCCCAGGCTTGTGCTGGACGGCGGCGATGACGCGACCACGCCGTCGGGGAGTCGGTGATGAACGGTTTGATACGCGACCACGCCGTCGGGGAGTCGGTGATGAACGGTTTGATACGCGACCTGGTCGACCTAATCTACCCTCCGGTCTGCGCCATATGCGCATCGGCCATGGCGCGATCAGACCGGGTGAACCTCTGCCGCGAATGCCGCGATCGCATCGCCTACGTCCGGCCCCCCTTCTGTGCGCGCTGCGGCAGGGCCTTTGCCCATGAGCCGGCGTTCGAACATTTGTGCGGCGACTGCAGCACCCGGGAGCCCTATTTTCGCAGGGCCCGCTCCGTCGGACGGTACCGCGGCGTCCTGCGAGGCGCCCTGCACTCGTTCAAGTACCGGATGCAGCGCCGGCTGGCCGGCACCCTGGGAGTGATCATGGCCGAGCGGCTGCCCGCGATGGCCGGTGAGTGGCGCTATGACCTCATCCTGCCGGTGCCCCTCCATCCGCGGCGGCTCCGCAGCCGCGGGTTCAATCAGGCCCTCTGTCTCGCCGCCGTGCTGGCCCGGCAGCTGCGCGCGCCCCTTGACCGTTTCACGCTGCGGCGGGTGCGATGGACCGCATCGCAGGTGGGCTTAACCGGGCGCGAGCGGGCGGCCAATGTGCGGGGAGCCTTTGCCGTCGCCCGTCCGGAAGCGGTGCGGGACAAATGCGTTCTGCTCATCGATGACATTTATACCAGCGGCAGCACGGTCAACGAATGCTCGCGGATGCTCATCCGCGCAGGGGCCGAGGCGGTGGATGTGCTCACCCTGGCCAGGGTCGCATAACGAGGTGCGTAATGAACAGGATAGCGTCGCTCATCGGTGATGAACTGACCCTGGTGGAACGGTCGCTCATAGATACCCTGTCGTCCCACGTGGAGATCATCAACCGGGTGGGGAGCCATATTATCGCCAGCGGGGGGAAGCGCTTTCGTCCCTTGCTCTATCTGCTCGCGGCGAAGGGGTACAATTACCAGGGCGCGGATAACATCGCCCTGGCCTGCGTGTTTGAGTACATTCACACGGCCACCCTGCTGCACGATGACGTGATCGACCATGCCGAGTTACGGAGGGGCAATTCCTCGGCCAATGCGCTGTGGGGCGACCGCATCAGCGTCCTGGTGGGGGACTTCCTGGTTTCAAAGGCCTTTTCCATCCTGGTGGCAACCGGGAACGTGCGGGCAATGCAGGTCATCTCGGAAGCGACCACCAGCCTGGCCGAGGGGGAAACCATGCAGACCGTTCGCGGGGGGGACCTTAGCCTGACCGAGGACGAGTACCTCACCATCATCAGCAATAAGACAGCAAGCCTAATGGCGGCCGCCTGCCAGACCGGCGCGATCATGGGCCAGGCCGGGCCTGCCGCCGAACAGGGCATGAAGCAGTACGGACTCAACCTGGGCACCGCCTTTCAGATGATCGATGATACGCTGGATTATGTGTCGCATAATCAAAAATTCGGTAAAACGCTGTGGAAGGACCTCCAGGGAGGCAAGATAACCCTGCCCCTGATTCACGCCCTGGAAGGGGCCACCGGGGACGAGCGGCGGATTATCAGCGATGCGCTCAGCCGGGTTGAGCCGGACACGAGCGACGCGCAGCGCATTCTTCAGCTGATCAACAAGTATCATGGAACGGACTACGCCTTTGCCCGGGCCCGCGAGTACGTCGGCCGTGCGGTGGACAATCTTGGCGGGGTCTCATCGACCCCGGTCAGGGAGGCGTTGGCCGCCGCGGCCAACTACGTGGTCGAGCGGGAATGGTAGGGGCAATGAGCATTCTGCTAACCAATGATGACGGCATCTTCGCCGACGGCATCAGCGCGCTGCGGGAACAGCTGCTTTCCCTGGGCGAGGTATGGACCGTCGCCCCCGATCGTGAGCGCAACGCCGTCAGTCACGCCCTGACCCTGCACCGCCCCCTGCGCCTTTCCCAGGTCAACTCCCGCGTCTACGCGGTCAACGGCACCCCGGCGGACTGCATCAATATCGCGGTGCATCACCTGCTTTCTGCGCCGCCGCGGCTCATTGTCTCCGGCATTAACCGGGGCGGCAATCTGGGCAGCGACCTGAACTATTCCGGAACGCTGGCCGGGGCGCTTGAGGGCGCCCGCATGGGGATAGCTTCCTTTTCCATGTCTCTCGCCGGGGATGAGTCATTTGACTACCGTCCCGCCGCGCGGTTTGCCCTGCGGCTGGCCCGCTTTATTCTGGAGCGCGGCCTTCCCCCCGACACCATGCTCAATGTCAATGTGCCGGATACCGCTGGACAGCCCATCGAGCGGTACCGGTTGACCCGCCAGGGTTCGCAGCGCCACCGCAACACCATTGAAAAAAAAGTTGACCCGCGGGGCATCAGCTACTACTGGATCGGCCGGGTGGCGGGCGACGCCCCGGATCCGGAGCTGGATCAGGCGTCCGATTATCGGGCGATCGAAGAGGGGTTTATCTCCATCACCCCGCTCGGCATCGACCGGACCAACGAACCTTCGTACCAGGCAATGGCCGCGTGGCGCCTGTAGTTTCGCGGCCACGCCATCGGGGGGCAGACCAATGCTTCAGATAGGCGTCATCGGGGCCGGGCAGTGTTCCGAGGCGGGCGCAGCGGCGGCCGAGGAGGTGGGCAGGGAGATCGTTCGAAACCGGGCGCTGCTGATCTGCGGCGGCCTGGGCGGCGTCATGGCGGCCGCCGCGCGGGGCGCGAGCGAGGCGGGCGGCACCACCGTGGGCATCCTGCCGGGCATCCAGATGGAGGATGCCAATCCCCACATAACCATACCCATCGTAACCGGACTGAGCCATGCCCGCAACGTGGTGCTGGTGCGCTCCGCCCATGCCCTGATCGCCATTGAAGGGGGATACGGCACCCTTTCCGAGATTGCCATAGCGCTCAAACTGGGCAAACCGGTCATCGGGCTGCATACCTGGGATGTCAGCTCCAAGATCATCGCGGCGACAACCCCGCAGGAGGCGGTGCGATTGGCAATCAATGCCGCCCGGCGCGCCTGATCCGCCGTGCGCCCGGCGTCGGCACTGCGCGCACCTTGCGCGACCATCCCTGCCCGGCACGGCACCCTGCGTCAGCCGCTCAACACCGCGCTTCGGCCTTCCGCAACCACCGCAATTATCGCCTTTCTGATCCTGCTCCCTGCCTGCTACTACCCGTCGGTGACCCCGCGGCCGCTGCCGGACCGCCGCGATGCCGCCGCTTCCGCGCCTGCGCCGGATGCCATTGAACCGACGCCGCGCCGGGCGCAGGAGGGAATCTATCACACGGTGGGCCGGGGCGAGACGCTCTGGCGCATCTGCAAGACATACGGGGTGAGCATGCAGGAAGTTGCCGAGCTGAACGCCGTTACCGATGCCGCGCAGATCAAGACGGGAGACCGCCTTTTCATTCCCGGCGCGCGGCAGCCGCGCACCGTCGACCTTTCGGACAAGGGATGGCAGAGCCCGCCGGATTCGATTCAACAATCAACCGGCCGGTTTATCTGGCCGGTGCGGGGGAAGATTGTCGCGCAGTACGGGGTGAAGCAGGGCATGAAATATGACGGCATCGATATACAGGCGCCGATGGGGACCGCGGTCAGGTCAGCCGATGACGGCACGATCGCCTTTGTCAATGTTCTTCCGGGATACGGCAATATCATCATCATCAAGCATCGGGACAGCTATTCAACGGTGTATGCCCATAATCAGATGAATCTGGCCACGGAGGGAAGCCGGGTCAGCCGGGGGACGATCATCGCGCGTCTGGGAAACTCGCATAATCCGGCTGCATCACCCACCCTCCATTTTCAAATCAGGCGCTATAACAAGGCGAGAAATCCCCTCTTCTATCTGCAGAACGCGTCAGCGCCGTAGCCGAAGAGAACCGCGGTGCGGTGCGCCGCGATGCGCACCCGATCAAGGAGTCATGCCCATGAAGATTATACGATCAAGAGAGCTGTTTGCCGGCCGCATTCTCTCCCTTTCGCTGGATGAAATAGCCCTTGCCGATCAGCAGCTGGAAATAGAGCGTATCAGACATCCCGGCGGCGCCGCGGTTGTGCCGATGATGCCTGACGGGTCGGTGATCATGATAGAACAATACCGCTACGCGGTTGACGCCGCGCTCTGGGAGATACCGGCGGGCCGGCTGGAGCCGGGCGAGAGCCCCCATGCATGTGCGGCACGGGAACTCGAGGAAGAGACCGGCTACCGCGCCGGTCACCTGGAAAAGCTGGCTGCTATATACAGCGCGCCGGCCTATTGCACCGAGATCATATCCATCTTTCTCGCCACCGGCCTCACCGCGGGCCGGCAGCGACTGGACGAAGACGAATGCATCCGAGTGGCGCGGCTGCCCCTTGGCGAAGCGCTGCAGCGGGCGCGCGCGGCGGGCGTGTCCGACGCGAAAACGCTGGTGGGGCTGCTCCTGGCGGGGAACCGCGTCGGCGAAAAAGCAACAATCCCATTGACAAACCATGCCCTCAAATGTAATGATTCACCATAAGTACGGACGAAATTGTTGGTCCATGCATAACCTGAGGAGAACTGCATTGAAACGAAAACGGGTGGCCCTGGTGCTGATGATCGGTGTTGCGGTGCTGTCTTTTGCGGCGGGCATGCTGCTCTCGTCGAACAACGATATAACCCGGGATATGCCGGCCCTGGAGCGGGAGGCGCACGCTCAAAATGTCGCCGATCCGCTTGCCGGCCAGCAGGTATTTGTCACCCTGGCCGAGCGGCTGATGCCGGCCACGGTCAATATCAGCACCTCCACCGCGCCCAAAAAGAAGATGCGGCAGGTGCACCCCTTTCAAAATGACGAGCGATTCCGGGATTTTTTCGGAGACGATTTTTTTGATAGATTTCTTGACCAGATGCCGCAAAACGAGATGCCGTCCAAAAGCCTGGGATCGGGCTTCATCATCGACCGGGAAGGGTACATCATCACCAATAACCACGTGATTGAAGGCGCCGATGAAATCAAGGTGAAGCTGTCCGACAAGGAGGAATTCGACGCCGCCATCGTCGGGCGGGACAAGAAAACCGATATTGCGCTGATTAAAATAACCCCGCCTCCGGCGCTGCCGGTTGTGACCCTGGGAGACTCGGATGCCCTCAAGGTCGGCGAGTGGGTGATGGCCATCGGCAACCCCTTCGGACTGGATCAGACCGTCACCGTGGGCATCGTGAGCGCCAAGTGGCGCAAGCTGGGCATGGGGCCGTACGAGGATTTCATTCAAACCGATGCCGCCATCAACCAGGGCAACAGCGGCGGGCCCCTCTTTAACACCCGGGGAGAGGTGGTGGGGGTCAATACCGCCATTTTTTCCACCAGCGGAGGAAACATCGGCATCGGCTTTGCGACGCCGATTAATCTGGCAAAAAGCGTGGTCAAGCAGCTCAAGGAAAAGGGCAAGGTGGTCAGAGGATGGCTGGGAGTCATCGTTCAGACGGTAACGCCGGATCTGGCCAAGAGCTTCGGCCTGGAGCAGAAGGAGGGCGCCCTGGTTGCCGATATCGATCTCAAGGGTCCGGCCGCAAAAGCCGGCGTCAAAAAGGGAGACATCATTATCGCGTTTAACGGCACGCCGATCCGCGAAATGGATCAGCTGCCGCTGCTGGTTGCCCAGACGCCGGTTGGATCAAAAGGGGAGCTGACCATCATCCGTGACGGGAAGAAAATAAGCAAAACGGTTGAGATCGGGGAGCTGCAGGATGAAGAGGGGGCAGCGCCGGCGGAAGAAACCGGATCAGACGATCTGGGGATGGAACTTGCGGACATGACCGAGGCGCTGGCGCGCCGATACGACATCGAGGAATCAGCCGGGGTGCTGGTGACCTATGTTGAGCCAAACAGCCCGGCGGCTGAGGCGGGCGTCAGGCCGGGCGACATTATCACCCAGGCCAACCGGAAGGATATCGCCGACCTTGAGGAGTATAATCAAATCGTCAGTGCGGTCCGGAAGGAGAAAAAAAACAAGCTGCTTCTGCTGATCACCCGGGGCAAAACCTCGCAGTTTGTGGTCATTGACCTGGAATAACCGCGGCGCCCTGCCCGCGGACGCCGGGGTGCGCCCATCCATTGTGCATGAAATTCTTTCGTTGTTCGCAGCATGACGAAAGCAGACGATGAGCCCGTTCTCTACCGAACTGGCTTTTCGCTTTTGCAGGGAAGCGCCGCCCGGCGCCGGTTGCATGAGCCTTTGCTGAACGGTGGGGAGTATGGGGTGGAAGGGGAGGGGCGAAAAAAACGACGTGGACTTCGCGGACGAGCGTGCCCGCATGGTCGAGCAGCAGCTCGCGATCCGCGGTATTCACGATGAGCGGGTTTTACGGGCGATGGGCAGGGTGCCCCGGCATCTTTTTTTGCCTGAGGGAAAAAGAACGCTTGCCTACGCGGACGGGGCGGTGTCCATCGGACTTGGACAGACCCTTTCACAGCCTTACATGGTGGCCCTGATGTCGCAGTCCCTGGCGCTTACCGGGGATGAGAAGGTGCTGGAAATCGGCACGGGGTCGGGATACCAGTCGGCCATCCTCCTGGAACTGGCGGGGGAGCTGTACACGGTTGAACGAATCGCCGAGCTGGCATCGCGCGCGGAAGCGGTGTTGCGCACACTGGGGTATTCCCGCTTTCACCTCCGCGTCGGCGACGGCACCGAGGGGTGGCCGGAGGCGGCGCCGTTCGACGCGATCATAGTCACCGCCGGCGCCCCGCAGATACCGGAGTCGCTGGTGGAGCAGCTCACCGAAGGGGGAAGGCTGGTCATCCCCGTGGGTTCGCGCTTTTCACAGACCTTGAGC
Organism: uncultured Thermodesulfobacteriota bacterium; assembly: GCA_964632275.1. Classification (GTDB taxonomy): domain Bacteria; phylum Desulfobacterota; class WTBG01; order WTBG01; family WTBG01; genus CAZWCD01. The sequence continues at coordinate 8,034 of CAZWCD010000019.1, forward strand.
ACCTGCATCCGGCGGGGAAGCGGCTGCGTGCCGCAGTCATCAACCAACTGCGTTTTCGTGCCGCTGATCGGAAGGCACGGATGGCAGGATGAATAGAGCAGGCGTTTGCCGGGAGCACGCAATCGCCGTTGAAGGACGAATCCCCTTGCCGCTCATCTCACGCGGTCGCCCCGCTGCTCCGGCCGCCTCGCGGCGCAACCGTCGTGACAGGAAACATGCATGATCTACCAGGATGCCGCCCGGCGCATTGCCGAATTAAGAGAGCAGATCAATCATCACAATTACCGTTACCATGTGCTCGATGACCCCGCCATTACCGATGCCGAGTATGACCGGATGTTCAGCGAGCTGCAGGAGCTGGAAGAGAGTCATCCCGAGCTGATCGTCCCTGATTCCCCCACCCGGCGCGTCGGCGCCGCACCGCTCAAGGAATTCACGACGGTTGATCATTCGCTGCCCATGCTCAGCCTTTCCAACTGCTTCAGCGATGAGGAGGTTCGGGAATTTGACCGGCGGGTGAAAAAGCTGCTGGGCGTGACGGCAGCGGAGATCGACTATTGCGCTGAGGCCAAACTTGACGGTGTGGCGGTGGAACTGGTGTTCGAGCAGGGCCGCTTCACCCTCGGATCGACCAGGGGTGATGGTGAGCGGGGCGAGGATGTGACGGCAAATTTAAAGACCATCCGGTCAGTGCCCCTGCAGCTGCTGGCGTCCCCGGATGTGCCCGTGCCGGAACGGCTGGAGGTTCGGGGAGAGGTGTTCCTGGCAAGCAAAGCATTCATCGAACTCAACCGCAAGCGGGAAGAGTTGGGCGAGCCGCCCTTTGCCAATCCCCGCAATGCGGCGGCGGGGTCGCTGCGCCAGCTGGACCCGCGGATTACCGCCTCGCGCCCCCTTGACCTATTTTGCCACGGGTTCGGCCTGGTCCGGGGGATGGTGCTGGATACCCATCTGCAGGTGCTGGACCGGATCAGCCGGCTCGGGCTGAAGGTGAATCCCCTGCGCTATCGGTGCGCGGGCATCGAGGAAGTGCTGGAGCGCTACCGGGCGATTCAGGAGCGGCGCGACGGGCTGCCCTACGAGATTGACGGCGTGGTGATCAAGATCAACGAGTGCCGCCTGCAAAACCGCGCGGGGACCATATCGCGGAGCCCGCGCTGGGCGACGGCGTACAAATTTCCCGCCCGGCGGGAAACCACGGTCATCCGCGACATCATCGTGCAGGTGGGACGAACCGGCGTGCTCACGCCGGTGGCGATCATGGACCCGGTGAAGGTCGGCGGCGTCGAGGTGAGCCGCGCCACCCTGCACAACCAGGATGAGATCGCCGACAAGGATATTCGCATCGGCGATACCGTGGTGGTGCAGCGCGCGGGGGATGTCATCCCGCAGGTGGTGGAGGTGATTGCGGCGAAGCGCAGCGGGAAGGAAAAAAAGTTTTCCATGCCTGCCCGCTGTCCGGTGTGCAATGCCCACGTGTACAAGGCGGAAGATGAGGCCGCCCATCGCTGCCTGGGATTTTCCTGCCCGGCCAGGCTGAAGGAGGCGCTCCGCCATTTCGCTTCCAAAAACGCCATGGACATCGATGGACTCGGCGAACAGCTGATCGGCAGGCTGGTTGACCGGGGACTGGTCAAGGATGCGGGCGATCTGTATTATCTGACCGTGGAGCAGGTCAAGTCCATGGAGCGCATGGCCGACAAGTCAGCGCGCAATCTCATCAACGCCATAGAAAAGAGCAAGGAGGCGGGACTCGATCGACTGGTGTTTGCGCTGGGCATCCGGCACGTGGGGGAGCACACCGCGAAGCTGATGGTGCAGCACCTGGGGGGCATTGACGCGCTGATGCAGGCGGATGTCGAATCACTGCTGCAGATCCATGAAATCGGACCCGAGGTTGCCGGCAGCGTGGTGCGCTTTTTCGGGGAGGAGGAGAATCGGGCCACCATCAAGCGGCTGCAAGAAGCGGGGGTCAGCTTCAGGGCGGCCGCGCGACAGGCCGGCTCTTCGCTTGACGGCACAAGCTTTGTTTTTACCGGAACGCTGCAGGAGTATACCCGGCATGAGGCAAGCCGGCTGGTGGAGGAGCGGGGAGGGAAGGTGCACTCGTCGATAAGCGAAAAAACAACCTACCTGGTTGCCGGCGCCGATCCCGGATCAAAACTGAACAAGGCACGATCGCTGGGCGTTCAAATCTTAAACGAGGAACAGTTCAAGGAACTGGTTCGCTAGCGCCGGCTAGTGAACCGTGTCAAGGAAGGCGTTGACAATCTCGGGATCGAGCTGGCTGCCGGAGGCCTTTTTCATTTCCTCAAGCACCTCCTGCTTGGGCAGGGCCTTCCGGTAGGACAGGTCGGAGCTTAAGAAATCGTAGGTTTCGACCGCGGAGATGATGCGCGCCGGAAGCGGGATATTGTTGCCGGACAGTCCGTCAGGATATCCCTTGCCGTCAAAGCGTTCGTGATGATGCCTGATGGTGTCAATGGTCGGCTTGAGAAAATCAACCCCTTCAAGAATCTGCTGGCCGATTTCAGGATGTTTTTTGACCATGAACAATTCCTGGTCGGTCAATTTACCGGGTTTGCCCAATATGTATTCACTGATGCCGATCTTGCCCACATCATGCAACAGGGCGGCCAGTTCCAGGTTGCGTTTTTCCGTGGCGGACATCCCCAGCTTGTCCGCCATGCGGTTGCTGTAATCGGCCACGCGCTGGGAATGACCGGTGGCAATAACATCGCGTGAATCAAGCGCTTTCAAAATGACCTTGATGGTGGAAATATAAGAACCAAGGAGTTCCTTGTAGATCTGATACAGCTCCTCCCTTCCCAGCCTGCCCTCCTCTCCGGGAAGATCCTCAATAAAGCCGATCTCCTTCAGGTCCGAGCGGCGGATGCGGTGATGGCCGCCGGGCGTCTTCAGCGCTTTTAATTTACCGGAATAAATATAGTTTTTGATGGTCTGGGTGGTGACTTTCAGCAACTCCGCTGCCTCACGGGTCTTTAAGATTTCCTTCTGTGCGAGCGGAACCTTTTTCATATATTCTACCCCCGGTCAAATGTTCTGCATACTGCTTTTTTATTGCTTAAGTATTATTAGCATAAATTATATATGTAATCAAGCTTTTTTTATGAGCAGCATATGATCCCCGTAATCATCGCTTATTATCTTGATAAAAAAGAGAGATATTCGTCCCTTAAAATCGCATGCTAAGCCTCAATTATCAAAAAAAAAGCGCTAACCTGCACAAAGAGGATTATTTGCGCCAGAGTGGCAATAAAGGAAATGCCCGCCCGGTCCTGATGAGATGGGTCAGGCATCCATAAACTCCATTTTAATGCGCTCCTGCATGTTCCGGTAATGGGTCCCGCGCCAATACACTTTTCCGCAGCCGTGGCAGCGTAAGAATACCTGCTGGGTGGCGCGCACGTATTCCGGCACCTGCGCGACCAGCAGCGACGGTGCGGTTTCCGCAAGCAGACGGTTGCAGATGAGACAGCGGGTCAGCGGCTTGCCCGGGGTGATGACCAGCTCATAGCGGGAGATCACCTCGCGTACCTGCCGCCGTGGATCATTTGCCCGGATGAAACAAATCCGGTTTTCCAGCCCGGCGCGCCCGGCCAGCCGGGTGCTGCGGGTGAGGAGCTGCCGGTCTTCCGCGATCGCTCTCCTCAGCAGTTCATCTCCGCCCACGGTGCGGCAGTATTCGGCATCATACCCGATGATTCTGAGCCACTTTGCCAGCTTGCCGAGCATGACATCGGCCAGGAAGCTGATGTCCGGCATGGCCTCTCCTCAGTCGATGGGGCGGTGCACACCAAGCGTGCGCCGGTCTAGGGTCGCGTCGATTGCCCGGGGGATATGGTGTTTGTCAGCCGGGCGTAGTCATCAATGCTCAGCGAGTGGGGCCTGCGCATGGGATCAATGCCGCAGGCGCGCAGCGATTCCACCATGCCCTCCTTCCCCCGGTCAAAATAATTGCAGGCCTTCAGCCCATTGAGCAGGGTTTTTCTGGGGTGGGCAAAGCAAACCTGCACCAGGGTGGAAAAGAGCCGCTCATCACCCACCTCCGCTAGCGGCCGGTCGCGCGCGGTAAACACCACCACCTCCGAATCCACCGCGGGCATGGGATAAAAGCAGTCCTTTAAAACGGTGAGTCGGCGGGCCACGTCAAAAAACATCTGGGAGAGGACGCTGATGATGCCATAGCCGTCAGAAGCGGGCGGGGCGGATATCCGCCCGGCGACTTCGTGCTGGATCATCAGCACCATGCGACTGATGGAGGAGCGCAAGCGAATCAGCTTGAAGATGAGCGGGCTGGTCAGGTAATAGGGCAGGTTACCCACGATGATCAACCGCGCACCGGAGCGCTGCTGCAGTTCCCGGTAGTCATGGTGAAGGGCGTCGGCGCGAATAATCTCCACATTGGAATACTGCATCGCCCCCTGCAGGTATGCGGCAAGCCGGCTGTCAAATTCAAGCCCGACGATGCGGGCGCCGGTGCGGGCCAGCGGATGGGTAAGCATGCCCGTCCCCGGGCCGATTTCCACCACCACCTCCCCGCCGGCAATGCGCGCGAGGCCGACAATCTCGTCGGCGACCGAGCGCCGGAACAGGAAGACCTGTCCCAGGCGCCGCTGCGGCGAGATGCCGCGATCCTTAAGCAGCCCGATGAAGGCGGCTCGCTCAGGATCATGCGGCTGGGGCGCACGCAGTGAAGGGGATCGGTGATTCATGCTCGTCCGGCGAACCGGCCGCGGCGTCAGGCAGGCGGCCGGTCAGGAGGTGAAGAATGATTGAAAGATCGGCGCAAGCCGGTCATAGGTCCGGTCCAGATGTTCGGGCAGCACCATCGATTCGGCCACGATGGGCATGAAGTTGGTGTCGCCCTGCCAGCGCGGAACCACATGCAGATGCAGATGCCGGGTAATGCCGGCGCCGGCGACCCTTCCCAGATTCATGCCGATGTTGAATCCGGCAGGTTTGAGCGCGGCGGTCAGCGCCTCAACCGATCGCTTAAGCGTTGCAAAGAGATCGCCCATTTCCTCCGCCGTAAGCTTGCTTAAGTTGCCGGTGTGGGTGCGGGGGGCGATCAGCAGATGTGCGCTGCTGTAAGGGTAGCGGTTCAGCATCACCAGCGAGGACGGCCCGGCATGCAGCAGCAGGCTTTTTTTGCGCTGACCGCCGGCGGGATGATGGCAGAAAATGCATGATTTGGTTTTCTCGCCGAGAATGTACGACAATCTCCATGGTGCCCAGAGCTGCTTCATGATGGCTCCTTGTCCGACTTATAAGGGTATGATTGATGAGCGGATCTCCCGGTCAATCTCAAGTATGCCGACGCTGGTGAAGGGGGCGAACCGCCGGTCGGTGGCCGAGCCGGGATTGAAGAACAGCACCCCGTGGTTGATCCGTGATGTCGCATGGTGGGTATGCCCGTAGACCAACACGTCGATGGCGTCAAACTCCCTGATGAGCCGATCCTCAATGCCGTCGGGAGCGCCCCAGCCGTGAATCAAACCGATGGTGAATTGACCGGCCGGAATGACCCGCTTGACCGGCGCCGCATCGCGAATGGACTGCGAGTCCATATTGCCGGCAACCAGCGCCACCTTTTTGCCCGAAAAAATTTCGAGCGCCCGGGGATCGACCACGTCGCCGGCGTGCAGAATAAGGTCCGTATCCTTAAAATGCCGTTCGAGTGCGTCGGCCAGGCCCTGATGATAGCCCGTGAGATGGGTATCTGAAATCACGCCGATTTTCATCGAATAATCCTTGCATGGGCACCGCTCACCAGTTATCTGAGGACCCGTTGCTGTCAATCCCGCGAAGGCGGGAATCCATAAAAAGTTTTCGTGTTACACGCTCACCAGTTCGAGCGCCCCCCACGCTCCCAGCCGGTCATTGATGATGATAACCGCTCCCCTGACCCCATCAATCGCCTGGGCGCGCTCAAGGCCGCGCTGCATGTCCTCCGGGCGGCTGACGCAGTTGCCCACGGCGGTTGCCGCGGCGTCCGCCAGAAAGGCGGAGGCCGCGATGATGGTGACCGCGTCCGCCCGGCCCAGGCTGACGGAATGGCCTACCGTGCCGGAGGAGGTGCAGACGCCGGCGGGGGTGGCATCGGGTTGGATGCGCAGCGCCAGCCGGTTGCTGAGGGGAGAGTCCCCGGCATAGATGCCGATGGTGATTTCCTCAGCAACCGTGAGGTAGAGGTCGCCGCCGTTTTCCACCACGACCTCGGCGCTGGACTCAAGCAGGTCCCGGCCCACCGATTCGGCAAACGCTCCCGCCACCGCCGCCATCGGTCCCACATCCGCCATCTCTGCCGCCCGGAGCATCTCCCGGATCATGGGCGGGGCCAGCGGATCGGGCGGCAGCGGTGAAAAGGAGTCGAGGAAGAGAGGATGCCGCCTGATATACGCTTCCAGCTGATAGCGGTGGTTGAGAATCGACGCGCGAGCCTGCTCCGGCAGGGGCGTTTGCGCGAGGATGAAAAGATCGGTCTCCTGGACGGCCACGCTAAAGGGCGCGAGCCTGCGGGCGGCAAGCGGGTCGCGGTAAAAGCGGCGCCGGTGATCGCTGGTGGAGGGCATAGGAATCATACACCGAACGGGGGAAGCCCCTCAGGAAAAGGATCGCAGCGACCGGCCGAAAATGCTCTTCAGCTCACTGGCGAAGCGGGGCGTCGGATTGACCTTGAACGCCTCGCCCAGCGACAGTACGGTTTCGCGCTGGCCGGGAGCGATCAGATGGAGAAAGGTGCGGCAGGGGCCGGGATGATCAAGGATCGCCCGCTTGAGATCGAGCAGTTGCTCGGCGCTCATGTCACCCAGGCTGAGGCTGATGTGCGCATCCGAGCTCAACGCCGCCGCTTCCCGGCTTAAGGATACAATCTTGCCGGCAACGATCTTGGGGGTGTCATTTTCGTCCTCGCGGCTGACCCGGCCGGTGATGAGCATCGGCTGATCGCTTTTGAGAAGCTCGGAGCAGCCTTTAAAAAGGTCGGCAAACACGATGACCTCGATCACCCCCTTCAGGTCTTCGAGGGTGACGAAACACATCCGTTCTCCCTTGCGGTTGTTGATTTCCCGCATCTTGCCGGCGATGCCGGCGATCCTCACCTCGCTCTCCTTGGAGAGGTTCATGACCGTCAGGGTGTCGGCGGTGGTGAGCAGCTGCATCGCATCCTTGAACTGGTTGAGCGGGTGCTTGCTGATGAAGAATCCCAGCGCCTCCTTTTCGTAGCCCAGAAGCTCATCATCGCTCCATTCCTCAAGGGCGGGAAAGCGAACCTCGCCGTTTCCGTTTCCCGCAGGAGAGGCAAAGATATCAAACAGCGATGCCTGCTTGCGCTGGCGGTCCTTCTGCATGCGTTGCGCCTGTTCCATGGCCGTGTCCAGCACCGCCAGCATCTGCGAGCGGCGGGCCCCGGTTGCGTCGAAGGCGCCGCACTTGATGAGGCTTTCGATCACCTTCTTGTTGACCTTGCGCAGGTCAATGCGCGCGCAGAAGTCATAGATCGAGGCATAGGGGCCGGCCTCGAGCCGGTTGCCGATGATCGATTCCATGGCCGCCCCGCCCACATTTTTCACCGCGGTCAGCCCGAAGCGGATTTTGCCCTGGCTGACGGTAAAGTCCCTGGCGCTTTCATTGATGGCCGGCGGCAGCACGTCAATGCCCATTTCGCGGCACTCGTTCATGTAGCGCAGGATCTTGTCGTTGTTGTCCATTTCGCAGGTGAGCAGGGCGGCCATGAACTCAACCGGGAAATGGGTCTTCAGGTAGGCGGTGTAGAAGGCGATGAGCGCGTAGGCGGTGCTGTGGGACTTGTTAAACCCGTACTCGGCGAACTTGGCCATCTGGTTGAAAATCTGCTCCGCCTTCTTCGGGTTGATCTTGTTTTTCCTGGCGCCGAGCAGGAACTTTTCCTTCTGCGCCTCCATGACGTCGCTCTTTTTCTTGCCCATCGCCCGACGCAGCAGGTCGGCGTCTCCCAGGGAAAAGTTGGCCAGCTTGCTCGCAATGTGCATGACCTGTTCCTGGTAGAGGATGACCCCGTAGGTTTCCGAGAGGATCTCCTTGAGCTCGGGCAGCTCGTAGGTGATGGGGATGTCGCCGCGCTTGCGCTTGATGAAATCGTCGACCATGCCGCTTCCCAGCGGGCCGGGACGGTAGAGCGCCAGTAGCGCGATGAGATCCCAGATGTTCTCCGGCCGCAGCTTTACCACCAGGTCCTTCATCCCCTGGCTTTCCAGCTGGAAGACGCCGTCGGTGGACCCGCTCGCCAGCATGGCATAGGTGGCGGCGTCGTCGAGCGGAAGGGCATCGGTGGTGAGCGGCTCGCTCCGGCCCGCGTTGATCAGCTGCAAACACTTTTGGATGACGGTGAGGGTTTTAAGGCCGAGGAAATCGAACTTGATCAGTCCGATTTTGCCCACGTCGTTCATGGCGTACTGGGTGACCACTTCGTTGTTCTGGCCGCGGTAGAGGGGCAGGTACTCGATAAGCGGCTTGTCGGCGATGACAATCCCGGCGGCGTGGGTGGAGGCGTGGCGCGGCAGGCCCTCGAGCGAGAGCGACAGGGTGAACAGCTCCTTGAGCGCCTCGCTTCCCTCCATCATCTCGCGCAGCCGCGGCTCCTGCTTGAGCGCCTCGCTTAAGGTTATGTTGAGCACATTGGGGATGAGCTTGGCGATGCGGTCGACGTCCTTGTAGGGCATGCCCAGCACCCGCCCCACGTCGCGCAGCACCCCCTTGGCCTGCATCTTCCCGAAGGTGATGATCTGGGCGACATTGTCCTTGCTGTACTTGGCGGTGACGTAGGCGATGATCTCGTCGCGCCGCTCCTTGCAGAAATCTATGTCGATATCCGGGGGGCTTATCCGCTCGGGGTTGAGAAAGCGTTCAAAGAGAAGGCCGTAGGTAATGGGATCCACCTCGGTTATGCGCAGGGCGTAGGCCACCAGGCTTCCCGCCGCCGACCCCCTGCCCGGACCGACGGGTATGCCGTGATCCCGGGCATAGCCCACGAAATCGGCGACGATCAGGAAGTAATCGGTAAAGCCGGTTTTCTGGATGATGGCCAGCTCCTCGTCCAGCCGCTGCTGGTAGCCGGCGGCCATCGCATCGTAATCGGTCCGCGAGCGGTACGGGCGAAGCCGTTCCTCCAGGCCGCTGCAGGCAAGGGAGCGGAGATGATCGTTCAAGGAAATGCCCGGCGGGCCCTGAAACGCCGGGAAGCGCGTCTGGTCCAGGTCGAATGAGAGGTTGCAGCGCTCGGCGATCTCGAGGGTGTTGCGCAGCGCCTCCGGGGCGTAGGCAAAGAGGCCGGCCATTTCCTCCGGCGATTTAAAGTAAAACTCATCGGTGGTGAACTGCATGCGGTCGGGGCTGTCCAAGGTTTTTCCGGTTTGCAGACACAGCAGGATGTCGTGGGCGCGCGCCTCGTGTTTCTCGAGATAGTGGCAGTCATTGGTGGCTACCAGCGGGAGCGACAGCTCTCTGGCCAGCCGGATCAGCCCTTCGTTGACCTGCTTTTGCTCGGGGATGCGGTTTTCGTGCAGCTCGAGATAGAATCGCCGGTCGTTGAACAGGGCGCTGTAGTCGGATGCCGCCTGCAGGGCCTTGGCATATGAGTTGTTCAGCAGGTGGGTTGCCAGCTCTCCGTGCAGACAGGCGCTCATGGCGATCAGTCCCTCGTTGTGCTCGGCGAGCAGGTCCTTGTCGATGCGCGGGCGATAGTAAAACCCTTCCAGGTAGGCCTTGCTTACCAGGCACACCAGGTTCCGGTAGCCGGTCTCATTTTGCGCCAGCAGCACCAGGTGGTAAAAGGTGTCCGCGCCGGCCCGGGCCTCCTTTTCAAACCGGCTGCCCGGTGCGATGTAGACCTCGCACCCGATGATCGGCTTGATGCCGTGACGGCAGGCCTGCTGGTAGAATTCGATGGCGCCGAACATGTTGCCGTGGTCGGTTATGGCCAGCGCCGGCATGTTGTACTGGAGGGCCTTTTGAAAAAGGGCATCCGGGCGGATGGCCCCGTCAAGCAGGCTGTAGTGAGTGTGCAGGTGCAGATGGACAAACGGGTCGTGCTTCATGACCGGTCACTCCCATTCAATGGTGCTGGGAGGCTTGGAGGAAATATCATATACCACCCGGTTGATGCCCTTCACTTCGTTGATGATCCGGTTGGAAATGCGGGCGAGCAGGTCGTGGGGAAGCCTCGCCCAGTCCGCGGTCATGCCGTCAACACTGTTGACCGCGCGGAGGGCAATCACGTTTTCATAGGTCCGTTCGTCTCCCATCACCCCGACCGTTTTCACCGGGAGGAGCACGGCAAATGACTGCCAGATGGTGTCATAGAGGGATGCCCGCTTGACTTCCTCAAGCACGATGGCATCAGCGCTGCGCAGCAGGGACAGCGCATCGCGGGTGACCGGGCCTAAAATGCGCACCGCAAGGCCGGGCCCGGGAAAGGGCTGGCGGTTGATCATCTCCACCGGAATGCCCAGTTCGCGCCCCAGCTCCCGCACCTCGTCCTTAAAGAGTTCGCGCAGCGGCTCGATCAGCTTCAGGTTCATCCGCTCGGGCAGCCCGCCGACATTATGGTGGCTCTTGATGGTGGCGGAGGGGCCTTTCAGCGAAACGCTTTCAATCACGTCGGGGTAGAGGGTTCCCTGGGCCAGAAAGTCGACGCGGCCGATTCTGCCCGCCTCCTGCTCAAAGCGGTTGATGAACTCCACGCCGATGATCTTGCGCTTTCGTTCCGGGTCGCTCACGCCGGCCAGGCGATCGAGGAACTGTTCGGACGCGTCCGCATGGATGAGGGGTATGCCCAGGCGGCTTTGAAAATACTCGACCACCCGCTGCGCCTCGGCCATCCGGAGCAGGCCGTTGTCGATGAAAATGCAGTGCAGCTGGTTGCCGATGGCCCGGTGCAGCAGCACCGCCGCCACGGTTGAATCCACGCCGCCGCTCACCCCGCAGATCACCTGCCGGTCGCCCACCGCGCCGCGGATGGATGCTAGCGACTCGGCAATAAACGATTGCATGGTCCAGGTCGGACGGCAGGCGCATATCTCGAAGAGAAAATTCTCAAGCATCTGCCGGCCCCGCGGGGTGTGGACCACCTCTGGATGGAACTGCACGCCAAAGAGCGGGCGCGAGGTGCTGCGGATAGCCGCCGCCGGCGAGTTGCCGCTGTGGGCGATGGAGATAAAGCCGGGGGGCATGACGGTGACGCGGTCGCCGTGGCTCATCCAGACCGGAATCGACTCATCGCTCTTGAAATGCTTGAAGAGATCATGTTGCCCATCGAGCTGAAGCGCTGCGCTGCCGAATTCCCGGCGATCCGACTGCTCCACTTTGCCGCCGCAGAGCTCGGCCAGAAAATGCATGCCGTAGCAGATCCCCAGCACCGGTATGCCCGCGCTGAGCAGCTCCCGGTCGGCGCGCGGCGCCTCCGGGTCATGGATGCTTGCCGGTGAACCGGAGAGGATGATGCCCCGGGGATGAAACGCCCGCAGCTTTTCAAACGGGGTGTGATAGGGATGTATCTCCGCATACACGCGGCACTCGCGCACCCGGCGCGCGATAAGCTGGGTGTATTGCGATCCGAAATCCAAAATGACAATGCCTTCCTGGTGCATGCGTCTATTCCAGTCGGTAGTTCGGCGCTTCCTTGGTGATGATCACGTTGTGGACGTGGCTTTCCTTGAGGCCGGATGAGGTGATGCGGATAAAGGTGCACTGGGTGCGCAGCTCTTCAATGCAGCTGCAGCCCACGTAGCCCATGCCCGCCTTGAGGCCGCCCACCAGCTGGTAGATGCTCGATGAGAGCGGGCCGCGGTAGGGAACCCGTCCCTCGATGCCTTCGGGCACCAGCTTCTTATCCTCTTCCACGCAGGCCTGGAAGTAACGGTCCTTGCTCCCCTTTTTCATGGCTTCGAGCGAGCCCATGCCGCGGTAGACCTTGTAGCTCCGACCCTGGTAGAGCACGGTTTCCCCCGGGCTTTCCTCGGTGCCGGCAAACAGGCTGCCGATCATTACGGTTGAGGCGCCAGCGGCAAGCGCCTTGGTGATGTCGCCGGAAAACTGGATGCCGCCGTCGGCAATCAAGAAGGTTGCGTGCTTTTCCGCCGCCTTCCGGCAATTCATTATGGCGGTTATCTGGGGTATGCCCACGCCGGCAACGATCCGGGTGGTACAAATGGACCCCGGGCCCACGCCCACTTTTACCGCATCAGCGCCTGCCTTGGCCAGGGCCTCCACCCCCTCGGGGGTGGCCACGTTGCCGGCGATCAGCTGGCTGGCGGGGAAGTGCTGCTTGAAGTCCCGGATGCCGTCGATCACATCCTTGGAGTGGGCGTGCGCCGTATCGATGGCGATGACATCAGCGCCCGCCTTTATCAGCGCCTCGGTTCGTTCCATGCGATCCGGACCGACCCCGATGGCGGCCCCGACCCGCAGCCGGCCGAAATTGTCCTTGCAGGCATTGGG
>CAZWCD010000019.1:20631-31169 GCA_964632275.1 uncultured Thermodesulfobacteriota bacterium
CCCCGATGGCGGCCCCGACCCGCAGCCGGCCGAAATTGTCCTTGCAGGCATTGGGATATTTTTCCATCTTTTCGATGTCTTTGACCGTAATCAGCCCCTTGAGATTGTTGTGGTCATCGACCACCAGCAGCTTTTCAATCCGGTTTTTATGGAGCAGCATTTTTGCCTGCTCCAGCGATGTGCCCACCGGCGCGGTGATGAGGTGGTCTTTGGTCATCACCTCGGCGACCCGCTGGCTCAAGTTGGATTCGAAGCGCAGGTCACGGTTGGTCAGGATGCCCACCAGCTTGCCGTCCTTCACCACCGGCACGCCGGAAATGTGATACTGGGCCATGATTTCCAGCGCCTCAAACAGCCGCTGATCCGGGTGCATGGTGACCGGGTCGGCAATGATGCCGCTTTCCGATTTCTTTACCTTGTCCACCTCCAGCGCCTGGGCGGCGATGGAAAGATTCTTATGGATGATGCCGATGCCGCCCTCCCGGGCCATGCTGATGGCGGTTTGCGACTCGGTAACCGTGTCCATGGCCGCGCTGAGCAGTGGAATTTTAAGGGGTATGGATGGTGTCAACCGGGTGGAAACGTCGATGTCCTTGGGAATTACCGAGGCATATCGGGGAATGAGCAGGACATCATCAAAGGTGAGGCCGATGGTAATAGTGTCTTCCGGCATGGTCATGCTCCTTTAACAAGCGTGAAAAGTCACTATGATAGCCGTGCAATCACAGCAATAAAATCTCAGCCGACGATGCAAATTTTAATGGTGAAACGTATCGTAATTATTTATAGCTGTCAAGGCAAAACCCGCTGCACTGAGAGAGTTTGTCAGGAGAGAATCGGTCGCGCGCAGGCATCAATGAGAATGCCCTCCAGCAGTCCGCCATCGGACACGGTTATGGTCTCAAAACTGAACCGGCGCATGATATGGAGCAGCACTGCCGCCCCCGGAATGATCAAATCTTCCCTGCCTGTTTCAAGACCGGCTGCGGCGGTTCGCTGCTTGCGCTTCATTCCAGCCAGGCGGTCGAAGATAGCCTCTATGACCGGGCGGGACAAACAATGGTTGGTTATGCGGGCGGGATCGTACTGCGTCATCTGCAGATCAATCGCCGCGAGCGTGGTTATAGTGCCCGCGGTGCCGATAAGACGTGACGGTGAAGGTGAAAGGGCAGGGAGCGCGGACCAAACATCATGCGCCAGGGCGTCATCAAGCCGGTCATGGATGGCGGCTTGCAGGGAAAGTAGTTCCGGTTGTGACGGCGGATCACCATGCAACAGTGCTTCGCTCAGGTGGACCACTCCCAGCCGGATGCTTGCCGCATGCAAGGGGAGACCGTCGCGGGCAAGAATCAGCTCGGTGCTCCCGCCGCCGATGTCGACGATGAGACAAAGTCCGTCAGCGCGGACGGACGAGAGCACACCGGCGAGAGTCAGGCGTGCTTCCTGCTCACCGTTCAGCACCTTCACTGCACATCCGGTCTGCTGCGCGACCCTGCGGCAGAAATCAGCGCCATTACCGGCTTCGCGCACCACACTGGTGGCGACGGCATGCACCTGGATGCCAGGGTATGACTTGATGAGATGTGCGAATGCTTCGAGCGCCTCCAGGCTTCGACGACGGGCCGGCGCGCTGAGCATGCCGCCGGCGTGGAAGCCCTCTCCCAAACGGGTGATAGTGCGTTCGCAGCGCAGCGGGGTGAGGGCGCCTGCCGGTGAAATGTCGGCGATGAGCATCCGGAGGGTGTTGGTTCCGATATCGATTGATGCGGCCTTTGTCACGAGGCGAGATACTTTATGCGTTGATAGTTGCTGCGGGTTTCGCGATCAAGGGGTGCGGACAGCCGGAAAACAAATAATGTCGTGTCCCAGAAATAACGTATAATAAAAAATCGTTGCGAGAAGTCCCGCCAATACGGGACGGCGAAGCAATCTCATTATAGAAATAAAAAAGGGGCAATCGAACCTTTTACGGCTGACCGCAATCCTCCTGGTCACCCTTGATCTTGGCGACCGCGTGAGGGATGGCCGGCAGGATGGCCAAAAGATTTTCCCGCACCGCCTTGGGGCTCCCCGGCAGGTTGACGATGAGCGATTGGCCGCGGATACCGACAACGGCACGGCTGATCATGGCATGGGGGGTCTTCTTCAGGCTCTCCATGCGCATCACCTCGGCCATGCCGGGAATCTCCTTGTCAATCACCGCCCTGGTGGCCTCGGGCGTAAAATCCCGCACCCCCACGCCGGTGCCGCCGGTCGTCACAATCAGGTCAAGGTGCAAGGTGTCAGCGTAGTGGATGAGCCTGCCGGAGATGCGCGCTGGGTCATCGGGGATCACTTCGTAAGCCTTGATTTCAGCCGGCAGCGGTTCAAGCAGCTCCTGTATGGCCGGACCGCTTTTATCCTGCCGTTCACCAGATGACCCCTTGTCGCTGATGGTGATCACGCCAACCGTCAGCATGGCATGAAACCCCGCTTACTCTTCATCAGCCATCTCCGTCTTGTGCTGTGCGATGATCTGCTCGGCGAGCTGGCTGGGCACTTCCTCGTAGTGGGACAATTCCATGGTAAAGGTGCCTCTGCCGCCGGTGATGGAGGTCAGGTCCGAGGCGTATTTGAGTATCTCCGCCATGGGCACCTGCGCCTTGATGACCTGGTAGTTGATTTTCGGCTCCATGCCCAGGACCCGGCCACGGCGGGCATTGAGATCCCCGATGACATCGCCCATGCAGTCATCGGGAATGGTGATCGCCACATTCATCAGCGGTTCAAGCAAAATCGGTTTTGCCTCCTGCATTACCTTTCTGAAGCCCATTGAAGCGGCAATCTTGAAGGCGATGTCCGATGAATCAACATCGTGGAACGATCCGTCATACAAACTCACCCGGACGTCAACCACCGGGTATTTAGCCAAAATGCCATGCTTCATGGCATCAATAACTCCTTTTTCAACCGAGGGAATGTACTGGCGGGGAATGGCGCCTCCTACAATTTTGCTGGCAAATTCAAATCCCTGCCCGCGGGGCAGCGGTTCAATCTCCAGCCACACGTCTCCGTATTGTCCCCGGCCGCCGGACTGCTTTTTGTATTTGCTCTGGCCTTTCGCCGTGCCCCGGACCGTTTCCTTGTAGGCAACTTTAGGAGTTTTTACCTCGACCGAAACCCCGAATTTTCGCTGCATCTTTTCGATGGCCACATCAAGGTGGGTCTGGCCCATTCCTTCGAGAATAAATTCGTTGGTCTGCTCATCGCGGCGGGTGCGCAGGGTCGAATCTTCCTCCATCAGCTTGGCCAGGGAGGAAATGAGCTTGTCTTCATCGCCCTTGCTTTTCGGCTCAAGCGCCAGCGACATCACCGGTTCCGGCACCGGCGCCCGGTTGATGATGAACGGAGACTTTTCGTCACAGAGGCTGTCGCCGGTCCCGGTTTCCTTGAGCTTGGCCACGGCGGCAATGTCCCCGGCAATGGCGGGGTTGAATGCCTTCTGGCTCTTACCCTCGATTTTAAGGATCTGGCCGATGCGCTCCTTGCATCCCTTGGTGGCATTGTACACGGAAGAATCGGAATTGAGCACACCCGAAACCACGCGGAACAGGGTGAGCTTCCCCGCATAGGGATCGGCGACGGTCTTGAACACGTACAGCGACAGGGCGCTGTCTTTGCCGGCGGATCGCTGCTCCTCCTGCTTGGATGCCGGGTTGACCCCTTTGAAAGGACGGTCCGCGGGGGAGGGGTAGCAGGTGGTGACCAAATTCAAGAGCTGGTGAACGCCGATGTTATTGATGGCCGAACCGCAGAGGACCGGGACCAGGCTGCATGACTGGATGCCCTGGGTGAGTCCGGTCATGATTTCCTCCGGCGACAGGGTTGCGCCTTCCAGGTATTTTTCCAGCAGCTGATCGCTGGATTCGGCAATGCCCTCGATCATGGTACCGCGCAGCGCTTCCGCTTCCTCCGTGAGATCGTCGGGGATGACCCCTTCGGTGAAGCTGCCGCTGCGGTCGTCGCTGAAGAGATATGCCTTCATGGTGATCAGGTCAACCATTCCCCGGAACGACGCCTCCTCGCCGATGGGCATCTGCAGCACCAGCGGCCTGATGCCCAGGATTTCCTCAACCCCTTTGATGGCCTGCTTGAAGTTGGCCCGCTCCAGGTCCATCTTGTTGATCAGGATCAGACGGGGCAACGCGTTGGCCTCGGCATAGCCCCACACCTTTTCCGTCTGCACCTGGACCCCGGAAACCGCGTCAATCAGCACCACCGCGGTATCGGCCACCTGGAGGGAGCTCTTGACATCGGCGGCGAAATTTGCGTCTCCCGGCGTGTCGATGATGTTGATCTCGCACTTCTGCCAGCGGAAGTGGTGCAGCGATGAGCAGAGCGACTTGCGCCGCTTCAACTCCTCCGGCTCGTAGTCGAAAAGGGAAGTGCCTTCGTCAACCATGCCCAGACGCGTATTGACCTTGGCATCGAAGAGCATTGCGTCCGCCAGCGATGTTTTGCCCGCGCCGCCGTGAGAGATAAGCGCCATGTTTCGTAGATCTTTTGTTTCCATACAAGGGTCCCCTGTGGTTTAATTAGAATGTTTGTACGTACTTTTCCGCCGCGAATGCCGCCGTGGCGCCGTCGCCGACCGCGGTGGCGATCTGGCGCAGGAGCTTCTTGCGCACATCACCCGCGGCGAAAACGCCCGGCAGCGTGGTTTCCATCAGATCATTGGTCACGATGAGGCCGTCATCGGTCAGAGGCATCAGGCCGGCGAGCCAGCCGGTGTTGGGCCGCAATCCCACATAGATGAACACCCCGTCAACCGTGAGCATAGATGCAGTGCCGTCCTTCAGGTTTTTCAGCCGAAGGGCGCTGACCCGGCTGTCGCCGATGATTTCCTCGACCACCGAATTCCAGACAAATGATATATTGCTCGCGGAGCGGGCACGATCCTGGAGAATTTGAACCGCGCGGAGCTGATCGCGGCGATGGATGATATGCACTCTTTTGGCCAATCGGCTGAGAAAAAGCGCCTCCTCGATGGCCGAGTCGCCCCCCCCGATCACCGCGACCGCTTTCTCCCTGAAGAATGCGCCGTCGCAGGTGGCGCAGTAGGAAACGCCCCTGCCGGTAAGTCGCTCCTCGCCATCGGCCCCGAGCAGACGGGGCTCGCTGCCGGTCGCAATAATCAGCGATCGGGTGCGAAGCTCCCCTTCGCTCGATGCCACCTTGATGACGCGGTCTTCGAGCAGCGTTATCGACTCCGCGGCGGCGCTGGCGATGCTGAGGCCAAAATTCTTCGCCTGCTGTTCCATGTGCTGGATCAGCTCAAATCCGGAGATGCCGGTGGTATAGCCGGGGTAATTTTCAATCTGCTCCGTCTTGATGACCTGCCCGCCCAGCGCGCTCTTTTCCAGCAAGAGGGTGGTGAGGCGTGCCCGCGAGGTATACAGCCCGGCGGTCAGTCCGGCAGGGCCGCCCCCGATGATAATCACGTCATATGTGTCGGATGTCATAGGCGAGAAGCTTTTATATTGAATCGGCGCTGCACATTTGCTATGGTGTACCCGGTATGCATCAAAAAGTCTCTTATTCTAGAAAACAACACAGCGAAAAGTCAATTAAAATTTGAGCATTCATCAGGCAAAAGATACAGCCCATGGCGGTGATCTGCGGTGAAGGATAAGAAGGCCACACATTTTGTCTGCCAGCTGTGCGGGTACCAGTCGTCAAAGTGGTTGGGAAAATGCCCCGGCTGCGATGCGTGGGACAGCATGCTGGAAGAAAAGCGGCGTGATGCCGCGGGGCCTGCCATGCATGCGTGGCTGGAGCGGGACGGAAGCGCGGCAGTGCTCCAGCCGCTGGACCGGATCGAGATGAGCGATAACGCGCGCATCCTGACCGGTGTGGGCGAGTTTGACCGGGTGCTGGGAGGCGGTGTGGTCAGCGGTTCGGTGGTGCTGATCGGCGGCGACCCCGGCATCGGGAAATCAACCCTGCTGCTGCAGGCGCTGAACATGATGGCGGCGCCGGACCGGAAGGTTCTCTACGTGTCCGGCGAGGAATCCGCCCGCCAGATCAAGATAAGGGCGGAACGGTTGAACACGCTCTCTCCGCATGTCTACATCATGGCGGAAAACAGCCTTGAAACCATCCTTCCCGAAGCGATTGCGCTCACCCCGAAGGTCCTGGTCATCGATTCCATCCAGACGGTCTATTCCGGCGAGCTGCAATCGGCGCCGGGAAGCGTCGCCCAGGTCCGGGAAACATCCGCCCGACTGATCGTGCTCGCCAAGAACCGGGAGATCACCACCTTTCTTATCGGCCATGTGACCAAGGACGGAGCCATTGCCGGGCCGCGGGTGCTCGAGCACATGGTAGATACCGTTCTCTATTTTGAGGGGGACCGCGGGCACCCCTACCGCATTCTGCGGGCGGTGAAAAACCGCTTCGGCTCCTCCAACGAAATCGGCGTGTTTGAAATGAAAGACCACGGTCTTGCGGAGGTCCTGAACCCATCGGAGCTGTTTCTTTCGCAGCGCCCGGTGGATGTCTCGGGTTCGGTTGTCGTGCCCTGCATGGAAGGCACCCGGCCGCTTTTGGTGGAAATCCAGGCGCTGGTGAGCGCGACCAACCTGGCCATGCCCCGCAGGACCGCGATCGGCATTGATCCCCAGCGCCTATCCTTGCTGGCCGCGGTGCTGGAGCGATACATGGCCATAGCGCTCTATAACAAGGACATTTTTCTCAACGTCACTGGCGGGGTCAAGGTAGAGGAGCCGGCGGTTGATCTGGGCATTGCCGCGGCAATTGCATCGAGCGCATTGAACCGGTCGATTGATACCGGGACCATATTTTTAGGTGAGGTGGGTCTGACCGGCGAGGTGCGGGGCATCACCCAGCTTGAGATTCGTCTCAAGGAGGCGGCAAAGCTCGGCTTTCGCAATGGCGTGGTTCCCGAGGTGAACCGGGCGCAGATGCGGGGAACGTTGCCCATGGAGGTAACCGGGGTTACTTCGCTCAAGGAAGTGTTGCGCATGATTGCCTGAAGAAGACGAATCTGCCCGGAGTGGTCGGTACGGCATTGGTTCGTGAGAGGATGGGTATGGTTGCCATCAGACGGGAAGGCTTTTCATATATCGTGGGGCTGGCGATAGTAGCGACCCTCTTATCGATTGCCTCAACAATCCTTGCCACAACGCTGCTGCAGTTGATTACCATCATCGGCTGGGTGCTGGTGGTGCTGGTGATCAATTTCTTTCGTGATCCCGATCGGGTCACGCCTGCTGATGCGGATTGCCTGATTGCGCCTGCCGACGGCAAGGTGATCGACGTGCGCACGGTCAGGGAAGATAACTACCTTCACGCCGAGGCCTGTCGCGTCAGCATTTTTATGTCCGTCTTTGATGTGCATGTCAACCGCGCTCCGCTGAGCGGCGAGGTGGATTTGCTGGAGCACCACCCGGGGAAATTTGTGGCGGCATTCCGGGAGGATGCCTCGGGTGAAAACGAGCACCTCGACATAGGGTTTCTGTCCGCCCGGGTTAACGAAAAGGGGGAGCCTGCGCACCGGGTGCTGATAACCCTCATTGCCGGATACATTGCGCGCAGAATACTCTTCTTCCGACAAGTGCATGACCGGGTTCAGCAGGGCGAGCGAATCGGGATGATCAAGTTCGGCAGCCGGGTTGAAGTGTTCCTGACCGCGGAGTGGGAAGTAGCCGTGGAAAAGGGACAGCGGGTGAGGGCAGGGGAAACCGTGGTGGGAAAGCTCAAGAAGAAATAGGCCTTCGAGCGGAAAGGTATTACCTCCTATGTAATTATGATGGGCTTGCCGCCTTTGGGGCGCTCGGTTATCTCGCCTATGATAGAAGCGTTACAGCGGTGCGAGTGCAGGCGTGACCTGACCGCGTCGGCATCGCGTCGCGGGACCACCAGCACCATTCCGATCCCGCAATTAAATGTTTTCAGCATTTCCATTTCGGCTATGCCGGATTTTTCGCGAAGCACGGAGAAGATGGGCGGTTCCGTCCAACTGTTTTTCCTGATGAGCGCCCGGCAGTGAGACGGCAGTATCCGGGGAATGTTGCCGATCAGCCCGCCTCCGGTTATATGCGCCATGCCGTGAACCCGAAACTTACTGCTGATATCCAGCACCGGCTTGACGTAAATGATGGTGGGCTCCAGCAGCTCCTCACCCAGGGATCTTCCGGTCCCGGCTATTTTTTTCCCGAGGCTGAGCCTGCACTGTTCCAGGAGCACCTTGCGCACAAGCGAGAATCCGTTGCTGTGCAGCCCGCTGGATGCAATACCCACCAGCACATCCCCTGGCTTGATCGCCGACCCGTCAATGATCTTTCTCTCCTCAACAACACCAACCGCAAATCCGGCAAGGTCGTATTCATTCTTTGCGTAAAATGAGGGCATTTCCGCCATTTCGCCGCCCAGCAGGGCGCAACCGGCCTGTTTGCAACCGTTGCTCACACCCCGGATGATAGCTTCAACCGTCCTCGGCTTCAGCTCTCCGGTGGCGATGTAATCGAGAAAGAAGAGCGGTTCCGCGCCCTGGGTGAGAATGTCATTGACCCCCATGGCAACCAGATCAATGCCCACCGTGTCGTGCTTGTCCATCATGAAGGCTATTTTCAGCTTGGTTCCCACACCGTCGGTCGATGCGCTTAAGACCGGCTTTTTGTATTTGCTGGCGCGCAGGGCAAACAGGCCGGAGAACCCTCCGATGGATGACACCACTTCCGGCCGGAAGGTTGTCCTGGCCATGGACTTGATGCGATCGACCAGGAGGTCGGCCTTTTTAATATTAACCCCGGCATCCTTGTAGCTCAGCGCTTTTTTCACTTTCACTCCTCGAAGGGATAAGGTGTGCTTAGAGCAATGTGATGAGAAAATTAGTCGGGCTCGGTAATACTGCATACCTCATGATACCGTGGCGATGATAGACAATAGGGCATTTCTTGTCAAACCTTTTCCCGTGTGTAATTCAAGAATTCAGGGCATCTCTCATAAGCATCTCACGATCTCTTTCTGTCATTCCCGCGAAAGTGGGAATCTATAAAAATTAACCGCATGGAATCCCCGATCAAGGTGCTGGAGGTTTTATTAATGGAGGGCCATGCTCTGTCATGGCCGCATAACCATATTTGGACACGACTGAACGCGTCCATCTGCATGGTATGAGGCAAATCAGCGGTAGCTTGCAGGTTGAAACGGAATGAATGAGTAAGTAAGTACAATTTGTTAACAACGTCCCTCGGTCCCGCACAGGTATATTGGCGCTTGAATTCGCACAAAAATCACGTATAATTATTACTTATTATGCTATGGAGGAAAAGTTTGCGATGAATAACAAGGTATCCGCGAAAAAAATTCAGCAGATGGTAAATCTGATTGTGAACAAGTTTCAACCCGATCAGATTATTCTCTTCGGGTCCCATGCACGGGGTGAAGGCGGATTTGACAGCGACGTTGACCTTCTCATCGTCATGCCGGTTGAAGGATCAAAGCGGGATAAGGCAATTGAAATTGGAATTGCCTTGAAGGATGTCCGTGTTCCGAAAGACATCATTGTCACTACGCCCGAAGACTTTGAATGGCGAAAGGAAATAATAGGAACAATCGAAAGGCCCGCGGTCATGGAAGGCAAGACACTTTATGCCAGGGAATGATAAGGTTTTGAAAGTTGTCAGGGAGTGGATTGAAAAGGCGGAGAATGATCTGAAAAATGCGGTGTACACGCTGAAAATGCGTGAAGACTGCCCGACGGATACCACGTGTTTTCATGCCCAGCAGTGTGTTGAATAGTACTTAAAAGCATTTCTGACGTTCAAAGAAATCGACTTTCCAAAAACACATGACGTCGAGGAACTGCTGCTACTGATCCCGACAAGTACCCAGCCACAGCTCACGGCTGATGAACATCGTCGATTAACATCCTATGCCACGGTCACCAGGTACCCTGGTGATTACGAACCAATTCCTCTTGTAGAGACGCGCAGAGCCGTTGCACTTGCCAGACGTGTACGAAAAGAGATCAGGCAATATCTGCCGCCGGAAATTCTCAGAAAGAGGATAAAATCATAATTAGATGCAATAGAATGCATCCTGCCTCCAGTGGTAAGGAAAAGCAGCGTTTAGCTGTCCACCTACACCTCCCTCTAACACAAATATTGTTTGAAATTGGGATTATAATGCAAAGAATTGTTATTCTTTTCATCTTCGTGTTTCTCTCAAGCAGTTTATCCTCATGTAATCTCAATCAAGCATTTCAATTGCTATCTGTTCTAAACTCACTGGAGTATGACTATCATGGCCCTTATTTAAGCGGACATCTACCGATAACTCAAGATATACAGGTAAATGGAACAGTTGTTATTACATCAGAACAGTTAAAGATTCCGGATGAGTGTTTAGAAAGAAATGATTGCAGGCATTTCTTTGGTTTTAGCAATCTATATGACGTTGATGGTGTAAATACTATTCCCAGTCCCGGAATTTATGTTGCTTACCCTCCGGGTACCCTTATCCTCACAAATGTG
>CAZWCD010000020.1:0-13936 GCA_964632275.1 uncultured Thermodesulfobacteriota bacterium
GACCCGGTGGCCAAGCCCATGCTGTACATTTTGAAGCTCTTTTACCAGGCCATCCCCAACTACGGGCTGGCCATCATCCTGCTTTCCGTCGGCATAAAAGTAATCTTCTGGCCCCTGACCCACAAGAGCCAGAAATCAATGAAGGAGATGCAGAAGATCCAGCCCAAGCTGGCCGAGCTCAAGGAAAAGTACAAGGACAACAAGGAGGAGCTCAACCGCAGGACGCTTGAATTCTACCGAGCCAATAAAGTCAATCCGCTGGGGGGATGCCTGCCCATTCTGATCCAGATACCGGTCTTCTTTGCCCTCTACCGGGTGCTGCTCAATTCCATCGAGCTCCGCCACGCCCCTTTTATAACCTATTGGATCAATGATCTCTCCTCAAAGGATCCCACGCTCATTTCCCCGTTGCTCATGGGCGCGTCCATGTTCATCCAGCAAAAGATGACCCCCACCGTCGGGGATCCTGCCCAGGCAAAGATCATGCTGGTCATGCCGGTCATGTTCACGTTTATGTTCTTAAGCTTTCCCTCGGGGCTGGTCATCTACTGGCTGGTGACCAATGTCCTGTCCATCGCCCAGCAATACTACATCAACAAACATGCTGCATAGCAGCCGGAGGTTACCGACCATGTCAACTATCGAGATCGAAGCAAAAACCATGGAAGAGGCACTCGCCAAGGCCAGCGAACAGCTGGGCGCATCCCGTGAGCAGCTGGACGTCGAGGTGCTATCGGAAAACGCAAACAAGCTCTTCGGGCTCATCGGCGGCAGCAAGGTGAAGATCAGGGCTTCCATCAGGGAGGCGCAGTCCGGGGAGGGGTGCGCCGGGCTGGCCAAAGAGGTGCTGGAAAACATCCTCTACCGCTTCGGGGTCAGCACGGCCGTGGAGGTCACCGAAGACGACGAATGCATCAACCTTGAAATCAAGAGCGACGGCAGCGGCATTCTCATCGGGCGGAAAGGCCAGACCCTCGACGCGCTGCAGTACCTGGTCAACAAAATCGCCCGGCGCTCGCCCGCCGCGACCAAGCAGATCATCATCGACACCGAGGGATACCGCCGGAGAAGAAAGGATGCGCTGGTCGAGCTGGCTCATCGCCTGGGCGAACGGGCCAAGGACAAGGACATTCCGGTCAGCACCAGCCCGCTCAACCCGTTCGAGCGGCGCATCATCCATCTGGCGCTGCAGGACGACCCCGCGCTGACCACCCAAAGCAAGGGGGAAGGCGTATACCGGAGCGTGGTCATTTCCACCAAAAAGCCTGATGCCCTGTAAGCGCCGCCCTGCCTATGCACAGCAGAGATGACACCATCGCCGCCATCGCCACTCCCGCCGGCATGGGGGGCATCGGCATCATCAAAATGAGCGGACCCCGGTCCGCCGCAATCGTCGAGCGCCTCTTTCAGCCCCGTCACGCCTCCTTCCCGCTCGCAAGCCACCGGCTCTATTACGGAGACATGGTTGATCCCGCCACCGGAGAGATCCTGGACGAAGTCCTGGTCTCCTTCATGGCGCGGCCGCGCAGCTACACCCGGGAGGACGTCCTTGAAATCAACTGCCACGGCGGATACCAGGCGCTGCAGTCGATTCTTTCCCTGGTTCTTGCCGCCGGAGCGCGGTTGGCAGAGCCGGGCGAATTCACCCGGCGCGCCTTCCTCAACGGCCGCATTGATCTGGCCCAGGCGGAGGCGGTCATCGATCTCATCGAGGCAAAAAGCGCCGCCGGGGCTCGCCAGGCGGCACAACAGCTCACGGGAGCCCTCTCCCGGGAGATCGGCGCCCTGCGCAGCGAGCTGCTGCTCGTGCTTTCCGCCCTGGAGGCGTCAATCGAGTTTCCCGAGGAAGAGCTGGACGTCCCCTCCCCCGGAGAACTGCTGGCGCAGACCGGTTCCCTCATCGCTGACCTGACCGGCCTGCTGCGCACCTTCGACCGGGGACGGGCGCTGCGGGAGGGGGTGTGCACCGTCATTGCCGGCAGGCCCAACGTGGGCAAATCAACCCTTTTCAACCGGCTGCTCGATGCAGAGCGGGCGATTGTCACCCCCCTGCCGGGAACAACCCGGGACTTCATCGAGGAGTCGCTGGTGATCAAGGGCATGGCGCTGCGGCTGGCGGACACGGCGGGCCTGCGCGACGCGTCGGACCCGATTGAGGAAGCGGGGGTTCGGTTCACCAACCGCCTGCTGGATCAGGCGGACCTCACCGTGCTGGTAATCGACGGAAGCGCCGGTCTGGACGCAGATGACCTGGAGCTGTTCCGACGGCTTCGGGAGAAAAAGGTTATCGTGGCATGCAACAAAGCGGACCTTCCCTGCGCGGTTTCCCTGGAAACAATCCGGGCTTCCCTTCCGGAAAGCCCGATAGTAAGTGTTTCCGCCCTGCGGGGCACGGGGATGGAAGCGCTCCAGCAAGCGATTGCCGGAGCCGCGCTCTCCAACGGCGCCGCCGCCTCTCACACCGTAATCACCACCCTGCGGCACGCCCGCTCGCTGGAACAAGCGCTGGAAGCGCTGCAGAACGCGGAGCGGGGGCTGCGCGACCACATCCCCCCGGAGTTCGTCGCATCCGACCTTCAGCTCGCCGCACAACACCTGGAAGAGATCACCGGCGAATCGTACTCTGATGAGGTGCTTGACGGCATCTTCAGCCGCTTCTGCATCGGGAAGTAAACGGACCCTAGATTTCGCGCACCATGGCAACTTCATCGCAGTCGGGAAACTTCGCGCACTTCATGCAATCAGCCCAGATCTTGTGCGGCAGGCCCGCCTTGTCTATGGCGTAAAAACCCACCTTTTCAAAAAAGCCGGTTGCATAGGTCAGGGCGAACACGCGGTTGATGCCCAGCTCCCTGGCCTCGGCGATGCAGTGTTCAACCAGCGCTCTTCCGATGCCCCGGCCGGTAAACCCGCCGCTCACCGCGAGCGACCGTATCTCGGCAAGATCGCCCCAGCACACATGAATGGCGCAGGTGCCGATGATGGTTCCCTCCTCGCCGGGACAATACACGCTGTAATCCCTGATGTGATCGTAGATCTCGCTGAGCGAGCGCGGCAGCACCGCCCCCTGCTCGGAAAAGGTGTTGAGCATCTGGTGAATGGTTTTGGCGTCCTCAATCCTGGCGTTTCTGATCATGGCGTTCTTCAGTCCCTGTCCCGGGCAGCCCTGAGCATCTCACGGGCATGCTCTCTGGTCTTGGGGGTAATGGTGGCGCCGCCCAGCATGCGGGCGACCTCATCCTCGCGGTCCTTCAACGAATGGAGATCCCTGACCAGGGTGACCGTCCGTCCCTGCCGGGTCGTTTTGAGAATGGAATGGTGGCGGTCGGCAAACGAGGCAATCTGGGGAAGATGGGTGATGCAGATGGTTTGCTGCCGGCCGGCGATCTCCCGCAGCTTTCTCCCCACCACTTCCGCCACCGCCCCCCCGATGCCGCTGTCCACCTCATCAAATATGAGTGTTGCCCTGCCGCCGGCCACAATCTTTTTTACGGCAAGCACCAGGCGGGAAAGCTCGCCGCCGGATGCGATCCTGGCAAGCGGCTTTAACCCCTCTCCGGGGTTGGGGCCGAAATAGAATTCCACTTCATCGATCCCTTTGTCGGAAAGCCGGCAGTCTCCCAGGGGAATCAGGTCGTCTTTCTCTCCCCGTGCCGGGCCCCGGGCGTGCCGCACCTCGGCGCTGAACCGGGCCTTTTTCATGCCCAGGCTGGCAAGCTCACTGTCCACCTTGCCGCTCAGCCGAACCGCGCTTTCCGTCCGCTTCGCCGAAAGCACGCGCGCCTGTTCAAGGACCGTCGCCCCGAGATGCTGCTGTTCCTGCTTCAGTCCGGCCAGTTCAGCCTCGCTCGACTCCATTCCCTCGAGCTCGCGGCGGGCGCGGTCACGATAGAGGAACAGCTCCTCAAGCGACGGGCCGTATTTCTTCCGGAGTGCCTGAATCTCGCTCAGCCGTGTCTCAACCGCTTCCAGCCGCCCGGCGTCAAAGTGAATTCGCTGCAGGTATTCCTCGAGGGCGCGGGCCACGTCCTCAATCTGGTAGAATGCGGTCTCGAGCGATGCATGGGTGGCCGCCATTGATCCATCGATGCCGGCAATCTCCTTGAGCCGTGCCATCGCCTCCCGCAGGCCGCCCAGGATGGCCTCGTCGCCGGTATAAATGCCGTTGTACGCCGCCCCGGCAAGGTCAATCAGCTTCTGGGCGTGGGTGAGGATCTTTTTCTCCTCCCGGAGCTCATCCTCCTCCCCCGGGAGCACCGCCGCCTGATCGATCTCCCCGATTTGAAAACGCAGCAGCTCGCTGCGGCGCCCCTTGTCGTTCTCGAGCTCCTGCAGCTCCCGGATGCGCCGGCGGATGCCCGCCAGCCGCCGGTAGGCGCCGGCCACCTCATCCCGCAGCGGGGTGAGGCCGCCGAATTCATCCAGCATGTCAATGTGCGTATCCACCAGGAGCAGCGTCTGGTGCTCATGCTGGCCGGAGACGGCGATCAGCTCCGCCCCCAGCTGATTGAGCATCTGCAGGGTGGCGATGCCGCCGTTGATATAGGCCCGGCTCTTTCCCGATTTGGAAATGAGGCGCCGCACTGCCAGCTGGCCGTTCCCGGCCATGCCCCACTCTTGAAGCTTCCGCCCCGGCGCCCCATCGGCATCTCCCTCGAAGAGCGCCTCCACCACCGCCTCGTCGGCCGTCGCACGAATCATCTCCGCCGAGGCCCGGCCTCCCAGCAGCAGGACGAGCGCTCCCACAATGATGGATTTCCCCGCCCCGGTCTCGCCGGAAAGGACATTCAGCCCTTCCGAAAAGGTGATGTTCAGAGTGTCAATGATGGCAAAATTGCTGATGCGCAGCTCACGTAACATACTCAATCACCGGCGGCACGGCCAGCAGTCTGTTGCAACAGACCCATCCGGCAAGCAGCCCCTCCCCCTTGAGCCTTTGAAACGCCTGAAGAAAACCGCTTTTTCAATATCGCTAGCGCTCACCCCAGCGCAGCTTGGTCCGTAACAGCTCGAAGTAGGTTTTGTAGGGAGATCTGATGAGCTGTATATACCCCGGGGCCTTTTTCGCCTCCACCACATCGCCTGCCTGCAGGGGCATTCCCACCTGGCCGTCCAGGGTAATGTGCACGTTCTGGTCGGGGGTTTTAAGGATGACCTT
Organism: uncultured Thermodesulfobacteriota bacterium; assembly: GCA_964632275.1. Lineage (GTDB taxonomy): Bacteria > Desulfobacterota > WTBG01 > WTBG01 > WTBG01 > CAZWCD01. The sequence continues at coordinate 5,159 of CAZWCD010000020.1, forward strand.
CACCGTGGCGGTGTCGGGGACCACCAGCGGCCGGTTGGTTATGGTGTGCGGACAGATGGGATTCACGATAATGGAGTTGAGCGAAGGATAGACGATCGGCCCCCCTGCGGCGAGCGAATAGGCGGTCGATCCCGTGGGGGTGGCGAGAATAAGCCCGTCCGCCTTGAAGGTGGTCAGATAGGCGCCGTCGATGTAGGTTTCCAGATCAATGATGCGCGCCAGCACCCCCTTGTTGATCACGATATCATTGAGCACCATGCTCTCGCCGATGCTCTCACCCTGACGAGAGATGGCCGCCGTGAGCATCCGCCGCTGCTCGGTTTCAAAGTCGCCGGCAAGAATTTTATCCAGCATGGGAAAGGTTTCTTCCGCGGAGATTTCGGTCAGGAAGCCCAGCCCCCCCAGGTTGATGCCCAGCACCGGAATTGACTCAACCCGGCTCAATCGCGCCACGCTCAGAAGCGTTCCATCCCCTCCCAGCACAATGAGCAGGTCGGCATGCGAAGGAATGCCGTCACGCTCGATGTGGTCGGGGGTCCCTATCTGCTCGGCGACCTCCTGTTCCACCAGGACCCTGATTCCCCGCGCGGCAAGCCACGCGGCAATCTCACGGGCAAGAGACAGGGCTTCAGGCTTGTTGCGCTTGGTGATGATGCCGCATGTTTTCACGTCGTTCCCCTTGCATGTCGCCGTCCGCGGAAGCAAATGATGATTTTTCTAACATGAAATACCGGCGCTGTCCATCTGAAAATAGGTATTGAAAAACCGTGTGTTTCTGTGCTAGGGTGCAGCATACGCTCTTCACAACCTCCCCGGCACGACCGGGCGCCCGCATCATCTATGGACCTGTTTCAACGCCCGCCCTCAGATCATGGCACACCGCATTCCCCGCTGGCCGACCGCATGCGGCCGCGCTCGCTCGATGAATTTGTAGGCCAGGAACACATCCTCGGCACAGGGTCCCTGCTGCGCACGGCAATCGAACAGGGAACGGTGGGATCCCTTATTCTCTGGGGGCCTCCGGGCGCCGGCAAAACGACTCTGGCGCACATTATTGCCCGGTCCGCCGCCTTTCATTTTGTGGCCTTCAGCGCCGTGACCTCCGGCATCAAGGAGATCAAAAAGGTGATCGAGGAATCGCGCGCGCAGCGGGGTTTGAGCAGCAGAAAAACCCTGCTCTTCGTCGATGAAATCCATCGGTTCAACAAGGCGCAGCAGGATGCTTTTTTGCCGCACATCGAGCAGGGAACCATAACCTTCATCGGAGCCACCACCGAAAATCCTTCCTTCGAAGTGGTGGCGCCGCTGCTCTCGCGGTCTCAGGTGGTGGTGCTCAAAGCGCTCACCGAAGACGGCCTGCTTGTCATTTTACAGCGCGCCCTGTCCGACCGGGAGCGCGGCCTGGGCAACATCCCGCTTCAGATGGAGCCGGAGGCGCTGCTGCACATCGCCCGCTCGGCACACGGGGACGCGCGGGTGGCGCTGAATGTTCTTGAGATGCTGTCGAACACCGTCTCCTCCGCCACGCCAACCGACACGGTCATCGGCCTCGCCCAGGCCGAAGAAGCCCTGCGCAACAAGGCCCTGCTCTATGACAAAGGCGGGGAGGAGCATTATAACCTCATATCCGCCCTGCACAAAAGCATGCGGGGAAGCGATCCCGACGCCGCCCTCTACTGGCTGGGAAGAATGCTTGAGGCGGGGGAGGATCCCCTGTATCTTGCCCGCCGGATGGTGCGCTTTGCCTCGGAAGACATCGGCAACGCCGATCCCCAGGCGCTGCAGGTGGCCCTCGCCGCCATGGAGGCATTTCATTTCATCGGACTTCCCGAGGGCAAACTGGCCCTCGCCCAGGCGGCGATTTACCTGGCCACCGCACCCAAGAGCAATGCCGTATACACCGCGTATGCAGCGGCGGCGGCCGACATCAGGCGCGAGGGTGCGCTGCCCGTGCCCCTGCACATCAGGAACGCCCCGACCGGTTTAATGAAGGACCTGGGGTACGGCAGCGGTTATCAATACGCCCACAGCCATCCCCAGGCATATGTGCCCCAGGAATACTTTCCCGACAAGCTGAAAGGAAGGATCTACTATCGGCCGAGCGACCGGGGATTTGAAAAAATTATCGCCCGGCGGCTGTCGTGGTGGAGGAACCGGAACAACCGGAAGCAAACGTAGGGATCGTGGATCGGGTCTCTTAAAACCCCTGCAGGTAGGTCTTCGCGCCGTCAACCGAGAGATAATAGCCCTGGCGGTCCTGCTGCACGTGCGCGGCGAGCTGATACCAGGCGGCCCGGGTAAAACGCGCCTCGCAAAAGGCATGCTTGATCATGCCGTACACAACATTATCAAGAGCCATCCGGAGCGACCCGGCATCCAGCGGTTCCTCGGTTCCGTCATTGAGCTTCACCCAGAGGGCGGGGGGCGTGCCTTCCGCTTCGCTCTTCAGATACACTTCCTGAATCACAAAGGGCGTGTCTTCGACCTCCAGATAACACCGCTCCTCCCCCATGGAAAGTATGTACTTCCCCGAGGCATCCCGGCCGAGGCACTGGTTGAGGTAGAGGTATATGTTCCGGTTGATAATGGGCAGGCCCTGGTAATACCAGGTTCCATCCTTGTCGATGCGTATGTTACAGGGGGGGATGTCGTCGGCCATGCACATGCTTCCCGGCAGGTGAAATGAAAGGCGCTTCCAGCGGCCTACAGGGTTAAGAGTATTTCGGTCTGAGCGCGCTCTTTCAGGCCGTCAAGCCACAGTTTCACCCGCTCATTGCGCTTGATGGGCATAAACATATCTCTTTGTTTTGCCTGCTCCGCAAGAAACGCCTCCCGGGTGGCCTCCTGCCGTTCCTTGAGCATGACAATAAAAGAGCTCTCGCCCTTGCCATACGCCCTGGTGCCATACGGCTTCTCTTTGGTTAATGCAAACGCATCGCGGGAGAGGTCCTGGTCCAGGCCAATCTTGCCGATAAACCCGCTGCGCCTGCTGAAGAATCCGGTTTCTTCCACGGTAAGCTGCTCTTTTTTTGCAAGCGTTTCCATGGTGGCCGCGCCGGAGGAAAGCTCCTTTACATACCCTTCCGCCGCGCCCCTGGCGGCTTCGGCCGCCTTGGCCCTGCGCGCCAGCTTTTCAATCTTATCCCTGACCTCGGCGAGGCCGGGGAGATAGGAAGCCTTGCGCTCCATGAGCTGGAATACGTGATAGCCGCCCCCGGCGCTCACCGGAGGGGTTATCTCTCCCTCCTTCAGGGTAAAAATGGCATCGCTGCATTCCTTGTTGATGCCGATGCCCTCTATGGGTTCGCCCGGGGAAAACAATCCGCTTTCCTTGAGTTTCAAACCGTTGTCCCGCGCGTAATCAACCAGGTTTCCGCCCCGGTAGCTTTTAGTCACCGCCAGCCGCGCCGCCTGCTTTGCCGCTTCAGACGATTGTTCCCGCCGCAACTCACCTTCAATGACCGGCCGCACCGCATCGAGCGGCTGGGTCATGGCTTCCTGCACCGCCTCCACCTTGATAAGATGAAACCCCTTTGCGGTTCTGACCGGCGCGCTCACCTCGCCCGGCTTGAGCGAAAAGGCAGCCTCATCGAACTCCGGGAGCATCTGACCCCGCTCAAAGTACGCCAGATCCCCCCCCTTGGACGCGGTGAGCGGATCCTGTGAATACTGCGCGGCAAGCTTGGCAAAATCCTTCCCTTGATCAAGCTCCTTTTTAATCCCCTCGGCCTTCGTTCGCGCCGTTGCTTCCGCCTCCGGGCCGCCCGATGCATCCACCGCGATCAGGATGTGCCGGGCCTTCACCTTTGTGTCCTGGGCAAAGCGGTCGATATTGAGCCGGTAGAACTGTTCCACCGCTTCCGGAGCCACCTGGATTCCGGTCTCGTAGTCTTTTGGATCAAATGCCAGGTGCCTCACCCGCACCTGCTCCGGCACCCGGTAGTCTTCCTTGGTTTTTTCATAATAGGAGGCAAGGTCCTCCTGGTTCACCGCAACCGCGTCCTCATACCGGGCGGCGTCCATTTTTATGAAGGCGAGGTTTACCTTTTCATGATCAAGGCGGTATAGTTCGTAGAGCTCCTGCTCCGAGAGCTTCGCGGTGTTTTCAACGCTTTCAACCAGCTTGGCAATGAGACCGCGCGTCTGCATCGCCTTCTCGTAATCCCCCGGGCTCATGCGGTTGGCGGCAAGCTGGCGGAGATAGATCTCCTTGTCAAACCGCCCGTCCCGCTGGAATGCCGGGGTGTCGGCGATCTGTCTCCTAATTTCATCCAGGCCCACGGTAATCCCCAGCCGCGCCGCTTCCTGCAGCATTAGCGTCCGCTCGATAACATCGTCCAGCGCCTGCTTCCGCAGCTGTTTTATTTCCTCGTCGTTCAGGGACTTGTTTTCCGGTAGGTTCCTCCTGAATGCGAGCAGGTTTTCATAGACCTGCTCATACTGCCGGCGGGTCAGCTTCTCCCCGTTCACCACCGCGACGGTGGACTCGCCCTGCTCCCGGTCCCCGCGCCACCCGTAAAAGAAGACAAAGACAACGATGATGATGCCGAAGGCGATATACACGAACCACGACCTTGTCTGCTTGCGCATCCATCCTAACACGGTATGCTTTCTCCTTTTCTGGCAGGTTGTTGAAAAACGCCCATCCCGAGCCACCTACTGCTCATCACGTTTTATCAACCTGCTCGAGGTAAGCGGATGAGAAAATCTCACCCGAATTAAGACCGGTATACTACCAAGAATTGCCCAAAAAGCAAGCGGTTTTGTGATTATTATTTGCTTGCATAAAAATTTTATTCTGTTAGTATCTGCAGCTGAAAACCGCTCTGAGAAACCGTTTTTTTTGCTTTTAAACCGGGGCAGCCGCCACCGCTTACCGCATGGGGCTGTGCCTGCGCATGCGCGGCGCTGCCGGACGCATGCCTGTCTGGGAGATATGCATCATGATCGTTGACAGCCTTCTGGGGCTCTTCTCAAACGATTTGGCCATAGACCTGGGAACCGCCTCCACCCTGGTCTATGTGAAAGGCAAGGGGATCGTCACCAATGAGCCTTCGGTGGTGGCCATCCGGCGCGATGCCAAGGGAACCAAGAAAATACTGGCGGTGGGCAATGAAGCCAAGAGAATGCTCGGCCGCACCCCGGCGAACATTGTGGCCATCCGGCCGATGAAGGATGGGGTCATCGCCGATTTCGAGGTCACCGAAAGCATGCTCAGCTACTTCATTAAAAAGGTGCACAACCGCAGGAGCTTCATACGGCCGCGGATCATCGTTTCCGTGCCTTCCGGCATCACCCCGGTGGAAAAGCGGGCGGTGAAAGAGTCGGCCGAATCCGCCGGGGCGCGTGAGGTGTACCTCATTGAAGAGCCCATGGCGGCGGCAATCGGGGCGGGGCTTCCGGTGAGCGAACCGTCGGGCAACATGATCGTCGACATCGGCGGCGGCACCACCGAGGTCGCGGTGATCTCGCTCTCCGGGATCGTGTTCAGCAAAACCGTCCGGGTGGCCGGCGACAAGATGGACGAGGCCATTGTCAACTACATCAAGAGAAAATACAACCTCCTCGTCGGCGAACGAACCGCCGAGCTGATTAAAACCACCATCGGCACCGCCTACCCGGAAAAAGAGGTGCGGAGCGTCGACGTGAAGGGACGGGACCTGGTGACCGGCGTGCCCAAAACCCTTGAGATTAACTCCGAGGAAATACGGGGGGCCATCTCCGGCCCGGTCAACAGCATCGTGGAAAGCGTGAAAACCACCCTGGAGCGGACACCCCCGGAACTCGCCGCCGACATCGTCGACCGCGGCATTGTTCTGGCGGGCGGCGGCGCGCTGCTCAAGAATCTCGACATCCTGTTGCGCGAAGAAACCGGGCTGCCCATCGTGGTTGCCGAAAGCCCCCTTACCTGCGTGGTCATGGGTTCCGGAAGGGCGCTCGATGAGCTGTCGCTTCTCAAAGAGGTCGCCCTTGACAGCTGACATTCCATCCATCCCGCTCGGCCATGTATTCCTTCTTCAAGAAATACCAGCATTTCATCCTTATCTCTCTGTTCACGGGCTGGGCGCTGATCGGCTACTCATCCAGTCTTAAGGCCACCGGCGACACCTCGCTTGCAACCAGAACCGTCCTGAACCTCTATGAGCCTCCCCTGCTCGCCTTTTCCTTCCTGCTCAGGGAAGCCCGTTCCTGCTGGGACAACTATATCGCAATCCTCCGGGTGAAGGAAGAGAACCGGGAGCTGCGGCACTCCCTGGCCCTGCTTGCCGAGCAACAGGTCCATACCCAGGAACTGGCCCTGGAGAACGCCCGCCTCAGGAATCTGCTGCTGCTGAAGGAGCAGTCTCCGGCCCATCTGGTCTCGGCGGAAATCATCGGGAGGGACGCGGTTGGATGGTTTAAGACCCTTCTCATCAACAAGGGACGCAGCGACGGCGTACAAAAAAATCAGGCGGTCACCACCCACCAGGGCGTGGTCGGCCGCTGCATCGAGGTGGCCGACAGCACCGCAAAGGTGCTGCTGATTACCGACATCAACAGCTCGGTGGACGCGTTGGTACAAAGAACCAGGTCCCGGGGCGTCCTGCAGGGCAAGGGATCATCGCTCTGCGAGCTGACGTTCATCTCAAGCGCCGATGATGTCGCCGCCGGGGACGTGGTGGTGACCACCGGGCTCTGCGGGGTTTTCCCCAAGGGACTGCCCCTCGGAACGGTTACCAGGGTTGAAAAAACCACCCTGGGGCTTTTTCATTATGTGGAAGTAGCGCCGAACATTAACCTTAACAAGCTGGAGGAAGTGTCGATCCTCCTTCCCGGGGACGGCTAGTCTTTGCCCTGCATCATCACCCGCCCCTCTGTCTATAGGCCCGGCAATGAAGCATGCCCTTTTTTTATCCGGCACGGGGTTTCTGCTGATATTTCTGCAGGCGCTGCCGTGGAATTTTTTTTCCCCGCAGCTGACGGCGATCAACCTCTCCTTCATCGTCGTGGTCATGGCGGGCTTTCGCGGCAACTCCGCAAGCAGCTGGTTTCTCGCCTTTGCGCTGGGGTACGTGCTTGAATCCCTTTCCGGCAGCCCCCGGGGACTGATCTCCCTTATCAATCTTTTGGCGCTGATCAGCATCAGGATCCTGGGCAGTTTCATTCTGTTTGAGCGGCTGCTCTCCCAGGCGCTGGTGCTGTTTTTTCTCTGCATCGCCGCGGATCTGGCCCTGCCGGCTGTGGCCGGGATGACCGCTCACTGCCCGGCGGGCGAGCTGCTGGCCGCTGCGGCGCTGCGCGGCAGCGTCAGCACCGCGCTGGGCATCCCATTGCTGCTCTTCTTCAACCGGACCGTTCGCGCCGCCGAGCGCTGATACCCGCAGGCACCATGAGAGAAATGCGATCCGAACATGACCTGGCGTATGAACAAAAGGTGCAGGCGCGAATCCGCATCGCCTACTTCCTGGCGATGCTTGTTTTCGCGCTGCTCCTGCTGCGGCTCTGGCTGCTTCAGGTCATTGAGGGGGACACCTACCGCAGGCTGTCGGAAAACAACCGCATCCGGACCCAGATCATCAAATCGCCCCGGGGATGCATCCTTGACGCCAACCGAAAGGTGCTGGCCAGCAACCGCCCCTCGTTTGACATCTGCCTGGTGCCCCAGGAAACCAGCCATGCCGCCGAGGTGCTCCAGGACCTGGCAACGCTGGTGCAATGCGACATCCTGCAGCTCCAGCAGAAAGCGCGCCAGGCCAGGGGACGGCCACCCTATGAGCCGGTGAAGCTGCTCGCCGACGTGTCGCGGGACGTGCTGGCGCTGGTGCTGACCCACAAGCTGGACCTGCCCGGCATCATCGTCGAAACAAACCCGGTGCGGCATTACCCCTCGGCGGTCCTGGCATGTCATCTCCTCGGCCACCTGGGGGAAATCAGCCTCCGGCAGCTGCAGTCTCCCGCCTTCGCAGGATATAAGACCGGCACCTTCATCGGCAAGTCCGGTGTCGAACAAATGATGGAGCGGGAGCTGCGCGGCACCGACGGCGGCTATCAGGCCGAAGTTGACGCGACCGGCTACAAGGTCAACATCATGGGCCGGGTGGATCCGGTGCCGGCCGACAACGTCATCCTCACCATCAATGCTGATTTGCAGCAGGCGGCGGAGGATGCGCTGGCGGGAAAAACCGGGGCGATCGCGGCAGTCGACCCCCGCGACGGCCGCATCCTGGCCATGGTGAGCAGCCCTCCGTTTGATCCCAATCTTTTTTCGCGCAGCATCTCTGCACGAGAATGGGGTGAGCTGATCAACAACCCGTCCCGACCGCTCATGAACCGTTGCATCCAGACCATGCAGCCGCCGGGCTCAACCTACAAACTGATCACCGCCGCGGCGGCCCTGGCGGAGAAGGAAATCACCCCTGCATCCAGTTTCTTCTGCGGCGGCGCGCTCACCTTCGGCGCCCGTCCCTACCGCTGCTGGCGGAAGGCCGGCCATGGGATGGTGGCGATGGAACGGGGCATTGTCGAGTCCTGCGACGTGTTCTTCTATCAGCTGGGCATCATGCTCGGACCGGACCGGCTCGCCCGGTACGCCCGCAGCTTCGGTCTCGGCGAGCTTACCGGGATCGGCCTCAGCGAGGAAAAAAAGGGCTTGATTCCCACCTCGGACTGGTACCAGCGCAGATACGGCATACCCTGGCAGCGGGGTGAAAGCCTCTCCATCGCCATCGGGCAGGGCGCCAATCTGCTCACACCGCTGCAGCTGGTCATGGCCTATGCCGCGCTGGCCAACGGCGGCAC
>CAZWCD010000020.1:14036-30998 GCA_964632275.1 uncultured Thermodesulfobacteriota bacterium
TGCTCACACCGCTGCAGCTGGTCATGGCCTATGCCGCGCTGGCCAACGGCGGCACACTCTACCAGCCATATTTCATCGAGCGGGTGGAAACCGCCGACGGGAAACCGGTCAGGCAGTTTTCTCCCCGGGCGCGGGGACGTCTGCCGCTTGCAAGCGAGACCATCGTCTTCCTCAAAGAGTGTCTCTTCAAGGTGGTGAATTCGCCCTCCGGCACCGGAACTCGCGCCCAGATCCGCGGCGGGGACGTGTGCGGCAAAACCGGAACCGCACAGGTGATCAATCTCGGCAGGGACAGCCGCCCCCCCCGTGACAGCGATATGCAGGACCACGCCTGGTTTGTTGCCTTCGCCCCGGTGGGCGAGCCCCGCATCGCCGTGGTTGTCTTCGTCGAGCACGGCGGTCACGGGGGAAGCGCCGCGGCGCCGCTTGCGCAAGCGGTTATTTCCCGATTTTTCCAAATGGAGGCATCCGGTGTTTGACCGTCGCCTTATAACCAACTTCGATTGGGGCCTGCTCCTGGTGGCGCTGGCGCTGTCAGCCCTTGGCATTGTTAACATTTACAGCGCCGGCTCGTTCTCCCTGAACGACTCGCCCGCTCCCTTTTTTCTGAAACAGATGTACTGGCTTTCCATCAGCATGATCGTCCTGATCGCCTCGGTCGCCATCGACTACCAGCTCATTGCCAGAAACTGCTATCTGCTGCACGGGACGGCGATACTGCTGCTTATCGCGGCCTTCTTCATCGGGGGGCCCACCGCCGGGACCCACCGCTGGATCCAGATCGGATCCTTTACGTTTCAGCCGTCCGAATTCACCAAGGTCAGCCTGGTCATTTTGCTCTCTTCATCGCTCTCGGGCAGCACGCCCGCCACCGCCGGCCTTTTACGGGGACTGGTGCTGCCCGGCCTTTTTACCGCCGGCACCTTTCTCCCGATCTTTCTCCAGCCGGACCTGGGTACGGCGGGCCTGCTGCTGATTATTTTTATCAGCTTTGTCTTCCTGGTTCGGCTGGATTTCAAGCAGATTGCCGCGGCGGTGGTTTCCGGCCTGGTGCTGCTGCCCTGCTCTCTCTTTTTCATGGAGGAGTATCAGAAAAGAAGGATCATCACCTTTCTCAATCCCGACAAGGATTCCCTGCGCGCCGGCTATCAGGCCATCCAATCCAAAATTGCCATCGGCTCGGGTATGCTTTCCGGCAAGGGCTTTATGAGCGGAACCCAGAGCCAGCTCCGCTTTCTTCCCGAACAGCACACTGACTTTGCCTTTTCGGTATGGGCAGAGGAGTGGGGATTTATGGGCTCCGCGCTGCTGCTGCTGCTCTTCTTCCTTTTACTATCCAAGGGGCTCAAAATAGCCACGCTTGCCCGGGATCGGCTCGGTTCGTTCATGGCGGTGGGGCTGGCGCTTATTTTATTCTGGCAGGTTTGCATAAATATCGGCATGGTCTGCGGACTGTTCCCCATTGTCGGCGTGCCCCTGCCCTTTGTCAGCTACGGCGGATCCTCCCTGATAACCAACTGGGTTATCGTGGGCCTCTTGCTCAACATCAGGATGAGACGGCTTACCTTTTAAGGAGCTGTTATTTTTTTCTTGAAAAATTGCAGCGTATACTATAAAGAGCTGTGTACTCTGCAGCCGCCGACAGGTCAATGATGGTGAAAAGTGTGTGGAAAAAAATAAGTGATCTTCTGTGCGCACGAATAGAAAGCCAGGCGTATGACGCCTGGATCAAGCCGTTATCCTGCCTGAAACTTGAAAATAAAGAACTTTTTATTGAGGTACCCGATCTCTTTTTCAAGGAATGGCTGGAGGCTAATTACCTTTCCCCGATAAAAGATGCCGCCTCCGAGGTGATCCAGGACACCATCACACTGCAGTTTGTGGTGAACGAAAAAAAAATTCAAAAAAACAAGACCCCGGTCACCCGCCTTGCCCAGACCCAGCCGCTTATCGCTTCAAACATCACCAGCCGATACCGGTTCGACAATTTTGTGGTTGGTTCGAGCAATCAGTTTGCCCATGCCGCCTGCTTTTCCGTGGCCAACAACCCAGCGCTTAACTACAATCCCCTTTTTCTCTTTGCCGGCGCCGGGCTGGGAAAAACCCACCTTTTAAAGGCCATCGGATATCATGCCATCCAAAACAACATCTGTTCGAAGGTTTTATATATATCATCAGAACAATTTACCAATGATCTTATCAATTCCATACGCTACGAAAAAATGGCCGATTTTCGGGAACGATTCAGGACGCTCAGTCTGCTCTTGATTGACGATATCCAATTTATCGCCGGCAAGGAACGAACCCAGGAGGAGTTTTTTCATACCTTCAATACCCTTTATGAGTCGCATCAGCAGATCGTTATGACCAGCGACACCCCTCCCAAGGATATGCATTCGCTTGAGGAAAGGCTGCGCTCCCGGTTTGAGTGGGGTCTTATTGCCGATATACAACCGCCGGACACGGAAACCAAGGTGGCGATTATCAAACAGAAGTTGCGGGGCGAAACGGTGGTTCTTCCCAATGATGTGGCTTTTTTTCTCGCCTCAAATGTAAAATCGAATATACGCGAACTGGAAGGACTGCTCACCCGGGTGGTGGCCTATGCTTCACTGAATAAATGTGATATCACCCTTGATCTGGCCAAGGATGTGCTCAAGGACATTATTAAAACCCGGGAAAAAGAGCTGACCATCGGCATCATCCAGAAGGAGGTTTGCAATTACTTCAACATCAAGCTTTCTGATTTAAAGTCGGTCCGGAAACAAAAAAACATTGTCATGCCCCGGCAGATATGCATGTATCTGGCCCGCAACCTGACAAAATTGTCCTTCCCGGAAATCGGCGCGCAGTTCGGCGGGAAAGACCACAGCACCATCATCTATGCCGTCAATAAAATAGAAAAAGCGCTGCAACACGACAAACAACTGCAAAACCATGTCAACACGATTACCGGCAAACTGACCGGCAGATAGTAACAACCTGTTGATAACCGGTTTACTCTCTGTGCAGTAACCCGGTGCCGCAAAAAAGCATCAAAACAATCCACCAGAGTTATTCACTGCGGTATGTTTTAAAAAATATGTTCTTAGCGGGGTTATCCCCGCGTTCAACAGCGCTACTACTATTATCATTATAAAATTATAAAAACAAGAGAAGGAGATGCATATGAAGTTTTCCATGGACAAACAGGGACTTTCTGAAATTGTGAAAAAATTTCAAGGCATTCTTGAAAAAAACCCTGTCGTGCCCATTGCCTCAAGCCTTCTCATCGAAGCAAAAGAAAATGAGTTGGTGATCAGCGCAACCAATTTTGAAGTGGGTATCATCGTCAGAAAAAATCTGCCGGTGATGGAAAAAGGAACCATCGTCGTCGACGGACAGAAGTTTACCGAGATTGTGAATCAGATGCCGGAGGGAGAGATTCTTCTGGAGCGTACGGATGATGGATGGATTAGCATCAGGCACGGGAAGCACATTCAATTTAATCTGGCAGTGCTGTCCGACGAGAAAATACCCCCGATCAAGATTGATGAAAAGGTGCGGTACGGTGAGATCGCGGCGGGTCTGTTGTCCGAGCTCATCCAAAGGACCCTGTATGCGGTTTCGGATGATCGGACACGGGATGTGCTGAGGGGCATATTAATAGAAGGGGAGAAAAACAAGGTGAGAATGGTTGCGACCGACGGCCACCGGTTGGCCCTTGTGGAAAAAGACGGCGTGCTTGGCAAGGGCGCCGAGCTGAAGAAAGGGACCATTGTGCCCAAAAGAGGGGCACGGGAAATAAGGAGGCTCGCCCAGGAATTAAAGAATGATGCGGTGGTAAAAGTCGGCTTCAGTGATAAAAATATTACCATTACTGAAGGAGGGGAGACGCTGATTGTTCGACTGATCGAGGGTGAATTTCCTGATTACCGCATCGCCATTCCCAGGGAGAATGCCATTCAGATAGCGATAAAAATCAGGGCGCTGAGCGACACGTTGAAGCGGGTGACGCTGCTGGCGGAGGAGGAAACCAGGGTGGTGAAGTTTCACTGCCGGGACGGGGTGATGATTATTTCATCGAAAAAAGCCGGCGTGGGGGAAGCAACCGAGCAACTGGAGGCTGAATGCAGGGGTGATGCCGTTGAATTCGGGTTGAACAGCCGGTATGTGTTGGACGTGCTCAACACCCTGGAAGGCGAGGACGTGGTGATTGAAGTAAAAGACGGCCAGACCCCGATCGTATTTAAGGAGAAGGGACAGGAAACGATTCTTTCCATTATCATGCCCATGATGCTGTGAAGCGCTTTGCAACGAGCTACCTGAGGGCCGTTTTGTCCGCGTGTGCCCGCGGTTATGATACAAGACACAGACACAACCTCCGTTCGAAGCGCCATCGTCCTCATAACCTGCTTCTCGCCATCATCCTTGTACTGACGTCCACCGAACGCATATGAAAAGACGATATAGCCGCATGCGAAAGGTTATGAAAAAGACCGGCGTTGATGCGCTGGTTGTCAACTCGCCTGAATCGGTCCGATACCTGACCGGGTTTACCGGAAGCGAATCCCTGTTTGTTCTCGGCGGAAGCGAGGGTCGCCTCTTTGTTGATTCCCGCTATACCGAGCAGGCGCGCTCTGAATGCAGCGGGGTGAAGACGGTTGAATGCGCCAGGAAGACCGACGGGGCTCTGCGCTATCTGACAGCGTTGAGGGTGAAGCGCATCGGTTTTGATCCGCGGAAACTGACGGTTGCGGAAAAAAAGGTTTTTGATACAAGCGGCCTCTTTCAGCTGATTGAGGTGCATGACCTGTTGGAAGGTGTGAGGGCGATAAAGGACGCCGGCGAGATTGCCCGCATGAGAAGCGCCGCGCGCATTGCGTCAAGCGCTTTTGTGGAGGTGCTGGACCGGGTGCGGGTGGGATGGCGGGAAGAAGAGGTTGCTTTTCATCTTGAGTTGGCCATCAGAGAAAAGGGGGCGGAAGGAGTTTCCTTTCCCATCATCGTGGCGTCCGGGGCGCGGGGCGCGCTGCCCCACGGACTCGCGTCAGGGAAAAAAATAGAGAAGGGGGATTTCGTCACCATCGATTACGGTGCGGTGCACCGGGGTTACTGCTCGGACGAAACCTGCACCGTGCTGTTCGGCAGGCCGGGAAGCAGGCAGAAAAAGGTGTATCAGGTGGTGAGGGACGCGCACGACCGGGCGATCAGTGCGATAAAACGGGGTGTCGGCGCGGGCAGGATCGATGCCGCGGCGCGCGGCGTGGTGGAAAAGGCCGGTCTGGGAAACTATTTCAGGCATGGCACCGGACACGGCGTGGGGCTCGCGGTGCATGAGGAGCCGCGCATCGCCCCGCGACAGGAAACGGTTCTGGAAGAGAACATGGTTTTTACGGTTGAACCAGGCGTCTATATCCCCGGCTGGGGCGGCGTGCGCATAGAGGATTTGGTTCGGGTAACAGGTGACGGATGTGAGCTGCTCAGCTCGGTGAGCAAGAAATTGCTGTGTTTATAGGGCGTAAAGGAGAACGGGTATGTACGAAACGTCTGATATTAGAAGAGGGTTGAAGATTGAGTTGGAAGGCGATGTGTATATGGTGGTTGATTTTCAGCACGTCAACCCGGGCAACTGGCGCGCCTTCATACGAACCAAATTGAAGAGCCTGTCCAAGGGAAATGTTATTGAAAGGACCTTCCGGTCAGGCGAGAAGCTGGGCAGGCCGGACCTTGAAGAGAAGAAAATGCAGTTTTTGTACAGCACCGGAGACCAATACTGCTTCATGGACCAGCAAACCTATGAACAAACGTTCCTGACTGAAGAACATTTGGGAGCCAATAAGCAATTTATGAAGGAGAACGCCACCATCTCGGTGCTTCTGCATAAGGGCGTTCCCATAGCGGTTGATCTTCCCACCTTTGTGGAACTCGCCGTAGTGCAGACTGAGCCGGGGGCCAAGGGAGACACGGTAAGCGGCGGCAGCAAGCCGGCCACCCTGGAGACCGGCGCGGTCATTCAGGTTCCGCTCTTTGTGAACCAGGGCGACGTGCTCAAGGTTGACACCCGCACCGGAAGCTATGTGGAACGGGTCTGAGCGAAGAGAACGAGATTGATCAAAAAAATACCCTGCTGTGATCCAAACACAACAGGGTATTGTACATTCAAAACGGAGGGCCGACGCTAGGCGGCCTGTTTTATTTTCACGGCAGCCTGGTTGCTTTCCGCCCTTTTCAGGGTGACGGTAACGGCGGCGCCCACGATCAGCAGGACGCCGGCAAGAATGAAGGGCGTGCTTGATGTTCCCGTGCTCGGGGTGAGCATCTGGTAGATCCGGCTCATCACGAAGCCGCCGACCCCCCATGCGGTAAACACGAAGCCGTAATTGAGCCCGAAGTTTTTAAGCCCCCAGAGATCCTTGGTGATGGAAGGAAAGAGGGAAAGGTTGGTTCCGTAGTTAAAGCCGATGAAGGTTGCCAGCAACACCAGTATAACCGCATTGTTGGATCCCATGATCCCGATGCAGGCGAACATCAGCAGTGACTGAAACAGCAGCATGATGATCAGGGTGGTGTTTCTGCCGATCCGGTCCGATAGAACGCCGGCAATAATGCGGCCGCCAGCGTTGCCCACGGCCATGATGGCAACCGCCACGAACGCCGCGTCACCCAGGCTTTTCTTTGCCATTTCCCCCACGCTGCTGATTACCATAAGCCCCGCCCCGGCCCCGATGAAATAGATGAACCAGAGTTTCCAGAAGGTGACGGTCTTCATCATCTCGGATGCGCTTTTATCATGCAGCACAGCGGCCGGCTTTGCCTTTGCACCCTTGCCCGGTGCGGGCTGCTGCTGCGGGACATATCCCTTGGGGGGGTTGGCCAGCAACAACGAGAGCCCGCAGACCACCACCAGAAAAGCCAGGCCGAAGAAGAGCATGGCCTTCTGCAGGCCCCAGGCGCCGACCAGGTATTTGGAAAGCGGTGCAATGTAGAGCGAGGCCAGCCCGAAGCCGGAAACCACCAGGCCGGCAATCAAGCCGGTTTTGGCCGGGGGAAACCATTTGAGCGCCGGCGGGGTGGCGGACGAATAACCGAAACCGATGCCGGTGCCGGCAAGCACGCCGAAGCCAAGCACCCACGCCGAATAACTGGCAGTGGAGGAAATCCAGGTAAAGCCGATGCCCACCAGCAAACCGCCCATGAGCGCGGTGATGCGCGGGCCAAGCTTGTCCTGGCACCTTCCGGCAAGGATCATCGAAAAGGCAAACATCAGGCAACAGACGGCGTAGGGATCATTCAGCGACGCTTTATCCCAGTTAAACGCACCATCGCCGCCTTTTTCGATGGAGTCCTTGATGGCGCCCTTGAAAATGGACCAGGTGTACAGGATGCCCAGCGCCAGGTTAATGCCGACCCCGGCCCACGTCACCATCCACCCCTTGTTCTTGATTGCAGTTTCTGACATACAAAGGACCTCCTCCCCTCAGGCACAGGGGATCCGCTTCATCGGGACGGTTCTGCTATTGTCTTCCCTTGACCAGATCATCGACCACTTTTGGTTCCGCAAGCGTCGTAATATCCCCGAGATCATCAACCTCGCCGGCGGCGATCTTCTTCAGGATTCTTCTCATGATCTTTCCGCTGCGGGTCTTGGGAAGGCCGTCCGCGAAGTGAATCTTGTCAGGCGTGGCGATGGGACCGATCTCCTTGCGCACGTGGTTTACCAGGTCCTTTTTGAGCTGGTCGGTCTTCTCCACGCCGCTGTTCACGGTGACAAACGCGTAGATGCCCTGCCCCTTGATGTTGTGGGGGAATCCCACCACCGCGGCTTCAGCAACGGAGGGATGTGAGACCAGCGCGCTTTCCACCTCGGCGGTGCCCATGCGGTGGCCTGACACGTTGATGACGTCATCAAGACGGCCCATCAGCCAGTAGTCGCCGTCTTTATCCAGCCGGGCGCCGTCGCCGGTGTAATATCTGCCCGGGAACTGGATGAAGTAGGTGTCGCGGAAACGGTCGGAATCGCCGTATACCCCCCGCATCATGCCCGGCCACGGCCGTTCGATGCAGAGGTAGCCGCCCTCATTGACCCCGGCGGGTGTTCCATCCTCCCGCACCACGAGGGGCTTGACCCCGGGGAAGGGCCTGCCGGCAGAGCCCGGCTTTACGTCAATGGCCCCGGCAAGCGGGGTGATGAGAATGCCGCCGGTTTCGGTCTGCCACCAGGTGTCAACGATGGGGCATCGCCCGCCGCCGATCATGTTGTAGTACCACATCCAGGCTTCCGGATTGATGGGTTCGCCCACCGTTCCCAGAATGCGCAGGCTGCTTAAATCCTTGCCTTTGACCCACTCGTCTCCTTCCTTGGCGATGGCCCGAATGGCGGTGGGGGCGGTATAGAACTGGTTGACCTTGTATTTCTCAACAATCTGCCAGAAGCGATCATACTTGGGATAGCTCGGCACGCCTTCAAACATGATGGTGGTGGCGCCGTTTGAGAGCGGCCCGTACACGATATAGCTGTGGCCGGTGATCCAGCCAATGTCCGCCGTGCACCAGAAGACATCCTCTTCCTTGTAATCGAAGATCCATTTGAAGGTCTGGTAGACATAGACCAGGTAGCCGCCGGTGGTGTGGAGCACCCCTTTGGGCTTTCCGGTGCTGCCGCTGGTATAGAGGATGAAAAGGGGATCTTCCGCGTCCATCGGCACCGGCTCGCATGCGGCGCTGATGTCGGACGCGCCCATTTCTTCATGCCACCAGAAATCCCGTCCCGCTTTCATTGCGGCCTGGCTGCCGGTGCGCTTGACCACAATGCAGGCTTTCACCGATGGGCACTCTTCGATGGCCTTGTCCGCGCTTTTCTTCAGATCAATGACCTTGCCGGAGCGGTAGCTTCCGTCGGAGGTGATCACCATGTTTGAGCCGCAGTCCTGAATGCGGTCGCGCAGGGCCTCGGCGCTGAAGCCGCCGAAGACGATGCTGTGGATGGCCCCGATGCGGGTGCAGGCGAGCATGGCAATGGCCAGCTCCGGAATCATGGGCAGGTAGATTGATACGCGGTCTCCCTTTTTAATCCCTTTCTTTTTTAAGACGTTGGCGAACTTGCACACCTCATCATGCAGCTGCTGATAGGTAAAGATTTTGCTTTCGCCTTCAGGCTCCCCCTCCCATATTAAGGCGGGCTTGTTCTTCCGGGTCGCCAGATTCCGGTCGAGGCAATTATCCGACACGTTGAGCTTTCCGCCCCGGAACCATTCTATTTTGGCGTTTTTAAAATCGCTGCTCTCCACCTTGTCCCACTTCTTGAACCAGTGCAGCTGCTCGGCGCACTCCGCCCAGAACCCTTCGGGATCCTCAATGGATCGCTTATAGATTTTATTGTATTCGTCAACGCCCTTCACGTAGGCTGTTTTCTTAAGCGCCTCTGGAACCTTGAAGACCCTTCCCTCTAAACTCACTGAAGATATTGTTTTTCCTTCTGCCGCCATAGTAAACCTCCTTTGTATCATTAAATGAGTGAACGCTCATTCATACACTTGAGTGTGCATTTTGTCAAGCATTTTTTAGGGGCACCGGGGCTGTGCCGGATGTATCAGAATCAATGACCGGTGAGCAGCGGGGGACCCTGTACCCGGATGCGCGTTGGGTGACGTCCCGGGACATGAGGGGCAAATGGTCTGCGTCTTCCTGCGTGAGGATGTGAGGTACAGGGGGAGGGGTGTTTGATGTCCCAACGGTCAGCGTTTGGCGCTGATGATGCAGAGCACATCACCCTTTTTTACCGAATCGCCTGTTTTGCGGGCTATTGTTTTCACCGTGCCGTCGGCGGGCGAAGCCAGTTCGTTCTCCATTTTCATTGCCTCAAGCACGGCCACGATATCGCCGGACATGATCGACTCGCCCTCGCTTACTTTGTACGCAATGATGATTCCCGGCATCGGTGCGGTTATGGATATGTCTCCCGGTGCGGGTGCCGCGCCCTCTCCGGCCGGCTTCTCCTTCCCTGCGGTAACCGGCGCATCTTCCCGCGCCGCAGCGGTCATTTCCTTGCCCGTGCCGGCCGCGGTCCGTGGCGCAATCGATTCCGGCGCCGGTTCCAGCCCGTATTTCCATCTGAGGAAACGTTTGCCGGTGGTCGGGTAGAGGGCATAGGTCAGCAGGTCCCCCTCGTCCCGGGCCAGATCCCCTGCCTCCGCCCGGGCCTTTTCCAGTTCAGGGGCGAGGATGTCCGCCGGCCTGCAATCAATCGGTTTTTCCCCGCGCCCATACCCCTTGAGGCACGCGCGCTGCACTTCGGGATCCATGGGCACGGGAGGGCGTCCATAGAGTCCGTAGGCATAATCCTTCACCTGGGACGATACCATGTGATATCTGCCAAAAAGCACGTTCTGCACCGCCTGCGTTCCGACGATCTGGCTGGTGGGGGTTACCAGCGGGGGATAGCCAAGGTCTTTGCGTGTCCGGGGCAGTTCTTCATACACCTCATCCAGCCGCTGCAGCGCATTGGCTTCTTTGAGCTGGCTTATCAGGTTGGAGAGCATGCCTCCCGGTATCTGGTGCAGCAGGACGCCCGCGTCGATGATGGACATTTTGGTGGTGTTGATAAAATTGCCGTAGCGGGGCAGGATGGATTCAAGGTACCTGCCGAGCTCATCCAGCAGCGACAGGTTTAAACCCGTATCCCAGGGCGTATCCTGCAGCGCCACCACCAGCGGCTCGACTGCCGGCTGGGAGGACCTGAGGGCAAGCGGCGCCAGGGTGGTGTCGATGACGTCTATGCCGGCCTCTATGGCTTTGAGATAGGCCATGGAAGCCATGCCGCTGGTGTAGTGAGAGTGGAGCTGGATGGGAATGGAAACCGCTTGTTTAAGCGCCGATACCAGGTCGTATGCATCCAGGGGTGACAGCAAGCCCGCCATGTCTTTGATGCACAGAGAGTCGGCGCCCATGGTTTCAAGCAGCCGCGCTTTTTTCACAAAATAATCGATGGTAAAGACCGGCCCGCCCAGCCGCCGCCCGGTCAGCGAGTAGCAGATGGTTCCCTGTATGTGCTTGCCGCACTCCCGTATGGCGCGAAAGGATTGTTCAAAGTTCCTTTCATCGTTCAGCGCATCAAAGACGCGAAAGATGTCCATGCCGCACGCCGCGGCATGGTGGACAAAGGCCCTGACCACGTCATCGGCATAGTGGCGGTAGCCGACCAGATTTTGTCCGCGCAGCAGCATTTGCAGGGGGGTTTTGGTGATGTGCTTTTTTAAGGTGCGCAGCCACTGCCAGGGATCCACGTTCAAAAACCGGGTGGCGACATCAAAGGTGGCGCCGCCCCACACCTCTAACGAATGAAAGCCCGCCGCATCCATCTGTTCGGCGATGGGGAGCATGTCATCAGGATGCATGCGCGTCGCCAGAGAGGACTGGTGGGCGTCTCGAAACGTGGTATCGGTCACGCCTATGGCGTGTGCGGGCATGGTTGTATGCATGGTCCTTGTCACCCTCCACCGGACGCATGGGGTCCGGTGCGGTAGTATGACTGCTTAGTGCATCACGGGCGGGATCACTTCTTTTATCACCCGGGTTCCCTCCACCCGGGTTTCCACCAGCGCCCGGGACTGGCCGGGGGAATCCCCGTCGCCGCCCCGGCAGTCCTGATAGCGGATCAACGCTTCCACCGAGGACAGAAGCCGGCAACGCCGCATGCCGCTTTCCACCCGCTCCTCAAAGAAGATGCCCTCGCCCGCCTGTGAAAAAAACCGCCCCGCGATCCCGGGCAATCCCGGCACCTTGGAGGCATCGCAGACGTGGTCCCAGAAGAACAGCGGGGCCTCGGCGAGCGTCTCTTCGACGGTGGTTGACCGGTGGACCAGGTTCCTCACCGCCCGTTGTTCGGCAAGGGATGCTTCAAGCGAATCCGCGCTCAGGCTCCGAATGGTGCCGGGCAGGGCCTTGGCCGGATCGGTGTCGCCCACCAGGTCAATGAAGCTCGGGTAAAACCCGTTCTGATAGTGTGTGTCCGGCCGCTCGCATAAGAGGTACGCGATGACCGGCTGGTTTCTGAAATAGTTCATCAGCCGGGGATAAAACGGCTTGTCTTTATGCACGGCATAGAGGCGCTCAACCCGGTCCATCTCCACCGGGTCAAACGGCCGGCGGGCGATGACCGAGGCCACCGGATCTATCATCTTCATGATTTCGGCTTCACGGGAAATGCCATCCGGTTTGATCATGAAAAAAATCGGAGCGTGGCGGCGCAGGTCGGCGGACATCATCTGGTTTTGATCAGGTATTTTTCAATGATGCTGTTGAGCGGAACCACCGGCGTTCCCTTGCCGTCCCGGTACAGCAGGAGGTTTTCATAGTCCGACTGCCACACCAGGGTTCCGGGGGCGATGATGCCCTTGCATCCCGGCTCCCCGCTTCCGTAGAGTCGATAGGTCCCTTCAACCGCGCGGGGGGATGCGTAGAAATGGAATTCAGATTCAACGTAGTCAAAAAAGCGGTGCTGTTCGGGAAAGTCACCCGGTTCAAACCAGAGCTTGATTTCCCGCTCCGCTTCCACGGTGTTTTCGGATGCGTGCACCGCATTATCGATGAGGGTTTCCTGGGCCACGTCGAAATCCATGTAGCCCAACTGCGCACGCAGGGTTATGATGCCCTTTTCCTTGGCCAGCTGCTTGGCGTCCTTGGGCTTGGTCGGCCCGAAGTACGCCTTGATCCGGTTCACCACATCGGCGGCTTCGTACACAATGGCCACCACCCGTCGCTTCTCGGGCTGGGCCGGATAATGCAGCTCGCCCATGATGTAGCGAAGGGTTGCCTCATAAAACGATTTGCCGCGGATGTTGGCGTAGTGCTCACGGGCCAATTCCTCGGTGGCCCGCACCACCTTCAGGGCGGCGATGACCGGATTGTGCACCGCCGATACGCGCTCGACAATAAAGCCGGTGAGCGAGTACAGGAGCGCGTCGGGCTTGATTAAGACAAGGGTCTGTTCGATGTCACCGTGCGCTGCTTTCATGCCGTTCATTCCTCGTATCCGGTTTGGCTGCGAAGGGCCTGCCGGCGGTCATGTGCCGGCGGAACGCATGCAGCACCATTAGTATGATGCCCGGCTCTTGTCAAGTGAAAAGGGGATGGGCGCGGGGCGCGCTTCAGCCGGCGCGCAGGCCCGGGGAGCCTCCCGGCACCACCGGGAGGGGGCATCGGTTCGCTTCAGATGATGGAGGCGTCTTTCAGGCCTTTTTTGAGGATTTCCAGCACGTTTCCGCCTGCTGCGTCGACCACCGGGATTACCTCGAACTGCATCAGGCCGATGAAGCCGGCAAGGAGCGTGCCCAGCGCTTCGGCGCTTGCGGTGTTGACAATGTTAATAAATCCGCCCCGCTCCCCCACCATCGAATAGCGGGCCACAACCGTAACGCCTGCCGGCGGGTTGGCGAATATCTCGTTTTCCTTGGTGATCACCGTTTTCAGCATCATCGGGTTATACTTGCCGAGCAGGGCAAATAACATAGCGCTCCTCCTTCCGATTGATGAATAAGTGCGGCAGCCGAACCGTTCCCAATCCCTTTACACCCCCACCAGGGGAAAGACCGTATCCTTGATATAGCTCACCACCCGCTCCGCCTCCGTGCGCGCCATTTCCTTTTCGCTGTCGCGGAGCACCAGCGGGGGATCCTCGGCAAGTGAGCCCGATTCGGCTTCCGGGCCGTACATCATGCCGCCCACCGCGCCGAGAAAAATATCCTCGGGTGTCAGCCGGTTCATAAGCGCCCAGACCAGCGCCCAGGTGCGGGCGGAAACGTAAATGTTGTAACCCCCGCCGCCCAGGGCAAGCACCCGGGGGGACAGATCGGCGATGGCGCAGGCCGCCCGGCAGATGGGGTGGTTGCTCATGTTCAGGTGAACCAGGGGATCGGCATGGTGGGCGTCGGCGCCGAAAACGGCCACGGTTACATCGGGGGCAAACCGCTGCAGGAGCGGCGGCACGATGCGGGAAAAGGCGCTTACATAGATTTCGTCGTCGGTCCCCGGCAGGAGCGGCACGTTAACCGTATAGCCTTTTCCGGCGCCGTCCCCGATTTCCCATTCAAAACCGGACCAGGGATACAGGCTTTTTCCGCTTTCATGAAAGGATATTTTCAATACCCGGCTGTCGTGGTAAAAGGCGTCCTGCACGCCGTTTCCGTGATGGGCATCAAGATCAACATACGCAACCCTAAGCCCCTGCCGCAGAAAATGGGCGATGGCAATGCCGGCGTCGTTGATGTAGCAGAAGCCTTCCGCGTGACCCCGGCCGGCGTGATGAAATCCCCCGAACACATTGAGCGCCAGCGTACAGTCCCCGCTCAGGAGCATCTCGGCCCCGCGGTAGGTTGCCCCGGCGGCGAGGGTGACGAGTTCATAGAGGCCCTCGAAGACGGGATTTTCATCGGTGCCCAGTCCACATCCCAGCATCTCAAAGCGGAAGGTGTTGGCGCTGGCGGCCTGCAGCAGGCGCAGATATTCATCGCTGTGGAACAGGGTGAGCTTTTCGAAACCGAGCGGTTCGGGCCGGACAATGTCTATCCAGGGGTGATCAAGCAATCCGTAGCGGTGGCAGAGCTCGTAGACAATTTTGGCCCGTGAGGTCTTAAACGGGTGCAGCGGCCCCAGCTCATACTGGGAAAAAACCTCTGAATAGAAAAACGCCGATTTCATGGTATCTGTGGGTAACGTAATCGGGTCCTTGTCGCCTGACGTTGTCCATTTTAAAACAGCATGCACTATAAATGTGAAGTATGGCATTGTCAAGATTAAACCCGGTTTCATGGCGTTGCGATAATACGTGGTATCGCCGTAAATGGCAGCTTGACAAAACTTCTTTAAGTATGGTAGACATCACCAATGTAACTGCATTAATTCATTACATTTAATTGCAGTACTTCACAAAGGGGGTAAAGTATGGCATATGACGCGACAAAGATGAAGGACTGGCAGATTTCGGAAGCGGCGGAGAAAAATATGCCAACCCCGGAGCAGTGGCGCGAAAAGCTTTCCCTGCGCCAGGATGAAATCATTCCCATGGGCAGGCTGGCCAAGCTGGACTTTTTGAAAATTATCGACCGGCTCAAGGGACGGCCGGATGGAAAGTATATCGAAGTGACCGCCATTACCCCCACCCCGCTGGGAGAGGGGAAAAGCACCACCTCGGTCGGGCTGATTGAAGGCCTGGGCAAGCGAGGGAAGCTGGTGGGCGGCTGCCTGCGCCAGCCTTCCGGCGGTCCTACCATGAACGTCAAAGGGACCGCCGCCGGCGGCGGGAACGCCCTGCTCATTCCCATGACCGAATTTTCCCTGGGGCTCACCGGCGACATCAATGATATTACCAATGCCCACAACCTGGCCATGGTGGCGCTGACCGCCCGGATGCAGCATGAAAGAAACTATACTGACGAGCAATTGCAGCGGCTGACCGGCATGCGGCGGCTGGACATAGATCCCACCCGCATCGAGATGGGGTGGGTGATGGATTTCTGCGCGCAGAGCCTGAGGAATATCATTATCGGCCTGGGCGGGCGGTCCGACGGCTTCCTCATGCAAAGCAAGTTCGGCATCGCCGTGGGTTCTGAATGCATGGCCATCCTGTCGATCGTCAAAGACCTGGCCGACCTGCGCGAGCGGCTCAACCGCATCACCGTGGCCTTTGACAAGAACGGCAGGCCGGTCACCACCGGCGACCTGGAGGTGGGGGGGGCCATGGCCGCATGGATGCGCAACACCATCAATCCCACCCTGATGAGCACGGCCGAGTACCAGCCCTGCATGGTGCATGCCGGCCCCTTTGCCAATATTGCCGTCGGACAGTCTTCCATCATTGCCGACCGCATCGGTCTGAAGATGTTTGACTATCATGTCACCGAAAGCGGCTTTGCCGCGGACATTGGTTTTGAAAAATTCTGGAACGTCAAGTGCCGGTTCAGCGGCTTGAAGCCCCATGTGTCGGTGTTGACCACCACCATCCGCGCGCTCAAGATGCACGGCGGCGGGCCCAAGGTGGTGGCGGGCATCGCTCTTCCCGATGAGTACACCAAGGAAAACTTAAGCCTGCTGGAAAAGGGGCTGCCCAACCTGATTCATCACATAAAAACCATCCGCAAGTCGGGCATGAACCCGGTGGTGAGCATCAATTATTTCCAGACCGACACCAAGGATGAAATAGCGATGGTAAAAAGGGCCGCTGCGGCCGCGGGTGCACGCTGCGCCAAAGCAACCCATTGGGCGCAGGGCGGCGAGGGGGCCCTGGAGCTTGCCGATGCGGTGATCGACGCCTGTGAGGAAAAGGTCGACTTTAAATACCTGTATCCCCTGGACATGAAGCTGCGGGAGCGCGTACGGACCATTGCCCGCGAGGTGTACGGGGCGGACGGCGTCTCCTGGTCTCCCGACGCCGAGCAGAAGGCCAAGGCGCTGGAAGGCGACCCCCAGTTTGATGAGTATGCGACCATGATGGTGAAAACCCACTTGAGCCTGACCCATGAACCCGCCATGAAAGGCGTCCCCAAGGGCTGGACCCTGCCCATACGCGACGTGCTGATCTATTCAGGCGCCAAGTTTTTGTGCCCCTGCGCGGGCACCATCAGTCTCATGCCGGGCACCAGCTCCAATCCGGCCTTCAGAAGGGTTGACATTGACGTCGAGACCGGCAAGGTTTCCGGGCTCTTTTAAACCTCCGGGGGCGTCCGGCCGCGCCCATCCCGGCGCGCCGGATGAGACCGTAACCGGTGCGCACGAGGCGTAATCCTCCTCGGCTTCAGAAACCATCCTAATTCGTGAAGGTGGACCGCGGTACCATCATGAAAACCGTCACCGTACATTTTCTGCCGGCAGGGAAAAAAGTGACCGCCGCTCCGAACGAGATCCTGGTTGACGTGGCCATGAATGCCGGCGTTCACATCAATGCGGCCTGCGGCGGGGAAGGGGTCTGCGGCAAATGCCGGGTGCTGA
>CAZWCD010000021.1:0-29428 GCA_964632275.1 uncultured Thermodesulfobacteriota bacterium
CTCTTAAGTGCTGTGCTTAAGAGGGATTGTACCATACTATCTGTGGCGAGCAAAATGATTTGGGCAACAACCCGTCACCATTGGACATTGGTTTGCAACAATGAATAATGGCCTCTTCAATTTGTCCAATGGTGAGACCTGACCCCGACTTCTACTGCAACAGTGCTGAGGGGTATTTTGGCAGGTTTTTATAAAGCGGTGATTCCGCGCTTCTTATTTCTCAGAGACCTCAGTCGGCTTTTCGGGATTGACTTTTCTCTGCGTACTCGATTTTTTATTCGCGCTCGATAAAAGCAACATCAACCCAGCCAGGCCCGCCATCACGCACAGCACAAAAATAACCTCTTGGTGTGAAGCGATATACTCCATCATGTGAGCATACTCCTCTTATAGTCATTTATTGCGATTTTAGCGAATGCGCCGGCAATGACCGCACCTGCAACAAGATATGCAGGCCACTTCCCATTACCGGCCCAAACCGCTCCGACACCCAGGAAAATCAGTATAATGCCGCTGCTGATGCAGATACCCAGGATCCAGTCTTTTAACGTTGGCATGTTCGTAACTCCTTTCAATGAATGAATGTTTGTGTGCCCCGCTTTTTATTGTTTGATGACTTTTGTTGACAGTTTCAGGGATCCGACGGCAATGATGGCGCCGGCGATGAAATATGCAGGCCACCAATTATTTCCTGACCTGACCGCCCCAATGCCCGATAAAACCAGGATAATGCCGCCTCCTGTGCAAAGACCCAATAGTATTTCTTTTACCGATTTCATCTCGTCCTCCTGCATTGTAATGAGTGTTTGTTTTGAGCTGCTTAAACAGCTCATGGTTCCCAACCCCGGACAAAAGAAAAGGGCCGCCCTCCGGATTTCAGATAGCGGCCCGACTATCAGCAGATTTAACCTCTGGGAACAAACGCTCCCAGACCCGTTGTTGTTCCTATTAAAACTACCTGTATGACAGCAGCGTGTACTTACTTCACAAAGCTCCTTTGCATCTTCTCTTCCCCACCCCTCCAGGCAAAAGAAAAGGGCCGCCCTCTGAATTTTCAGATAGCGGCCCGACTATCAGCAGAATTAACCTCTGGGAGCAAACACTCCCAGACCCGTTGTTGTTCTCTATTAAAACTACCTGTATGACAGCAGCGCAGGCTTAT
Organism: uncultured Thermodesulfobacteriota bacterium; assembly: GCA_964632275.1. GTDB lineage: Bacteria > Desulfobacterota > WTBG01 > WTBG01 > WTBG01 > CAZWCD01. The sequence goes on from CAZWCD010000021.1 coordinate 1,163, forward strand.
TGCATACGACACCTCACGATCATCTTTTCCGCCCCTCAGGGCAAAAGAAAAGACCGCAATCCGAATTTTCAGATAGCGGCCCGACCATCAGCAGGATTAACCTCTGGAAACAAACGCTCCCAGACCCAGCTCCTTCCTATTCAATTGTCTCGGAGGCACATTCGGCCTTGATTGTGATGAAGCATAGAATTTATTTTGTCATCTGTCAAGAAAAATAGTCAAGGACTTTGCTGACGGCCTTGGTCCATCCTTCCGGTCCGATGCCGGCTGCCTTGATGATGGTTTCACCGGTCATACCCGGCTCGTAGCTGCCGTCTGGTTTTTGAACCACAAAGGGATAGTCAACCTGTTCCAGCATGGGCAGGTCATTGCGCCTGTCTCCGACGGCGGCTGTCACGACCTCACCGAACTGTTTGCGATATAATCGAATCAGCAGTGCCACCGCCCTTCCCTTGTCACTGTTTCCGGTAATATGAAAAAACCTCCCCTGGGCGCAACGCAGGCCCTTTTCAGCAATGGCGGCACAAAGCCGCTGCCCTTCCCCGCCACTTCCCTCGAATAGAAAAGGTTCATCAAATTCGCGCGCCTGCGACATCACGGCTTCCTCTCTATTCAAACCGGTGAGATCCATCAACTGCTCCACCGACATATCCCCGAAGCCCGTGACCTTGAACCCTTGTCGCTTCAAATCGCGGAGGGCATTTCGCAGGTCAGCATAGTGTGCTCCAAGCCGGATCAGGAGGTACTCATCCGCATTTTCACATACGTGGCCCGGCGTTTCCGGGGCAAAGGAAAAATAAGCGCCGGGAATATAAATCCCTCCGCCGGTTTCGGCAATGAAGGGATGGTGATTCGTCATCTTCCGCCGGTACCACTCGATTTCCTTCCTGGTTTTGCTTGAGCAAAAAACCAGCGGCACATCTTTTTGCCGTAAGAGCTCCAGGCCCGGCAGCGCCTTTTCAAAGGAATAGGTGTATAAATCAAGAAGGGTTCCATCCAGATCAGTAAAAACAATTAATTTCTTCATGCGCCGGTATCCTGTCAGCAATCCACGATGATTATCTGGACATCCATTACATTGGTGCCGGTCGGGCCGGTAATCAGCAGCCCGCCGACCTGCCGGAAAAAATTATAGGAGTCGTTCCCGGCCAGATACGCTGCCGGGTCAAGTCCTTTGGTCCGGGCCCGTGTTATGGTTTCCCCATCCACCACCGCGCCCGCCGCATCGGCGGAGCCGTCCTTGCCGTCAGTCCCTGCCGAAAGCAGGGTAATCCCCGGCGCATCCTGGATCTCCTGTGCGAAGGCAAGGGCCAACTCCAGGTTCCTTCCCCCGGTTCCGCCGCCGGTAACCGTGACGGTCGTTTCCCCGCCACTGATCAGACAGGCCGGGCGCCTCATGCCACGTGCCCGTTGAGCGAGCCGCCTACCCGCCTCACGCGCTTCTCCAGTCAGCTCGGCGGTAGTGATTTCAGCCTGATACCCCAGCTGTGCCGCTTCGGCACGAGCCGCTTCCAGGGCTATCTTGTTGCTCGCAATAATACTATTATCCACCCTGTTAAACATTGCATCACCTTTCTTGGGCGTCTCCGGAATCAGGCCTTGTGCGCCCCTGGTGAGCACATCGATAACTGAAGCCGGCACGACCGGTGCGAGCCTGTATTTTTCTATGACCCGGAACGCATCGTGGAAGGTGGAATCGTCAGGAGCAGTCGGTCCGGAGGCGATGATATCGAGCTTGTCGCCCACAACATCAGAAATGATGAGCGAAACCATCCGCGCGGGCCGGGCAATTGCTGCCAGTCTCCCTCCTTTCACCCTTGAAAGATGTTTCCTCACCGTGTTAAGCTCATAAATAGTGGCCCCGGCATTCAGAAGCAACCGGGTGACCTGCTTTTTATCGGTGAGTGTAATACCTTCATACGGCGCGACCAGCAGCGCCGATCCCCCGCCGGATATAAGGCAGATAACAAGGGCACGTTCATCACTGCCTTTCAGTAATTGAATAATTTCCGCAGTGCCTGCTAATCCGTTTTCATCCGGCACCGGATGACCGCCTTGATACAGGCGCATCTTTTGCAATGTGTGCGCCTCCGGGCAGTACCCGCGGGGCGTGATAACAATGCCCCGGTCGATGCGGTCGCACAACAGTTCCTCGAGCGCCGACGCCATGTTGCAGCCAGCCTTGCCGAAGCCGGCAACGCGCACTGTTTGGTAGTCTGCCTGTTGCAGTAGTTCCGAGAGGATCTTCCAATGGCGTGTCACCACCCGGCGGGGATCCGCCGCTTCCAGAGCGGCCCTGAATATGCGCTTCGCCGTTTCCTGCCGAGCTTGAGCGTTCATGACCGTGTGTACCTGCCGCGGAAGGTTGAATGATGATAAAAAATAATATATGCTACTGACAGGCACCTGTCAATGACGCACGCACTGTCCGTTGTACATCATTGATTACGGAATCGGGAGAGCAACGATGGATTATTTCACCGCCTTGCGGCCCTACACCAGGAAACGAATCGAGGAGATCGAGCGGGCTGACATTCTGGTGGGCATCCCCTGCTACAATAACGAAAAAACCATCGCCCACGTGGTTCAGATGGTAAGTCACGGGCTCCACCGCCATTTCCGCGACCGGAAATGCGTGATGCTGATTGCTGACGGGGGGTCAACCGATGATACCCGCGAGACGGCAAAAGACTTCGAGATCAAACCCTGGCAGGAAAAGATCGTCTCCATCTACCGGGGACCGGCGGGAAAAGGCTCCGCCCTCCGATCCATTTTTGAAGCGGCCAAGCGGCTCCAGGTGCGGGCCTGCGCAGTGATTGACTCGGATTTGCGAAGCATTACCTCCGACTGGACAAAGTATCTCATTGACCCGGTCTTTGAGGATGGATACGAATTTGTGGCGCCGGTGTACACCCGCTACAAATATGACGGAACCATCACCAACAACATTGTGTACAGCCTTACCCGGGCGCTGTACGGCAAAAGAATCCGGCAGCCCATCGGCGGCGACTTTGCCTTTTCAAGGAACATGGCCGAAATATACATCGACCAGAACGTCTGGCAGACGGATGTCGCGCGCTTTGGCATCGATATCTGGATGACCACCCTGGCAATCATCAAGGGCTATAAGCTGTGCCAGGCCCGGCTGGGGGTGAAGATTCATGACGCAAAAGATCCCTCGGAAAGTCTGGGACCCATGTTCCGCCAGGTTCTCGGCACCCTGTTTGTGCTGATGGAACAGAATGAAAGCTACTGGAGAAAGGTGAAGGGAAGCGCCGTGGTAGACACCTTTGGACCTGAACATCTGATTGAACCCGAGCCGATACAGGTGAATTTAGAGGGGCTGATTGACCGCTGCCGTTTGGGGATAAAGCAGTTCGGCCCGCTGTACCGCGAGATTCTCTCAGATGATTGCGCCAGGGAGCTGGAGTCAGTCAGAAAGCTTTCCTATCGAAAATTTTCCCTCTCCATGTACGTGTGGGTCTGCCTCCTCTATGAAATGGCCGCCACCTTCCACTCCTGGCCCCACAACCGGCAGAAGCTGGTGGAAATAATCACCCCCCTCTACTACGGCCGCATCGCTTCCTTTATCAAACAAACCAGGGACATGTCCTCCTTTGAGGCGGAAAAACTGGTGGAAGAGCAGGCAATCGAATTTGAAGAGAACAAGGATTACCTGATCAGCCTCTGGGACAGGAAGAAAAATGAAAACAGGGAGTTTACCGGCCGCGAGCAGCAGGCTTAAACTATCGGTTGCACGAGTGTAGTGCCTCAGAAGTTCATTACATAATTGGTCAGGACATATACCGTCATTGCGAGCCCTTCGCGTGCGCTCAGGATAAACTCCGCGAAGCAATCTCATGCTGTGTAACATGCTGCTTTTATTGGGAGAGATTGCTTCGTCGTCCGCCCCCGCGGGACTCCTCGCAACGACTTTTTATTATAAGTTATTTCTGGGACACAACACTAGTACCGGAAGGAGGTGCGGTATGGCAGATTTTTTTCAGAACGGGGAAATCACCAATCTTCACCGGCTCAAAGCCGGCACTATAGAACGGCTGGAGAAGGAACTGGAGGGCTTCTCAAAAAACCGCCCCATTGCCCTGGTGCTGCCGGCCCTCTACCAGGATTTAAAGGCGGCACCCATTAGGAACATCCTGGACAACATTTCACGGGTACAATACTTAAACGAGGTGGTGCTGACCCTGGGGCGCACCGACAAGAACGGTTTTGCCGAGGCCAAGGAGATGTTTTCAACCCTTCCCATGCCCGTCTCCATAATATGGAATGACGGCGACAACATCCAGGACCTGTATCGCTGCCTGGAAAAACAGGGCGTCCCAGCCGGCGCCGATGGTAAGGGGCGATCGGCCTGGATGGCCTATGGCTATATCCTTGCCCGGGGACAAAGTGATGTGATTGCCCTGCACGATTGCGACATTGTTAACTATGACCGGGAGTTATTGGCACGCCTGTGCTATCCGGTGGCCAACCCCAATCTCGACTATGAGTTCTGCAAGGGATATTATGCCCGGGTGACTGACCGGCTGCACGGACGGGTAACCCGCCTCTTTGTGACTCCCCTGATCCGTGCCCTGAAAAAGATGTTCGGCTTCCATCCCTTTTTGGAATATCTCGACTCATTCCGCTACATTCTGGCGGGAGAATTCTCCATGCGCGCCGACCTTGCCCGCATCAACCGGATTCCGGGAGACTGGGGTCTGGAGGTGGGGGTGCTGGCTGAAGTGTACCGGAACTGCTCGCTGCGTAGGATCTGCCAGGTGGAGATCACCGACTTCTATGAGCATAAACACCAGCCGCTTTCCGAAAATGATCAAACCACCGGCCTCAACAAAATGTCCATTGATATCGGCAAGACCATTTTCCGGACCATGGCCAGCATGGGCATTTATTTCCACTCCGGATGGATCAAAACACTGAAGGCCACCTATCTGAGGACGGCCCAGGATTTTATCGCCAAGTACAGCCATGACAGCGAAATTGACGGACTGCACTTCGACCGGCACCAGGAAGCGGTGGCGGTGGAGACCTTCGTGAACGGCATCAATACCGCGTGTGAGGAATTCGAGCAGGATCCTTTCGGCGCGCCGCAGATACCCAACTGGTCGCGGGTCACCTCGGCGATTCCTGATTTTTTCAGCCTGCTGATGAGCGCGGTTGAAAACGACAGCCGATAGCCGATGTCAGCACGCTTAAAACTGCCCATAGCCGCCATCATCAATTAGGACCAATGGAAGGAATTATAAGCCAGGGAATTGATCCGGCATTGCGGAGCGTGGTTTTTGCCGTGGTCTTCGGTGTGGCAATGATCATTATTGCCCGAAGGCTTAAGATTTCTGCCATAGCCACTCTTCTCATTGCCGGGGTTGTTCTCGGCCCGGAGCTTCTTGGCCTCATTCAACCGGCAACGCTGGGAGGCGGGCTTGAATCGATTGTTTCCCTCGGCGTTGCCGTCATCCTGTTTGAAGGCGGTCTTTCGCTTGATATTAAAGGATACCGGCAGACAAGCCGCACCATAAAAAGGCTTCTCTCGCTGGGTGCCGCCGTAACCTGGTTAACCACAGCGCTTCTCATTTGGCTTTTATTCAGCTTTTCCCCGTTCTTATCTCTGCTTGCAGGAAGCCTGGTCATGGTGACCGGACCGACCGTGATCAACCCCCTCCTGCGCAGAATCCGAGCAAATAAAAACGTACACAGCATTCTTCACTGGGAAAGTGTGCTCATCGATCCCATAGGAGTGTTCGTGGCCGTTTTTTGCTTCGAGCTCGTCTACCAGACCGGTCCGGCATCCGCCCTCACCAATTTTGGCCTTCGGTTCTTAACCGGCACTGCCGTCGGTACCGGTGTCGGCCTGGCGGCCTATGTGCTGATCAAACGGGCATTCATCCCGGAAGAGCATGTAACAATTTTCTCTCTTGCGACCGCACTGTTCACCTACGGCACCTGTGTCTGGATTATTCCGGAATCGGGTCTGCTGGGGGTGGTTGTGGCCGGATTTGTGCTCGGCATGATGCAACCGGAAGAATTGGAAAAAATAAAAAAATTCAAGCTGGACCTGACAGAAATACTCATCGGGATGCTCTTTATCCTCCTCTCTGCAAACCTCAACCTGCGGGAATTTCTTAACCTTGGTTTGAAGGGGGTTTTCTTGGTCACCGCAGTTATTTTTCTCATACGCCCTTTAGCTGTTTTTCTTTGCGCCCGGGGCTCCGCTCTTACCCGGAAAGAAAAGCTGTTCCTTTCATGGGTAGCGCCACGGGGAATTGTAGCCGCCTCCCTTGCTTCGCTTTTCACGCTGCGGCTCACTCAGGCCCACATTCCCGAAAGCGCTTTTCTTGAAGTTTTTACCTTTTCAGTTGTCGCAGTGACCGTGATTATTCAGGGTTCGACAGCAAAACGTGTCGCAACCATCCTGCGGGTCAGATCCCCCAAGCAAACCGGCTGGCTCATTGTCGGCGCACACCGGCTGGCAGAACAGTTCAGTGCCTTTCTGCAGGAAAAAGCTGGTTTGTACAGTATCATCATTGACACCAACCTGAGGAACATTCGCGACGCACAGTCACACGGGTTTAATGCAAAACAGGCCAATGCACTTGATGAAGAACTTTTTGATGCTGAGGAATTGGTCGGAGTTGGAAACCTCCTCGCTTTAACCGACAATGAAGAGCTCAATGCGCTCATCTGCCAGCAGTGGTCAGGAATACTGAAAAACAAGCGTTGCTATCGCTGGAGTCCGCAGAACGCTGAAAAGCTTACCAGGGCAAAACCCTTTGGCGTCCCCGTATGGCTTCACCTTCCCAAGCCGTCTGCAGTGTCTGACGAAATAACCCGCGGGGAAACAACAATCTTTACCACTGATGGGGGTAGCGGTGAGATGATTGCGGAGGGTATGATTCTTGCCTGCCATGGTCATAAAAAGGTGGTGCTGGATGCCAAAGCCATGCCGCAAGATGCCAATGAGGGAGCTTTCCTGGTCATGCAGCGAAGGATGCCCAATCGGTAACCTACGCCACGCAACGTTCTAAAATCTCCAGCCCAAGCCGAGTATATAATCGGTATCGGTTGATGCAGAATCCTCACCCGGCGTAGTGTCATAATCAAGGATAAACTTAAAGCTGTTGAAAAATGAGCGGGTGATAAATATTCTCACTTCTGAATCGTGGGTCAGATTGTAATCGGAAAAATCATCGGGACTGGGGTTATAGGCCAGGTTTGAAACAAACATAAACCGGTCATTGATTTTCCACTCGGCATGATACCCCGTCTGCATTATGAAATCCTCTTTCCTGGAAATCTTTTTTACCTCTGCCGTTTCATCGTCAGGGTCCGGCACTTTGCTGGTGTATTTTTCCTGAAGCAGTCCTGCACCTGCCTGGGTTGATAATTGCACCGTGTCGCTATCGATCCACTGATAACCAATGCCGGGCACGGAGGTAATGCGATAATCAAGGTCGTCAATATGATCCTTTTTAAACCGCTCGTTCCAATAGATAAAAAACCTTTTGCTGAAGTAATAGGAATAAACCCCGTCCAGGGTTGCGTTTTCCTCGGTTGTTTTCTTATCTCCTCTCTCGTCTTTATCTCGCTCCGCTACAAACCGGCCGTCCAGCCGTAATCGATGCCGGGCAGTGCGCATGCCGAGATTTCCATCAACCGAGTAATCTTCGGAGAACGAACTGCCGTGAGAACTTTTAAAACCGGCGGTGATGCTCCCTGACCATTGCACCTTCGGCTCCGGTTTTGGATTTATGGCAGAGAGGAAAGCCGCGGCAAAATCTGCTTCCTGAGCTTTTGCTGCATCGAAAACCATGAGGCGTCCCGCACTGCTCTCAATCGTGTTACCTTTCAAGACCGTGCCGTCAGTCCAGTGGACTGTCATGCCGACTTCCGTTCCAATACTCTTCACCCGGTCCAGGTCAACGGTGATCTCTCCTGCCATTTCCGACACGAAGGTCAGCGTATGCCCTTCCGCATGTTTAAAGGTTCCGATGAGACGTTCACCATTGGTAAAAACAATTTCATCAGCAGATGCCGCCCTGAAAAAAACACACAGCAGCACAATCGTGGATAATCCGGTGCGCATTACTATTCCCCCGCATGGTCAATCTAGGCACAGGCAACGACAATAAAAAAAAGCATGGATCACATCAGCGCCATGCCTTTGCCAAATACGTGAGGTTCTTGCATGCACGTGCGTTATGCCGGAACGGTATCGTTCTCTCGCCAAGCCGTCTGCTTGTGCCGTCACAAGCTTTCCATCATTCTCTTTCTGAATGCTTCAATTCTCTCTTTTATGGCATACTGGTCAATGCGTCCACCGCTTTCTTTAAGCTCCCGCATAAGGTCGCGATTAAATTTAAGCAGATCGCTTAGTTGATCCGGTGTCATAACAGGTTGCAGTTCTGCGGGCACTTTTCCTGCAGCAAGCTCTCGGGCGATGCTTTGATTTCTTAGTTCCTGCGCTCTTCTCGCTTTTTGATTAACCGGTTTTTGCTTTGCCGGCAGCTTTAGTTGGGGCTTGGATACCTCAAGCGGTGTATAGTCTCCTTTGGGCGGTTCCTTCCCTTCATGCAAATAGAGTATTTCTTTGTCGCCATAATAGTCAAGTTCTACCCTCTTTTCATCGATGGCGGCCACGATATAGCTTCCCAGGTAATCACCGGGACGATACAGCTTTGCCTTCCCTCTCATTCTGTTTCTTCCGGCCTTTGATCTTGAATATTTCGTTGCCTTCCCCTGGGCGGGGGTTTCATCTGCATATATAAGCGCACTCCTTCTGTCACCGATAATGATGGTACCGAAAAGCTCAAGCATTTCAGGATCTGTTTTTTCTTCCGCATCCTTGCTGGCATGCTTCGTACTAATCCACTCTGATCTATCCGGTCGGAAAAGGTTTTTTTTAGAGATAATTGCAAACTCATCGTCGGACCCCAAGGCTGACGAAAGCAGCAGACATAATGAAACAGATACGATTAAGGAATGTCGCAATGGCGCATAGCTATGTCGGCTCATGTATCCCTGTTCCGTGTTACCCTCCCAAAGTCCTTGAGCCACGCGAGAAATCTTTGGTCGTTTATGCGCTGTATTCTCTCCAGTATCTCCGAGAGGGTAAGCAAGTGACTTTTTCTGGCATACATCGGGGCTTGAGATGTAAGGGCGATGGTCAGTGCATCACAGGCCTGAACTTCAATGTAAATTTTTTCCGACTGCGTGCTCAGCTGAATGATACTCACCACCTCTTCATTGCTATCTTTATCGATGACGACTTTCTCCACCTTTCCCTGAAGTTCATGTATGATCTCAATGAGAAGATCATGCGTGAGCTGGCTTATACAATGCCGGTTTTTAATAATACCGGCGATTTTCTCTCCTGCCGGCAGCCCGGTGATAATGGGAAATATTTGCTCTTCATTCACTACATTTGCCAATAGAATGACCGATATCATACTCGATCCATCGAGCAGAACACTCTGAACATTCATCTGAGCAAATAAAGAATCACCATGTGTCGTCATCTGGTTGTCACGCAAGCATCCAGTCACGTGGTAATGCTCACCTCTCCTTGATCAGGACGCAGCAGGTAGATACCTATGGTCTTTACAGACGGCATCGGAGAGCTCAGCCGGCTTCAATAAGCCTTCGTGATGCTGTTATTCATGCTTCACAAGGGCAGTATGCAATGCTGATACCAACTGCAGCTGTTTCCCATCAGGGGCATTGTATCTATCATGGCAGCCGGCACTATGGTGCGAGATTACCAAGACATCATCCAGGCACATATCGTTCGGGTTCACAAAAAAGCTTTTCAACTGGTGAAGTTACCGCGGCCCATGGATAACGATACCGCACGCTCCACTTCTTGATTACATGCTTTTGCTCGGGCAGTGGTTTCTCGCTCCGAGTGTATGCTTATCCTTGACATCGCGAACCGGCCTTGTGTATAGTGTAAATTAAATGCACACGTGGATTATTGCGATCGGAGCATAGTTGATGAAAACGCTTGCCATCAGTGATGTGAAGTTGAAATCATTTGACAGCCTCATCGGTCAAAGTGATTGCATGATGGAAACATTCTGGAAGATCACCATAGCCGCGGAAAATGACATCACCGTGCTCATTACCGGTGAAAGCGGCACCGGTAAAGAACTGGTGGCGAGGGCAATTCATAAACGAAGCAGCCGCGCAAAGGGCCCGTTTATTCCCATCAACATGGGTGTGCTTTCAAGGGAATTGGCGCCGAGTGAATTGTTCGGGCATGAGAAGGGCGCCTTTACCGGGGCAATCGAACCTCAGGATGGACTGTTTGAAATCTCCAGCGGGGGCACGTTATTTCTTGACGAAATAGAGAGCCTGGATCATAAAACGCAGAGCATACTATTGAGAATCCTTGAAAACCGGGAATATCGGAGAGTCGGCGGAAAAAAGACCATCCGCACCAACGCACGAATTATAGCATCTACCAACAAAAACCTGCGCGATGACGTCGATTCGGGCACATTTCGTAAGGATCTCTATTTTCGCCTCGAGGTATTTACCATTAACCTGCCCCCCCTGAAAAACAGGCGTGACGATATTCCGCTCCTGCTGAAACATTTTACCACCCTCTTCAACAAGGAGATGGGTAAAACCATAAACAAGATATCTCCGGACGCGCTGGACCGCCTTATGCACTATACCTGGCCGGGAAATGTGAGGGAACTGAAGAATATTATTCAAAGGGCAATGCTCTTATCGAAAAAGAATATCATAACTCCGGATGTTCTCCCGGACCGCATCCAGATCAAGCCACTGCAAAGGCAAACCCTCGATCTGGACATGGGATTGCCCTTGAAAGAAGTGGAAAAAAGATACATAGAAAACACGCTGCGGCGGACACGAGGAAACAAAGTAAAGGCTGCACAGTTATTGGGTATCAGCAGGAGGGCTCTGTACAACAAAATTGAAGCCTATAACCTCTAACAGGCTGTTGAAAAACACCCATCTGCCGCGTTACGCTCATCCTTCGTCATTGCAGCGTACTCGCATGTAAGCCTCATTCCTCAGGTTTTCGCGTGCCTTGCATCCGGGCGTTTTTGAACAGCCTGAGGGAATATACTTTTCCAATACGCTGCTCATTTACTGTGCTTGTGTAATATAAGTGCACAGTAGTAATGTAATTGTGCAGAATGATTACAGTTGTTGCACACACAGTGCCGGCGGGCATTCAGATCACTGCGAACCGCATCATCCGGCAAAGCAAGCAGGCACGATTGGCTCAAGCACGTGATTTAACAACGATACAACGTCGCGCATTTTACTGTTCCAACTTGTAACCGCACTCCATCAAGGCCTTCCCCCGAGCCATCCCATATTGGCACTATCATTGCACTGCAGTCCTGTGAACTATTTCATACTTTAAAAACACTCTATTCTTAGCGCGTTGTAACTGCATAGCGGAGGATTTATTATATGGGACAGAGCGGCTTTTTTGTAATCAGACCATATGATGAAAAAACCACCCTCACATTGAGAGGCAGTTTCGATCGCACAAACACCCTTTGGATCAAGAAGGCAATGCTGGCAAGCAAAGTTATTCACAGAAACACCATTGAACTTGACATGCGGGAGGTGGATACCATTGATATGGCAGCAATGGCCCTCATTATTATAGCCTTAAAGGCACTGAGAGAAAACGGCATATCCACACGGGTGATAGGTCTTGACGGGGAAAAACGCACCCTGGCCCATTCGCTCGGCATGCACTACATTACTAAGATACAGTAACGCACCATCATACGAGAGGCATACCGAGATTGCATGAAAACACACAAGGGGGATCCGTTACCATGAGGCAGAAAGGCGAGAGGGTTGTTCTTTTGGTCGGTGACGTACAGGGCATTAACCGTCAGCTTATACCATTACTCGAGTCGAACGGAAACAAGGTAATTATCACGAAAGATGGTATGGATGCACTGGACAAGCTGCGAGCCACTTCGGTACATTTAATCATTACACGGCTAATATTACCGACAATGGATTGTCTGGAATTCATAATGAATCTGAAAGATTTGGGAATCGATAGCCCCCTGGCAATTATAACTGAGAATGAGAACGAAATAAGTGCTAACCTCTTCCTCATCAACGCAAGTGCCTTTTGTTACATGCAAAGAAAAAAAGGGCTGTCACTTGCTACGTATGCGCTTCTCAAAAAAACCAGCAAATAAAAATGCATAAGAACAGCCACATCCGGCCGGAAGGAAGCGGTTGGAACAGGGGTGACTTGTCTCGAGTATGATTGTAGCAGTGGCAGTTTTACCATGCCTTGCATTGCTTATAGGGGATTCGTCATGAAAAGCATCATATTCAAGGCACTTATAGGTGTAGTCATCGTAATCCTCGGTTACCTTGTATACAACATAATAACCGATCGGAATAGAGAAAGGGTTGATACTGTTTCAGAGCAAAAAGCAGAGAAACAACAGCGCACCATAGCAGAGCTTGAAGAAAAGGTCGCCACGCTGCAGGAGGCACTGGATGGCAAGGAAGACACGGCTGTTCCCAAAGAAAAGATAGCGCACATCTTTGGAGAGAAAAAAACCGAGTTCTCCCTGCCGGAGACCAAGGCATTAAGCTGTGAAGAATTACAGCGCCGGCTACTGTCCTTTTTTAAATACCTGGATGATAAAAACCATATTCAATCCCATGGCCTCAATGAAAGTGCGCAGGAGTTCTTTCAAAAAACCATATCACGCCTTACCGACAATGAGCCGCAGATTACCGGTGAAATGCAGGAACTGCCAATTTTAATGAAAAACATGGCCTATTTCTATCGGGTTTTGGGAAGGAAGCGCGTAGAAATTATCAGAGAGGTAATTACGCATGAAGCTGACATAATTGAGTCGGTGATGACCATCTTCAACCAGTATTATCAACTGGACACGAAATGCCAAATAAAAACCGTGCATCTTCCTTCTTTGGAAACCACGTATAATTATGCACTCTTTTTTCTGAATACCCTGGCCGGCAAAAATTATCTTTTAAGAAGAGATTCGAAAATGCGGATCATCACCGCTTACTACTGTATATTGATTATTGACCGAACAAATGAGAAAGTTCTTAACCGATATGGTTATGACATCGGACCACAGATCGCCATGCTCGTAAGCGATATTAATGACCACAAACGGCTTGTTTATAAAGAGCACTATTTGGCGGAGCTGAAGATACTGCAGAGCAAGTATGCGCATCAATAAACAACTGCGGCCAGCTGTTCCTGTTTGCATATGCATCAAGCGCTGGTAACCGTAATCCGAAAGTAAGTGGAGCCGGCCATCCGTTGATTGAAAAAGCAAGGGACAAACAACGAGGGTTTGTTAAAATGCCCGAAAACTGCAAAGGATGGCCCCTCGGGCACCATGTAACGGCTTTCCTTCACAGACATCAGCCCGCGTTTGCTTTCGATCTCAATCCGAGACTGATAATGCGCTGGAGAAGCGCAGGATACGAAATACCGGCCTGCTCGGCTGACTCGGCAAAGTCCTCTCCGTAGGCAAGTTGCGGATTGGCATTGGCCTCAAGAAAATAGAGCGCCCCTTCGGGGGCGAGCCGGAAGTCAAACCGCGCATAGCCGCTGAGTCCCAGGATACGGTATATTCTCTTGCACCAGCCTTTAATCTGCGCGGAAAGGTCATCAGGTATGTCCGTCGCCTTCCGGCTGATGATCCCCCATTTTTTCTGATAGTTGGCATTCCATTTCGCCCTGGCGGTGGCAATGATAGGCATGTCGTCAGGCTTGTTTTCAAAAAACAGCTCCCACACCGGGAAGGTCTCCAGTCTTTTATTGCCGATAACCCCCACGTAGAGCTCACGTCCTTCGATGAATTCCTCCGCAATGGCGTCGGTGCCGGTCTGCTCATGAATGAAGCTGACCCGCCCAACAAGTCCCGCATCATGTTTTACCAGCGACGCCTGGGCAATGCCAAACGACGCGTCCTCCACCACCGACTTGACAAAAAGCGGAAATTTTAAACGCTTGGGCCGGCGGATGCGGTGTCGGACAGGAAAAACTGAAAAGTGCGGGACCCGTATGCGGTGATAGGCCAGCAGCTTTTTGGTCAACACCTTGTCACGGGATATCATGAGTCCCTTGGGGTTGCAGCCGGTGTAGGGAACATTCAGCATCTCCAGATAGGTAACCACCCGGTGGTCATATTGCACTTCACCGGCGAACTCCTCAAGCAGGTTGAAAATGATATGCGGCGTAAAGTCCTGTATGATATCGCGCAGCGCCGCCAGTTTATCGTAGATGCCGAGCACCCTGACCTCATGACCGAGTTCCTCGAGTGTGACCACCACATCATATTCGGTTTTCCACGGGGCGTTAATGAGCTCTTCCGCACTCATATGTGCAGTGTCTTCGGGGGGTTCGAGACCCTCACGCACCAGGATCAGGACGCGTTTTCGTTTCACATCTCCACCCAATAGCGGTTTCGATAAAGAGAATCCATGGTATGCTTGGTCAGTACAATGGTCAGCTTTAAGAGGGCCTGGCGGTCGGTATCCCTGACATAGAGCTTGAGCTCACGGCAGCGGCCGATCATGTCTTTGATGACATGGTCAAGCTGATACTGGTACTCGCCGATCCAGGAGGCGGTAAGTCGATAGACTTTGGGGCGCACCCGGCGGATGAAAGCGGATGCCGCCTCGCGCTGCGCTCGACCCCTGCCGTCAGTGAACAGGCGGCGCAGATCAGGATCGTAACCGACCGTGTAATCCTTGGCGTACAAGGTGTTTTTCCGCCGGTAGTGCTCCCGGAGCGTCTTCTTTAATGCGGACAGCGGATCCACATGCGCCCGGGTTATGACCAGTGGTTTTTCCCCGGCGATCTCCGCCATCAGTTCATCGACATACTCGAGTTTTTTTAGCGCCGGCCAGCCGCGGTAGCGTTTTCGCCATTGTGAGCGGGGGTGAAGCCAGACGGAAAATGTTTCGGCAAAGTCCTCGTCCGGATGGCTCTGGGCATACCAGTACTCCAGGTGCTGGACATAGCGCCTGCTGTATGGGTTCGGACGGTAGGACCGGGGATAGCTGCGCGAGGAGATACCGAAGAGCTGCTGCCATCTTCTCCGGCGATGAAGCATGAAAGCATGATCCACGGTGTGTCCGACCTCGTGGCGCAACAGCTTGATGCACCACTTGCGGGTTCCTCCCTCCACCTCACCCACCTGGCTTCGTTCAAGCTGCATGAGGCGCGGGTGCGCGAGGTAGAAAGGCACGGCGGTCCCGGTAAACCCCGCAGGGGTGAACCAGTCATCGGAAAGCCAAAAATAGGGGCGGAAACAGAGATTACGGCGCTCCAACTCATTGCATACCTGCTCAACGCTCTCTTCAAGCATGGTGCCATGGATCGACAGATTAAGATCGCACATTCGCAGATCGAGCATGCGCTCGGCAGGCCACCTGGCCCACACCCGGCTTGACAGCTTGCGCTGCGCCCCTTTTGCACCTCTCACGCGAGTCTCCTTGATCTCATGGTCCATGAACGGTTTCGCTTACCGGTTGTCCCTCTCCACCGCTTCAGTGATGCGCTCGGAAAAATCGGTGATGTTTGCCTGCACCCTCACCCATGCCGGTAGCATGGGGATGCCGACCGGATCTGAGGTAAACTGGGTGATGCCTTCCTCGAGCGCATGGATAAATGCCTCGGACGCCTCTATTTCCTGATGTCGGTCATACAAAAGTCCGTTGAGGATGGCCAGGGCGTTGTATTTTTCGATGGCAAACCGCGATTCCTGAATATAGGTGGTAAGCAGCGTCCGGAAAAATGATTGCGACATCTCGATGCCATCCTGGCTGAGCACGCGCAATAATGTTTTGGTAATGTCGGCCGCCATGCGAATAAGGCCTTCCGCAGGTTTTTCTTTTTTGATTTTTTGATGCTTGTGCTCATAGGTATCCATTATTTCAACCTGAGCGACGCGCCTGATGGTAGTTTGCGTATATACCTCGCTGAGCATGGATATTTCCAGCCCCCAGGTGGGCGAAATCCGGATGCTCCGGGCAAGGGTGTTAATAAATGCAAATTCACCACTCAGGGCATAGCGGAAGCTGTCAAGGTATTCCAGAAAGGGGCTGAACGGCAGAATCTTTTGCAGCGATCGGATCAGGGGCGTATAGAAAAGCCTGGTTACCCGGCCGAAAAGCCGGTCGGACACCCGCGCATAATATCCCTTGCTGAATTCATAATCAAGGCCGGGGTGCACAACCGGATAAAACAGGCGTGCCATCAGCTCACGCGTATAATTGACTATATCACAGTCATGCAGCCCGATGGCATAGGTGTTCTGATCGGCCAGAATATAACCGAGCGTCATCCACACCGATCGGCCCTTACCGGGCGCATCAAGCCAGAAATTTGATTTTTTTAATTGCATATATAATTTCTGCATTCTCGGCCCGTCGTGCCATACTATTTTGACCGGACCGCTGAGCCTTGATAAACGGTGCCTGACTTTTTTAAACTGCGCCGCGGTTGCCCGGTCGAGGGACAAGACTATTGCATGCAAATAGTCAACATGCTTGAGGTCTGCAACAATGCGGGGCATGGCCGGACCTTCAAATTCAGCATAGAGCGCAGGCAACAGCAGGACCATGTGTCGCAATTGTGCAAACTGCCGCAATTCACGTTCAATATCCTCTAGCGGCCTTCGGGTAATGTTCTGGAGGGTTGCAATGCTGCCGTTCTGAAAAAAGTCAGTCATAGAATTGCTCCGTTATGTGTCATGAGAGGCGCTGCCCGGAACGGGCGTCAAAAATGTGTGCCTTCGCCGGGGGAAAATCAATGAATGCGGTGTCTCCCGTTTTGAAAACGTCCTGCGGATGCGCATGTCCTCTGATGGTCCGGTTATTCCAGAGCAGGTCAATCCAAGTGACCGATCCTGCCGCTTCTACCAGTTCTACCGTCACCTCCTGTGAGCGCTCTGACGCCTTCGGTGAAACCGTCAAATCCTCCGGTCGGATTCCCACCACTATCTCGCCGTGATCCGGCGCACCCTCCGGGCAGGAGGTAAAAACCCTGCGGTTGCATTCCAGCAGGTGCGGATCCGCAGGGTTGACCGTCGCCGATATAAAATTCATGGGCTGATTGCCGATAAACCCTGCCACAAACATGGTGGCAGGCTTGCTATAGACATCCAGCGGCATTCCACACTGCTCAATCCTGCCCTCGTGCAGCACGGCGATCCGGTCGGAGAGGCTCATGGCCTCCGACTGGTCGTGGCTTACATACACAGTGGTAATCTGAAGCTCACGGTGGAGCCGCTTCAGCTCAGCCCTCATTTCAATCCTCAGCCGCGCGTCGAGGTTGGAAAGAGGTTCATCCATGAGAAATACCTTCGGTTTCCGTATGATGGCCCTCCCCAGCGCAACACGCTGCCGCTGACCGCCCGAGAGCTCCCCGGGTTTTTTAAGCAACGTCTCCTGATCAAGCCCGAGCAGCGCCGCCGTTTGCTTCACTCGCTTATCGATTGTAGGCGCGGCCTCCCGCTTCATGCGCAACGGAAAGGCGATATTTTCATATGCCGTCATATGCGGGTAGAGCGCGTAGCTTTGAAACACCATGGCCACATCGCGGTCTCGCGGCGAGCAGTCATTAACCACAATGCCGTCAAAATGAATTGTTCCTCCGCTGAGCGGCTCAAGCCCCGCTATCAGGTTTAAGATGGTGGATTTTCCGCACCCGCTCGGGCCGACAAAGGTGAAGAATTCACCGCTCTCGATGATCAGATCAAGTCCGGTAATGACGGCGCTTTTGTTGAACTGTTTTGTTACCCTTTCAAATTGTATCTGTGTCATCCGTCATCCTTTGACCGCCCCTCCGGTAAGCCCTTCAACGATTCTTTTCTGAAAAATAAATACCAGAATCATAATCGGGAACGTCACCACCAGTGATGCGGCTGCAATGGTAGCCCAGGGTATTTCGTGAATGCCCGGAAATAGGGCTATGGCAACGGGTATTGTTCGTGATGCCGGCGTTGAGGTGAAGCTGAGCGCGAAGAGGAATTCGTTCCATGAGAAGATAAACACCAGCAGCGCGGTGGTAACCAGTCCGGGGCCTGAGAGCGGCAGCACGATCTTATACAATACCTGCAGCCGGCTGCAGCCGTCGATACGGGCAGCGGCAACGATTTCATCAGGCACCTCCCTGAAAAAGTTGGTAAGGATCCATATGGTAAGCGGCAGTGAAAAGGTAGTGTAGGTCATGATGAGAGCGCCCAGGGTATCCCTCAATCCGAGCCCGCGGACAATAATATACAGGGGGGAAACCGTTGCGATGGGCGGAAACATGGACGCGGACAGCACAACACCGAGGATCATGCCGCGCCAGGCCAGCTCAAGCTTTGCCAGGGCAAAAGCGGCAAGAGATCCGACGATGAGGGAGAAGAGGGTCGTTGCCCCCGCCACCATGGCACTGTTCAGCATGATCCGGGAAAACGGATGCTCTGCGAAAATGGCCCGGTAGTTGCTGAGTGTCGGGTTCTGCGGCATGAGCGGGGGGATGTGGGTCAGTTCCACCTCCGGCTTCAGGCTGGTGGCAAGCTGCCACGCAACCGGCCCCAGGCAGAAGAGCACCAGCGACAGCAGCAAACAATACCAGCAGGCGTTTGTAACCGTCTTCATTTGAACCTGCGCCATGTGCCCCCGCTTAAAATCTTAATGTAGACAACAGTTATGCATCCGGTACACAGGAAGACAATTACCGAGAGCGTCGATCCATAGCCGAACTGAAGGGTCTGAAACAGAACCTTGTAGGCATAAATTGAAAGCGTCTCGGTGGTATTTGCCGGACCTCCCCCGGTAAGCACATAAATGGCATCAAAGACCCTGAAGGCATCGAGGGTGCGAAAGATCAACGCAACCAGCACAACCGGCATCAGCAGGGGCAGCGTAATTTTTCTGAACAGGGTCCAGGTCCCCGCACCGTCAATCTTCGCCGCCTGGTACAGTTCCCGGGGAATAACCTGCAGCCCGGCCATAAGCAGAATCGCCACAAAAGGCGTGGTTTTCCAGACATCCATGGCAACGGCAGCGTTCAACGCCCAAAAGGGGCTGCCCAGCCAGTTGACCTTAACACCCAGCAGGTAGTTGAGTATCCCGAAGTCAGTATTATACATCCATTCCCACATCCGGGCGGAGACAACCGTTGGAATTGCCCAGGGAATGAGCACCACTGCCCTCACCGCTCCCCGCAACCCGAAGGAACGGTTCAGAATCAGAGCAATGGATAGTCCCAGGAGCAGTTCAAGCGAGACCGACAGCGCGGTGAAATAAACGGTGTTGCCCAGGGCATTCCAGAACCGGCCGTCTTTCAGAAGAAAAAGGTAGTTTTCCAAACCGACAAACCGGGAAATGTCGAATATGAGCAGTTTGCGGTGAACGCTGAGATAGAGTACATAGATGACCGGATAGATGGTTACGCATGACAGGAGAACAACTGCCGGCAGGATAAACGCTCTTCCGCTTCCCCCTCGCTCCCTCATCGCTCCCCCCCGAGGATGTGTTCCATCTGGACCCGGGCACTGTTCAGCGCTGCAGCAGGGGTTTCTATGCCGGATAGAACCGCGCTGAATGCCGGCTGCATGACCTGTGAGAGCATCATGTAATAAGGGGTCACCGGCCGCGGCCTGGCCTGCATAAAAACATCATAGAGGCTTACCAGAAATGGCTGCTGCCCTATGAGGTCTCTGTCACCATAGAGGGATTTTCTGGCCGGTTTATAGCCCAGGTGCAGGGCAAGGTGTTTTTGAGCTCCCGGTGAGGTGAGATACTCGATCAGTTTTTGTGCCGCGGCGGGATGCCGGGAATGTTTGTTAATGCCGAGCTGCCATCCGCCCAGCGTGGCGGCAGGCTCGTGGCCGGGAAATGAGGGAAGCATGGAAACTCCCACCAGCCCTTTGACGCGTGATCCCGGCTGTTCGAAAAGATGCCAGGCATAGGGCCAGTTTCTCATGAACAGGGCATTGCCGTTGCCGAAGAGGTGACGGGTGGTTTCTTCGGTGGCAGTTGTTACCATGGGGGGTGTTACCTTGTAGCGCGCAATCAGATCCCGCATGAACTGCAGGGCGTGGCTGTTTGCCGGGCTTTCGATCGTGATCTCTCCACCATGCAGGACTGTGCCACTGTTGCTCCAGCAATATTCAAGCGCATTGCATACCAGGCCCTCATACTGCTTTCCCTGCCAGACAAAGCCATACAGCCCTTTTTCTTTCGAGGATATGTTCTGTGCGCACGCCACCAGCTCATTCCATGTTCCGGGAGGTGACCAACCGTATTTATTCAGGAGGTCTTTCCGGTAGTAGAGGACCCCCGCATCGATGTACCAGGGCAATGCATAGACAGCGCCATTATAAGTGACCGCCTCCCGTGGCCCCGGAAAAAAATCTTCCGCATCTTCAACGGTCATGACCGCACTGATATCCAGCAGCCACCCGGCGCGGGCAAATTCAGGAACCCAGATGACATCCATGCTCAGCACATCGCAATCGGCACTTCCGCCCTCAAGATTGATGACATAAAACTGATGCTGCTCGTCGGTTGATGAGGGTAGCGTTTCATCCCTGACGGTGATGCCCGGATTCTCTTTTTCAAATGCTGCCAGGAGTTCCTGGAAAAGACGCGGATCGCCGGCAATTTTCCCGTGTTTAAAAACAAGCACCGTGGTCGCTTCCTGCAGCGCCCCCTTCTCCGAACAGGCATGCAGTGAAAGAAGCAGCATAATGCTCAGGAAAAGAAGCATCCCGGAACCGATGTCTTCAGCAGTGCGCATGGCAACCGATCACAAATAAATAATGTCGTCCCGGTAATCGAGGGAAATAAAAAGGAGCAGGTAATCGCGGATATGGCGGGTGATTAAAAAATTTTCCTTAATGTGCTCCCGGCCGTTCCGGCCGAGCCGTTCCGCATACTGAGGTTCATGCAGGAGCTGCTTTAAAAAATAGGTCGTCCCCTCTATGCTGCGGGTCAGAATGCCGGAATATTTATGCGCTATCTGAAGCGGTATCCCGCCCACAGCCGAGGCGATGACCGGCCTTCCCTTCCACAGCGCTTCGGCCACGGTCAGCCCGAACCCCTCTTTAAGCGATTTCTGCAGAACCACCGCCGAAGCCCGCTGCAGCGCATTGATGGCAATATCACTTGCGGGAGGCAAAAATATGACGTGTATGTCAGGATCGCCGGCAGCCGCGTTTCTGACCTCCTCAAGGACCATCATGCCTTCAGGATCATCGGTTGCTCCCCCGCCGGCAAGCACCAGCTGGCAGTCGATATACTTTTTCACCTGCCGGTACACCTCCACCACCCCGACCGGGTCCTTCAGGTAATCGAAGCGGGAGATCTGGGTGACGATGGGCCGATCCCGGTCAAGATTGAACTGCCGGAGGACATCGTCAACCACCGCAGACGGCAGCTCTTTATTCTTATCGCTTAACGGATCGATGGAGGGCGAAATGAGCACCTGCGGGATGGCCAGGGGGCGGGAAAATGCGGGCGCGGAAAAAACCGCACAATCGTACTGCTCGATATACTGTTTCAGAAAATTGAGCACCGCCAGATCCGGTTCGGTGAAATCGATATGGCAGCGCCAGATCCATTTCCTGCCCACCTCTTTTCTTTTGGCAACCAGTCCTATGGGCTGGGGATCGTGAACAAACACAATATCGTTGCTGAATGACATCTCCTGCGCATTTGCCTGATTAACGTCAATAAAAAACCGGAGGTCCTCACGCGACAGCTGTGCGGCCGCCCCGTGCAGCGCGTTATGAATATTTTTGGTAATGGCAAAAAATCGTTCATTTCCCTTGATCACGTCCCAACGCACATCAACCCCGAGCTGTTTCAACAGCGGCACCATGCGGTTGAGAATCTCCGCCACGCCGCCGCCTACCGCGGTTGAGTTGATATGCTGAATCGTCTTTCCCTTCAGCTGTTTGGCCAGAAGATAGAGTTCATCGATGGTGTTCTGACCCGCTATGGACGCATACTCGTCAATGTTAAACATACCGGCTCACCGCCTTACTGATTTTTTTGCGCAATCCTTCCAGGGTGATGGTGTAGGGATCCAGGCGGGACACTTCCTGCGCCAGCTCATCCATGCCCAGGTCCCGGAACCAGCGCGAAAAGTCATTTTCCGCATTGCAGAGCCGCATGCGGGCTTCAAACACGTGGAAATACAGGGAATGGATGCTCAGTTTGGGAATAATATCCAGAAACTCGCCGGCGTTATGAGCAACATAGGAGGTAGGCATGACAACGGTTATGCAGCTCATGAAGTGAAATTCCTCACCCGGTTCACAATCAAGGCAGTGTTTGCCGCGGTTGATGTAGTCGGAGAGGCTTTCTATGAACGACTTCCTCAAAGCATCAATCGAGCAAAACTGCACCACGTCAATGCTGGCCAGGCGTTCTCCCAGGTCCTCAAGGCCCAGGATGTCGGTTGCCCAGTAGGCAAAATCGTTCGGGGGCTCGGGAGAAAGATAATGGTGCTGCTGCAGAAAGCGGTGGGTATGATAATAGATGGAGGCATTCGGCACCAGCCGGAGACAGGCAAGCAGCTCCGCCGGATTCCTTGCCTTCAAGCCGAGCAGGGTGATGAGATGCACTTCGGAGCGGAAGTAGAAGGGCTCAGGCATTGGCCAGTTCCTCCAGCATGGTTCTGATTTCCCGGTAATTGTTTACACTGTAGCGGGCGTGTGATGAGCAATAGCCCACCTTGATGGAATACACATCCTCCGGTATGGCCTTGAACAGGTCTTCATCGGTGCGGTCATCCCCGGCAGCCAGGACGAAGTCATAGTCCTTCCCTTCGAGGAGGTATTGTGCCGCCGTACCCTTATCCACGCCCGCGCTTCGCAATTCAACCACCTTGTTGCCGTGCACCACATGCACGTTGACATTCGAGGTGAATTCATCAATCTCACCGATCAGCTCCCGCGCCCTGCTTGACCCCTGCTCCGGATCCGCCTTCCGGTAGTGCCAGGCAATGGAGAACTCTTTTGCCTCGACAAATGAGCCGGGGACAATATCGGCATACATGGTGAACAGGGGGAGCGCCTGCTGCTTCCATTCACTCGACAGGGGAACGGTTAATTCCCAGTCACCGGCAGTGCGTTTAATCCAGACGCCGTGCTCGGCCACCAGAACCGCCCCCGACGAGCCGAACCATTTCTCCACTATGTCCCTGGTGCGGCCGCTGATGATAATGACGTCGGTATCGGGCCTTGATGACAGGGCGGTTATAACCGTAAGCAGCGGGCCGTCGGGAACCGCATCCTGCGGGTCTCCGACAAACGGCACCAGGGTCCCGTCATAATCAAGCAATAAGATTTTTTTTTGGGCGGCGGTAAAATCGGTGATCATACGTTTTTTCAAATCCGGGGTCATAATCTTTGCGGTGAGCCGGTCGCGCTGATCTACTGCGTCATGCACCGCGTTTATGAAATCAGTCGCCCAGCGGAGGATATTGTATTTGCGCAGCCGGGCCTGCATGGCGGTCATGCGCAGCACCTGGTCCGCCTCCGGAATCTCCAGAGCCTCCTTGATGGCGGCTGCGATTTCCTCATTGTTGTTGGGATTAATCAGCAGCGCCTCCCCAAGCTCTTTTGCCGCGCCGGCCATCTCACTCAGGATGAGCACACCCCGGTGATCGCTTTTTGCCGCCACATATTCCTTGGCAATTAAATTCATCCCGTCGCGAAGCGGCGTAACCAGCGATACATCACTTATCCGGTAAAGCGCCACCAGCGGCTCAAAGGTGAAGGACCGGTACTGGTACACGATGGGAACCCAGTCAATGGTGCCGAATCTCCCGTTGATTTTACCCACCATTTCGTCTATCTGCCGCTTCATCAGCTGATAATGTTCAACTCCCACCCGCGAGGGCACGACCACCAGCAGGAGCACCACCTTTTTGCGCCATTCGGGATGGTTGTTCAGAAACAGCTCAAACCCCCTCAACCGGTTGCCGATGCCCTTGGTATAATCAAGCCGGTCAATGGAAAGTATTACTTTAGAATCTTTAAACTTGTCCCTCAGAATTTTCACCTCGGCTTGAATTTCTTCCTGCCCGGCGGCACTATGAAACCGATCAAAGTCAATGCCGATGGGGAAGGTATCTGCCCGCACCACTCGATCGCCGATGATCATGGTTCCCAAATTATGCTCGTGGCCCAGCAGACGCAGCACGCACCGCAAAAAATACTGGGTGTAATCGTGGGTGTGAAACCCCAGCAGGTCCGCCCCGAGCAAGCCCTCAAGCATTTCTCTCCCCCAGGTTCGCGGCAGCAGCCTGAATATTTCATATGAGGGAAAGGGGATGTGGAGAAAAAATCCTATGCGGAGTTTGGGAAACTGATCCCTGAGCAGCCTTGGAAGCAGCATCAGATGATAGTCATGTATCCAGATAAGGTCATCGGGCTTGACAATGTCTTTCAGCGACTGGAAGTACACCTGGTTGACATACTGGTAGGAATCCCAGTAGTCAGCCTCATAGGCCACATAACTTGGCAGGTAATGGAAGAGCGGCCAGATGGTTCTGTTGCAAAAGCCATAATAGAACTTATCCATTTCCTTCTCGGTGAGAAAGACCGGGTAGGCCCGCATTTGGGATAATAGCTTTTCTTGCAAATGCTCTTTATGCTTGTCTTTTATGGTAGTACCCGGCCAGCCCACCCAGGTAGAGGCGTCCCCCCTCTTTTCCGCCGCCTGGAGGTACGAGCTCAGTCCCGAGACCAGCCCGCCCGAGCTGGGCATGAAGCGGTAATCAACCTTATCTTCAACCACCGTAACCGGCAACCGGTTTGAAACAATATAGAGCATCCCTCACTCACTTGGGCAACGATAGTGCTTCCGGCACATGAACCGTCCGGACGGGGAACGGTATGGTGATACCTTCCTTAGTATAGCGCAGGTGCAGACGTTTTACGAATTCATGTTTGATCAGATATTGGTCAACATACTCTTTACCGCGCAATATGACGGTGAAATTAATGCTGAAATCCCCAAAGGTATGATAGCGAATAAAGGGTTCGAATTCAGGAACGCCTCCCGGCACTTCTTTCATCACGTCGCGCGCCGTTTCAATGGTAACCGCCTCAACCTTGCTCAGGTCACTCTCATAAGCAACCCCAACCTGCACCATCACCGCCATTTCTTTCTGCGGCAGATAATAGTTGGTAACAATGGCCCCGGCAAGCTTTGCGTTGGGAATGACAATCATATTATTGGGCAGGGCCCTGATGGTTGTATTGCGCCAGGTAATGTCCGTCACATACCCCTCTTCGCCGCTCTCCAGCCGCACATAGTCCCCCGGTTTTATCTGGCGGGACATGGTAATGTGAAGGCCGGAAAAAAGATTTGAGAGCGTTTCCTGCAGCGCCAGGGAAACCGCAAGACCGCCGACGCCCAGCGCGGTTATAATGGGGGTGATGGATATCCCGAGTGCCTGTAGAATAATCAGCCCCCCTATAACGAATATGACAAGTTTTGTTATCTTGGTAAATATAGAAGCGGAGGGGAGCAAGCCCTGCTTCTCCTGGGCATAATGCTTCATAAAACCGCTTGCTGCCCGAGCGCAGACCACGGTAACTGACATGATCACAACCAGCAGGAGAAGCTTCTCCAGATGATGCAGCAGCTTTTGACTCATGGAGGTGCTGGAAATTGCCGTATAAACACCCGCCACCGTGCCCCAGAGCACCGGCATGCCCAAGAGTGCGTTGGTGATGATTTCGTCACTTTTCCAGCGCGTTTGAGCAGCGGCTTTTCTGAGGCGGGAAAAAATTATTTTTTCCGCAAGCGTGCCCACCAGCACCCCGGCCAGAATACAGCCTATGGGAATAACTGCTGATTTTGTTTCACGAAGCACATTGATTATATCCACACATGCACTCCAATAAAAAAGCTATCTGCAGTTCTGCACTGCAGATAGCGGCCCGACTATCAGCTCTACTCACCCTCCAGAGGCCGTGCCCTCTGGACCCATGCATCATGAGGAACGCATTAAATTATCAAGTAGTAAAAATATATCTAATTCATTTCTTAAAAGTCAAGGATTTACTGAAATTTTCCCTTGCGTCCCACCCTTTCGCCGGCTGATTTCCTGATTGTAGGCATGAATCAAATCATCATGCCTCAGCACACCCAGCACCTGATTGCGATTCTCAGGATTAACAATCAAGCATTCCTTCTGATCCGTATTCAGGAACCGTATCAGCGCCTCATAGAGATTGTTGTCAGGCATAAGCAGTGCGGGCGGAGTCGTCATAAGGTCCTGGGCGATAAGCAATCGCTCAAGTCCATTTTCAAATACGATCGGCCGTGCCTGATGCCAGTTAATAGAACCAATGATCTCTCCGCTTTCATCGCATACCGGAAAGCAATCATTGCTCGATCTGGCAAAAATATCCTTGAGCACACCATAAGGGGTTGTCAATGATAGAGGCGGTATAGTATGGGGTATGTAATGATGCCCTACTTTCATCTCTTCGAGAATGTTTATGGTGAAGTCACCCATATGGGCAGGTGACGTGAGACGGTTCTGCACCTGTTTTTCGTATATTGAGTATTTTTTTGTGAACAACAGGGCAATGATGGAAACAAGCATCAGGGGCACTATCAGGCCGTAGCCCTGGGTCATTTCTGAACACATCAGAAGCGAACCGATAGGGGCATTGGCAACGCCTGCGAAGAATGAAGCCATACCCACCACCACAAAGGCCCCCGGGTGCAAAACGATTTCAGGAAAAAAATGATTGGACAGGAACCCAACCGCTCCCCCGACCATGCCGCCGATAAAAAGCGTGGGGCCAAAGACCCCACCGGAACCGCCGGACGAAATGGTAAAGCTGGTAGCAAAAACTTTCATAACCGCTATTGCCAGCATTAAACTGATGCTCAATTTACCGAGGATGGCAAGCTGCAGCCATCCCCACCCGTCTCCATAGACCTGCGGGAAATAAAGGCCGATCAGGGCAACACTAAGCCCGCCGAGCATGGGCTTAAAATACCTTGGGATATTGATGCAACGAAACAGCCGGTCCCTCATGCCATAAAACACCTTTATATAAAATATACCCAGGGGAATGCAAATTAGACCCAGCACCATGTAAAAAACAAGCTCGCGCGGGTCAGAAAACGTGTAACCGGGGAAGTAAAAGATAGGTTGGGAACCGAAGAGCAGGGTAAAAATAATATACGCGGTAATCGAACTGATAACGGTCGGAATCAGCGCTTCGGTTTCAAAGTCTTCCTTGTACAACACCTCAATGGCGGTAAGCGCTCCCCCCAGCGGTGCCCGGAAGATGGCCGAAAGTCCGGCCCCGCAGCCGGCGAGAAGCAAAATGCGCCGTTCCCGCTCGCCCAGCTTGAAAAAGCCTGCCACCATTGAACCAAAACCTGCACCAATGTGGGCGATGGGCCCTTCCCGGCCGGCACTGCCCCCACTTGCCAGCGTACAAATCGTAGCAATGGATTTAACAAAAGGGACTCTGGGTCGGATTTTCCCCCCTTTATTATGAAAAGCATCTATCATCGCGTCGGTTCCGTGGCCTTCCGCCTCGGGCGCAAATCGGTATACCAGTAACCCGCTCAACAGGCCACCAACCAGGGGAAGAAAAAAAAATACCCACTGCCTGAACTGAAGGGAACCGGCTGACTCAAAGAGCGATTCCCCCTGGGGAGAAGGTGTTGCATATCCGGCAAGTGTATGAAAGGTTACATGCTTGATCAGCTGAAGCAGATAAAAAAAACCGGCGGCGCCAAAGCCTGAAACCGCACCAATGATAATTCCCCAAAAAACCCATCGGGTAACCGTGCCTTTACAAAACCCGCGCAGCCAATCGAGGTTACACAACCATTGGTTATTGTCATCCATTTTTCATTCCATGCGAATATAAGATGTCGTGCATACTGATTCTATACCGCAACACAGAGGGGAAGGTTTCTGCAAAACAGCACGTTGCGTATGTTTTTTGTAACACCTTTTGCGCGCGAGGTCCAGCAGGTTGTTGAAAAAGGAGCGGTGCAGGATTGATAAAGCGTGCTGAAACAGCATGTGGTTCAAGGGGAAAGATAGTATTTCATTGAAATGGATGGCTTTTTATTTTATAGTGCACATGAACATGTTACACCTCAACAATTCCACGGTGGAGAAATAACGGGATCATGAGCCTGCTTATTGTCGGTGCCGGCGAACTGGGATATCACCTCGCCTCA
>CAZWCD010000022.1:0-18008 GCA_964632275.1 uncultured Thermodesulfobacteriota bacterium
CACGCCGGTTGTGTGCGATGACAACGGCGCTTTCTGTGACGGAAAAGAAATATGCAATGAAGAATCCGACGCCTGCATCAGCGCCGGCAATCCCTGCATCGAGAGCGCTGTGTGCGATGAGGAGACGAATCAATGTCAGGGCGCATTCGCATCATCGCTCAAGCGGATGTTTCTCATCTGGCAGCAAAGCCGGTAGGCAAATTCCGCAGCGGCTGTGCACAAACATGATGCCCAGGCGGATGCTGCTCCGGTTGTAAGCTGATTTGTTCATATACGATCAACACGTTGCAACAAAAGAGGTGGCCAAACGGCCACCTCTTTTGCTTCCCCTTGATCTAACTTATTTTTAAAGCAATATATTCACTATGGCATGCCATTGGGCAGCGCTTATTTTTGCCAGTCCTCTCAGGTAAACTGCTATGAACCGGCTTCTCTGAGAACAACGCCGGAGGATTTCTTGCACCGTATGAACAAAGCACGTGCAATGACGACTTGATCACCAGGGAATGGGATTGGTATAAGGAGCGCAAAGGGGTCGGCGGAAATAAAAAGCTCAGGAACGCATGTCATTGCTACATAATGAGGGGGAAAATTTGAGGAGGCGGGGAGTTTCCTCGTTTTTTTTGTCGCGTCTGACCATTGATTATTACAAAGCGATTGTTACCTTGCCATCGTCGAGGTGGTAATGGGCGCCGACAATGTTTAGGCCGCCATTCTTTACCAGCGCCTTCAACAGCGGCGCAGAAGATTGCAGCCGCTCAACCACCATCGCCACATTCTCGATGATGGCATTTTCCAGCAGGTCGCCGGCCCGGTATTTTGCCTTCTGCACTGCCGGGGCGATGGCGTTCATGACACTGCCAATGTGCCCCGGCGCGCCGCCGCCCTTCACCGCCGCGGTCACCGCGCCGCACCCATCGTGTCCCAGGACCATGATAAGCCGCGTCCCCAGATGATCCACCGCATACTCAATGCTGCCCAGGGCCTCATCGCTTAAGACATGACCGGCCAGGCGGACGACGAACACATCACCCAGGCCCTGGTCGAAAATGATTTCCGGCGGCACCCGTGAGTCCGAGCAGCCGACGATCACCGCGAACGGATGCTGTCCTCCCACCACCTCCGCGCGGCGGGCCGGCGCCTGGTTGGGATGAGCAGCCCTGGCTGAAACATATCTTGTATTTCCTTCCATCAACTTCTGTAAGGCCCGGTCACCGCTTACTCCCATTGCATCACGGTTGTTCATCATTACATCTCCCTGCCGGCAGAACTGAATGGCGGCACCAGCCTCATGATCAGGTGCGTTTTACCTTTGTAAGCGAGGCGCTGATCTTCCCGACGAGCTTTTCGGCATTCGCCAGCACCTGCGCAATCCCTTTCCCGCCGATTCCATCCCGATGGAACCCCGCGGTTGCCACCACCGTACGGTTGAGGTGGGAAGCGAGCGCTTCCGACACCCGCTGGGCGATTACCTGGTCCTTATGGCCGGGCACATTATACACCGATGAGGTCGCGCTGATTACCCGGCGGTTTTGCAGGCTGGGGCGCGGCTGCGCCACCGCCACCGAACCGATGTGCGGCGCATCGCCCCCGGAGATGATCACCAGGAGGTCAGCGCCTATGAACTTCACTTCGGCGTACAGTTTGTAGGGATGGGCGCCGGCAACAAAGGTGTCGGTGTTGGTCATGCCGGCCCCCCGGTCAAGGATTCCCGGGTAAAATCAAACAGTGTCTCTTCCGCCCCCTGGAAACGCAGTATCATGCGGCGCTCCGCGCGGATCTCGCCGATGACCGCGGCGGTGATGCCCTTCCGCCGGAACGCATCCAGGCATGCCGGCAGCGCGGGCTCATCGACCCCGAGCAGGAACCCGTAGCTGAGAAAGGCCTTGATCCAGGCCAGCATATCCATGTTCGGCGGACGGGGCACGGCATCAAGATCGAGGAGCGCGCCGGCGCCCGAATATTCACAGAGCAGCGAGAGGGTGCCCACGATGCCGCCGTTGCTCACATCCTTGGCGGTCCGGCACAGCCCCGCCTCGGCAAGATGCGGCAGCAGGGACAGCCGCTCGACCATGTATTCCGGCGTCTTTCCGGAATGCACATCCCAGCTGGTCACCGATTTGCATTGACCGCGCGCGCCGTTAAGGTCGACGGCCAGGACCATCTTCTGGCCCGCGCGGGCATTGGTGGACTGCAGCAGGCTTCGCGCCTCGCCCAGAATCGATACCGAAAGAGAAACCTCCCCCGCATCAGGGTTTAAATGGCCGCCCACCATCGGCACCATCAGCTTTTCGCAGCCCTTGCGCACCCCTTCCATCACCCGCTCCCGCTGCTCACCGCTTGCAACCGAGAGCACATTCACCATGGCCAGAGGCCGTCCGCCCATGGCGTAGATGTCATTGACGCTTGCCGTCACCGCCGCCTTGCCCGCGGCGTAGGGCTCGGCATTGATGAAGCGGGGCCACATCCCCTCCGCGGCGAGCAGCAGGTAGTGGTCGCCATAGGCGATGGCGGCGGCGTCCTCGCCGAAACCGGTCACCACCCGCGTGCCGCCTGCGCCCCCGCCGCCCTGCAGCACCTCAGCCAGGCGCCCGAGGTCCCGCTTCCTGGTGATGCCGGGATAATTCCTGATGTGCTTGATTATGTCATGCAATTCCATGGCGTCGGACCTGGTGGTTCATCGAATCATAAAGTTATTTGAAGGGGCGCACCCCGCTATCTCCTTGTATCAGATGCGGCCACGACGGAGCGTGGCCCTCCAGCATCAACCGTCATCCTTCAATGTTGATCGCAGGATCCAATACGACAACAATAGCAACTGGATGCTGCGGTCGAGCCGCAGAATGACCTCTTTATAAAGCACACGACAAGGTACTCTCATCGTTGCGAGGGAGTGATACGACCGACGCAAGGTCATACATTATTCAAAACAGGGATTGCCGCGCTCCCTCCGGTCGCTCGCAACGACCGAAACAGATGAGCCCATAGTCCGGGTGGTGTAGTGGAACATTTCAACAGCCTGTCACAGCTCCGCTTCCATCAGCTGATGCGGCGCACCATGATAGTGGGTGACCTCCCCGACCGGTTTCCAGCGGTTGCGCTTAAAAAAAGCAACGCTCGGCAGCTGTATGTATGCCAGGAAACGCCCTGCCCTCCTCTCCCTGACTGTTTCCACCGCTTTTTTTACCAGCAGGGCGCCCGCCCTTCCCCTGAACCCCTTCTGCACCGCCAGCCGACCGCCGTACCAGGTGCCCTTTTCTTGTTCATATATCCGCACCGTTCCAACAATCTCGTCATCCGCTACTGCCACGATGTGTACCGCCTGCCGGTCAAAACCGTCCCGGTCGGTGCGTTGAAAAAGCTGCTGCTCCCGAACAAAAATTTCATGGCGGATGCGGTAGGCCGCATTGAGGTCTTCTTCCGTTTCAGCAATCCTGCAGAGAATCTTTTTATACATCTGAATCGAACAATCCGGACGACATATTTGAAATGTCATGGCGAGCGCACTCATGCGCGATGTATTCGCGACCGAAAGCCGCTCCTACCGATTGGCACTATCCCTCTTCCCTTGACCCGCTCTGCGCGGATCCCTTCAAGAAGGCATCCAGCGCCTTTACCTGTTCCCACATATCCTTCTTCTTGCGCGGATCATAGAGAAGATAGGCGGGGTGATAGAGCACCATGAAGCTGATGCCGGGATATTCATCGCTTAAGAAAATCGTGCCCGCCTCCTCGGTCATGGAAAAATCAACCTTCCCCGGTATCATGTATTTTAATGCCGTCGCCCCCAGCAGCAGGATAATCCGGGGCTGCACCAGCTCAATCTGCCGGCGCAAATAGGGTTTGCAGGCGGCCACCTCTTCGATGAGCGGCGCCCGGTTTCCCGGGGGCTTGCACTTGGCAATGTTGGCGATAAGCATATCCCGCTCGGTATCAAGCCGGATCGCTTTCATGATCTCATCAAGCAGCTTTCCCGCTCGTCCCACAAATGCCCGGCCGGTGCTGTCCTCGGTTTCTCCCGGCGCCTCGCCGATGGCCATGATCCTCGCTTCTGGATTACCCCGATCCACCACGATGGTGCGCCGCCCCCCGGCCAGCGCGCATTTCCGACAGTTGGACGCCGCAAGCAGCTCCTTAAAACCGGCATAGTCCGGCGCGGCGAACAGGTCGTTCTGCGTGCGGTCAAAGAGGTCAAACTGGGTGGCCACGGAAACTCCTGTCCGTTTCACCGTGCGCAGCGCCTGCGCGGCGGCTTCCGGTCAATTAGTTGAGCGGGGAGCATGACTTCCAGACATCCTGAAAATAATCCTGAAGGGTGCGGGCAACCTGCGGTGAGCGGATGAGAACTGATACTTCATGATTCTTTTCCAGGGCATTATAGGTCCAGTTGGTGCTCCCCACCACACTTATTTCCCCGTCGATGATCAGGAGCTTGCTGTGGGTGGTCGTGGTCAGGGGATCATACATCACCTCCACCCCGCCCCGGGAAAGGAGCGCGCCGGTTTTCAGGTTACTGCCGCTCACCCGGTCGTTCTCCTTCCGTCTTTCCAGGATGACCCTGACATCAACCCCGCGCCGCCGTGCCGCAATCAGCGCCTCAATCAGCTCATTGGTAGGGCTGTTAAGGTGCGATTCGTAGTAACGCGCTTCAAACATCATCATCCTGATGGATGAGCGAGCACGGGCAAAGGCGTCACCCACCACCCGCTCATACTGCCGGTCGGTAACCACCTCGACGCCCTCCACCGGCGCCGTCCCGGCCGACATGTTCAGGATCAGCAGAAGCGCATAAACCAGGGCACCCGCTATGCTGGTCATGGACCGTGCCTACGTTTCCTGTTCTTTTTTCTGGGCTTTTTTGGTTTCTTTTTTCTGTTCCTTCTTCTTTTCCTTTTTCTTCACTTCCTTTTTTTTCTTGGCGCCTGCTGCACCGGCCTCAAGGGCGGCAATGCTGCGGACGATGCGCTTGTGCGGATGATGGGGAAAGTCCACCCGGAGCGTGACCTTTTTTGCGGTCACTTTCTCGATGACCCCTTCCCTGGTGCCTTTCGCGAATGGAAACGTGATTTTTTCTCCTGCTTTCATCGCTTCTCCTTTGATGAGTGACGTAATGGAACATTGGAGTAGTGGAGTTGTGGAGTAGTTGGCATTCTCTCCCCGTATTCTTTCGCGGCCGAAGCCGCTCCTACCGGCTTTTCATTTTGCAATTTGCACTATTCATTTTTCACTTTGTTCTTCATCCCGGAAAATCATTTTCTCCTGCCGGTTTTTTATCGCAGATCACACATCGCACATCGGTTTCTGCTTCTCCATTCCGCAATGCGCATTCCGAAATCCGCAATCGTATCATTCCTCCTGAAACGCCTTCTGCGCTTCGCTTTCCAGCTCCTCTTCGAGCCCCTGGTAGCGCGGGGAAAAATGGAAGGGGATGAAATGTTTCACCCCGGCGCTTCGGGCGAGCAATCCCGCCTGACGCGCCGTCAGGTGTTCCTTCGCCCGCGCCTTTTCACTGTCACGTTCAAGAAACGCGGCCTCGCAGAACATGATGTCCGCGTCGCGGGCAAGGTGTACTATTTTGTCGACATTGTCGGACGCGTATGAGCAATCAGCCACATAGGCAATCTTCTGCCCCGCGGTGATGGTAACAACCTCCTTTTTCAGCACACCCAGCGCCGCCGCAACCGCACCGCCCGCCTCATCGAGACGGGGCACGGCCACCATCCAGTCATCCGGCCGCCCCTGCCAGATCAGCTCTTTGAGTTCATTGAGCCACGGCCCGATCGCGTACCCTTTTTCCTGCAGGCGGGCGCTCAAGACGTTGATGTGGAACCGCTCTTCAAGCGCGAAGGCCAGGCTGGGTATTCCGTGATCCAGCTGCACCGCGCGCACGGTAAATCGCGGGGTTTCCTCCGCCACCCCCTCAAACGGACGAGGTTCCGACGCTTCGCTGGTGAACTGCCCGGCACAGGTAAAGGTGGTGCTGCATATCCGGCCGGGGTATATCTCGCCGACCGTCAGCCGCAGCGGATAATCCTGCACCAGATTCCAGGTGTACCCGGAGAGCTTCCCCGCGACATGGGTGGTTATCCCCGGAGGCCCGTAGAGGAGCAGGTGCTTGTCCCGCCCCAGCATCACCCGCAGCAGAAAATCAAACCCAAAAAAGTGGTCCATGTGCGCATGGGATATGAACACGTGGGTCAGCTTCAGGGTCTTCCCTTCACCCAGAACGCTTATATCACCGAGGTCAAAGAGCAGCGCCTGCCTCGCATGGCGGGTTTCTACGTAGAGGGCCGGATCTCCAAACGGAGCATTTACCAGGTTGCAGCGAAAAAGAGCATTCATCCCGCAGTCTTGACCATAAGCCATTGTGCCGCTCTGCATGTGGCCAGAGCGCTGACCCTGTCCTCGGCAGGCCGGACATGCGGCCTCGCCGCTTCCCTTTTCATCGTAAAAGCCAAGCGGTTTGTAACACTAACCTGCACTTTTTACAAGCATTTTATCATCGGCCCGGCGGCGCATCCGGTGCGGAATCGGCATGCCGGACCCGATGATCCATTCCCGGGCGATGCGGGCATAATAAATAGTGCGCCCTGCCTCCAAAAACCATTGTAATTTAATTCCATATTTGATAAAAAGGTACAGGGTTGCCTATATATCTATCTAATCAATGGATAAAGGAGATCTGCTATGAACGGCTGGGTGGGTAAATTTCTGCGGATAGATTTAAGCGAGGGGCGGATTGACGTGGAGGATTTGGACCAGGACCTGGCAAAAGATTATATCGGAGGGAGAGGGCTTGCAAGCAAGATACTCTATGATGAAATCGATCCTGCAGTAGATCCGTTGAGCCCTGACAACAAGCTGATCTTCGTCACCGGTCCCCTGACCGGAACCGGCGCCATCGCCGGAGGCCGCTACATGGTGGTGACCAAGTCACCGCTGACCGGCTGCATTGCCTGCTCCAATTCCGGGGGATACTTCGGACCGGAGCTGAAATATGCGGGATACGACATGATTATCTTCGAGGGAAAGGCCGAGAATCCGGTATACCTCTTCATCAATGATGACACGGTGGAGCTTCGGCCGGCGGACGATCTGTGGGGCCTGACCACGCATGAAACCGAGGATGCCATCCGGTCGCAGATAGGCAGGCCCTGGAAGGGCGAACAGTTCCGCATCGCCAGCATCGGCCCGGCCGGCGAGAAATTGTCGAGGGCTGCCTGCATTATCAATGACAAGGCGCGCGCGGCGGGGCGCTCCGGGGTCGGCGCGGTCATGGGATCAAAAAACCTGAAGGCAGTAGTGGTCAAGGGTTCAAAAGGGGTTACCGTATCCGACCGGGACAAGTTCCGGGACGTTATCCGGGCCAGCATTGAGAAGAACCGCTCCGAAGCCGCCAAGGTAACGTCCCAGGCGCTCCCCATTTACGGCACCTCGGTGCTGGTTAACATCATCAATGAAAGCGGCATTCTCTGCACCAGAAATTTCCAGACCGGGGTATTCGAGGGGGCGGAAAGCATCAGCGGCGAGACAATTGCCGCAACCATCCTCAAAAGGAAGCGGGGATGTTTCGCCTGCCCCATGGGCTGCGGCCGGGTAACCAATATTGACGATCCTGCCTTTGAAGGCAAGGGCGAGGGCCCGGAGTACGAAACGGTTGCCCTCTTCGGCGCTTCCTGCGGCGTTGACAATCTCGGCGCGGTTGCCAAGGCAAACTACCTGTGCAACGAACTGGGGATTGACACCATCGAGGCGGGCAACATTGTGGCCTGCCTCATGGAGCTCTATGAGAAGGGATATCTCCCTGAAAAGGACATCGGCTTCAAGGCAAACTTCGGCAACGCCGAAGCCCTGGTCAAGCTGGTCGATCTGATGGGGAGACGGAAGGGCATCGGCGACATCATGTCGGAGGGCGGATACGCGATGGCGGAAAAGTACGGCCATCCCGAATTGTTCATGGGGGTCAAGAAACAGGGGCTTCCCGCCTATGATCCCCGGGGGGTACAGGGCATGGGCTTAAGCTATGCCACCTCCAACCGCGGGGCCTGCCACGTGCGCAGCTATCTCATTGCCACCGAAATCCTCGGGGTTAATCAAAAGCGCGACCCCGCGGACACGGAGGAGAAGCCATCGGTGCTGAAGGTATTCCAGGATTTTACCGCGGTGGTTGACTCATGCGGGCTCTGCCTATTCCTTGCCCTGGCGGAAGGCTTTGGCCCCGCCGACCTGGTGCCGCTGCTGGAGGTGGCCACCGGGGAGAGCTTTTCGGTTGACGACCTCATGGCCGCGGGCGAGCGCATCTGGAACCTGGAGCGCCTGTTCAACATCAAAGCCGGCATAACCAGGGCAGATGATACCCTCCCGCCGCGTTTCTTACAGGAGCCCATGCCCGAGGGTCCTTTCAAGGGAAGCCTCTGCAAGCTTGATCAAATGCTTCCCGCCTATTATCAGGTGCGGAGCTGGAATGAAAACGGCATACCCGCTGCGGATAAGCTCAAGCAGCTGGGGCTGGACTAGCAGGACCACTCTCAAAAAAACACACTGCAACGTCGGAGGAAATCATTATGAAGGCCATGGTAAAAAAGATCGTGATCGATTTCGACAAATGCACCGGCTGCCGTCACTGTGAAACAGCTTGCGCGCTGGCCCACACCGAGCACAATTCAGTAAACCCGTACCAGTCACGCATCCGGGTGCACGTGGATCTTGATGATGGGACCAGCTATCCGATCCTCTCGGGTCCGTTCACCGATGCCAAGTGCTCCTCCCGCAGCTACACCATCATCGGAGGGCAGCACTACAACACCTGCATGCTCTGCCGGGCGGCATGCCCGGAAAAGCCGTATTTCTTCGAGCCGGGCACCGAGGTGCCCTTAAAGTGCGATTTCTGCGGCGAGCCGCCGGATCCATCCTGCGTCAAGTGGTGTACCAGCGGCGCGCTGACCATGGTCGAGATCGAGGAAGATATAGAAGCCTAACTCACCCGGAGACAGGAGGGCGACCCGGCTTCCGGCGATGCGGCACACGGTGGCGCAATCGCAGGATGGTTGCGTGGTCACCCTTATTGAATACCTGCCCATGAATGTCAAGGAAGCCTTAAAGCACCTGATCGGTGAGGCCCTGAAGGAATGCGTTCAGTCAGGCGAGCTCTCGCAGACAACCGTTCCCCCCTTCACCCTGGAAACCCCCAAGGCGGCGCAGCACGGCGATTTCGCAACCAATGTGGCGATGCTGCTGGCCCCGCTGGAGAAAAAGCCCCCCCGCGTCATAGCCGGGATCATCGTTTCCCGCCTCACCGCGCTCGATCAGCAGGTGTTCGACAGGATTGAAGTGGCCGGCCCCGGCTTCATCAACTTCTTCATCGCGCGGCCGCTCTGGCTCGAGGTTCTCAAAGAGATCGCCCTCCAGGGAGACCGCTACGGGCGCTCGCAGATCGGCCGGGGGGAAAAGATCATGGTCGAATACGTGAGCGCCAATCCCACCGGACCGCTGCACATCGGCCATGGAAGGGGGGCGGCCATCGGCGACGCCCTGGCCACTATCCTTGCGGCAGCGGGGTATGAGGTGAGCCGCGAGTACTACGTCAACGACACCGGCAATCAAATGGAAATGCTGGGCCGGTCGGTGTATGCCCGCTACCGGGAACTCCTGGGCGCCGAGGTGTCATTTCCCGCCGAGTACTACCAGGGCGACTACATCAGGGACATCGCCCGGGAGATGCGGGATCGCCACGGCGACAGGTACGAGGCGGCGAGCGAGGCCGAAGCAGTCCCCTTTTTCACCGCCGCGGCGGTGGACAGCATCATGCAAGGAATCCACAAGGACTTGAGCGACTTCGGGTGCCGCTTCGACACCTGGTTCAGCGAAAAGACCCTGCATGATCAGAAAACGGTTGAGAAGGCAATTGAGCAGCTCGACCGGAACGGCTGCCTCTACCGCCTTGAGGGGCATCTCTGGTTTAAAAGCACCTCGTTCGGCGATGACAAGGACCGGGTGGTGGTGCGGGACAACGGCGTCCCGACCTACTTTGCCTCCGACATCGCCTACCACGCAAACAAGCTGCAGCGGGGATACCGCAAGACCATCAACATCTGGGGCGCGGACCACCACGGTTACATCCCCCGGATCAAGGCGGTGATGGAGGCCCTGGGCAACAGCCGCGACAGCGTTGAGGTGCTGCTGGTGCAGTTTGTCAGCCTGGTGAGAAACGGCGTCCCCGTCTCCATGTCCACCCGGAGCGGCACTTTTGTCACGCTGCGCGAGGTGCTTGATGAGGTCGGCCCCGACGCGGTGAAATACATCTTCCTCACCCGGAAATCAGACGCGCAGCTCGAGTTTGATCTGGAGGTGGCCAAAAAGCAGAGCGATGACAACCCTGTCTATTATGTGCAATACGCGCACGCCCGGATCTGCAATATCATAAGCTTCGCGCGGGAGCAGGGGCTGCCCCTGCCGCTGGCCGACCAGGTGGACCTGGAGCTGCTCACCCTGCCGGAGGAGATCAATCTGATCAAGCAGCTTTCATCCTACCCCGAGCTGGTGGAGGGTTGCGCCACCAGCCTTGAGCCCCATCGCATCACCGGCTATCTCAATGATCTGGTCGGCAATTTCCACCGCTACTACCACCTGGGAAAGCTGGACGGCGCCCGCCGCGTGGTCAGCGGGGACCGTGCGCTCAGCGCCGCACGGCTCTGGCTGGTAAACACCGTCAGGATCGTCATACACAACGGGTTGACCCTCATCGGGGTAAGCGCCCCGGAGAAGATGTAACCACAGCACCTTGCAATGCGGATGATAAACACAAAAAAACAGTACGAGATCCGTCTGAGCCTGATCCAGATTTTGCTTTCCCTGTGCGCCCTGATCGGCTTTTTTTTCTTTGCCTTCACCCTGGGGGCCTTCATGGGAAGCCGCTTCATGCAGGACTTCAGCGCGCTCCCCGCCCCTCCGCCACGTCAGAGCATGATGACCGATCCGCCGGTCACCGACTACGGATCATTCGAGACGCTGAACCAGCCTTCCGGCGACGCCGGCAAGACCGCCTCGAATGTTTCATTTTTCGAGATCCTGCCGCAGAAGGTCGAAATGCCTCCGCCCCCCATGAAGGAAGCGTCAAAGCCCGAAACGGCAGCGCCGGTGGAATCGCCGGCCGCGCCGCGCATCACCGACCGGCCCGCGGATGCGCCGCTCAAGCAGGGCGCGTACACCATTCAGGTCGCCGCCTTCCTCCAGGCTGACAAGGCCCGCGCCCTGGCCGACACCTTCATCAGCCACGGCTATCCCGCCCAGGTGGTGAGCAAAACCGATCACAAGGGGGCAACCTGGCACCGGGTGCGAGTCGGAAGCTTTGCATCTCCCGATGAGGCCAAACAGCTGCTCCCCCAGCTCAGCCAGCTGGCATCACAACCACGCATCATCCCCGCCCAATAGCCGCTGCGGACGCTCAATATTTCTCTTGATATTTTAGGAGACAAACGGTAAAGGTAGGATGCCATGGATGAAGCAGCGGCCATTGTCATCTTGGTTACCACGCCAACCCTTGAAAAAGGGGAGGAAATTGCCCGGGCCCTGGTCACGCAAGGGGTTGCCGCCTGCGCGAGCATTGTTCCCCGGATCAAGTCGATCTATACCTGGGAAGAAAGGGTCTGCGAGGACGAAGAGGTGCTGCTGCTGGTCAAGAGCCGCGCCGCCCTTTTCCCGGCCATATGCGACCTCGTGAAATCACTGCACAGTTATGATGTGCCGGAAATCATCGCGCTGCCCGTGCGCGATGGTTTGCCGGACTATCTCGATTGGCTGAAAAACGCAACAACATCGCAGGGTGAAAGGACGTGACCGCCATGAAGGAAGAAAAAATAGCCACCGTGGTAAAGTTTTTTGCCAAGCCGTCCGTCGCCGCCATTGCCATGACCGACGGGCATCTGGCCGTGGGAGACCGGATCAAAATCAAGGGGCACACAACCGACCTTGAGGATACGGTTACCTCCATGCAAAAGGACAATCAGCCGGTGGACAAAGCGGTGCCCGGCGACATGATCGGCATCAAGGTGAAAGACCGGGTGCGGGAGGATGACCTCGTCTATAAAATTATTCAATAATAACATATATTTAAATTGATTGGGGCGGCACTCCTCCCCCTCGGCAAGAAATGAAAAAAAATGTCTTGACATGGCATTATGGTAATGATATTCAGGGAATACTCTTAATGAATGAATATTCATTCACTTAATTTCCAACGAAAGGAGCAGCATATGGCACTAGATTTCGAGCTTACCGATGAACAGAAGATGATGATTGAAACCATTAGAAAATTCAAGGACAAAGAATGTCCGCGGGAAAAGGTGCGCGAGTGGGACAAGACTGAGACTTTCCCAACCCACATTTGGAAGCAGCTGGGAGAGATCGGCATCATCGGCGCCGCCTTCCCTGAAGAATACGGCGGAACCGGCGGCGGCATCATCGATGAGATGCTTATCACCGAAGAGCTCTCCTACCGCTTCTCCGATCTGGGCCTGACCTACCTCCTCGGCGTGTGCTTCGGCGGCATGTCCGTTCTAGAGCAGGGTACCGAAGAACAGAAAAAGAAGTATCTTCCCCCCCTCATCGCCGGCGACACCAACTTCTGCCTCAGCCTCACCGAGCCGGGCGGCGGCACCGACATTCTGGGCGCCCTGAAATCAAAGGCGAAAGAGGACGGTGACTATTACATATTAAACGGCACCAAGATCTTCACCACCGGTATTCACGTGGCCGACACCATCGTCGGTGTTTTCAGAACCGATGAATCTCCCGACAAGCCGGCCAAGGGGCTCACCATGTTCCTCATACCCACCAAGACCCCCGGCGTCAGCTACAACAAGATTCACAAGCTGGGCAGCCACATCCTGAGTTCATGGGAAGTGGTCTACGAAGATGTAAAAGTGCACAAGAGCCAGATCCTGGGAGCACGGGGCAAAGGCTGGTACCAGCTGGTGGGAACACTCAACAATGAGCGCATCGTCTGCGCGGCCATCACCCTCGGCCTGGCAAAGGCGGCGCTTGATGACGCAGCCCAGTATGCCAAGGAGCGTGAGGCTTTCGGAAAGCCCATCGGACAGTTCCAGGCCATACAGCACCCCCTGGCTGAAACAGCGGCGGAGCTCGAGGCCGCGCGACTGGTCACTTACAAGGCAGCCTGGATGCAGGCAAAGGACCCGAGCAATATCATGACCGGCGTCATCTGCACCATGGCCAAGTACATGGCATCAGAAGTCGCTTTCCGCGCATCTGATCGCGGCATGAGGGTGCTTGCCGGCTACGGTTTCACCGAAGAGTACGACATGCAGCGCTATTACCGGAACTGCCGACAGCTCATTTTCGCGCCCATCACCAATGAGATGTCAAAGAATTTTCTCGGTCAGGTGCTGCTGGGACTGCCGAAATCCTATTAAGACGCCGACCGGGAATGTGAGCAGGAACTAACGGTGCATGGCAGCATTATGGATCCGCTCCCTAATGCTGCCACGTGCATTAATCTTCTTTCTCAGGGGAACGCCCTGCCGTTCCCCGCAATGGTTCCATCAACCACTGGTAGAAACATGACACCGCTCCAGGAACATCACAGTGTGTGCCTCGGCTGCGCGGAAGGGTGCGGATTCTATACCCTGGTTGAACAGGGCAAGCCCGTCGGCATCGAATACATGACCGATCATCCGGTCAATGCCGGCGCGCTGTGCCGCAAGGGCAACCATGCCCTGGCGGCGGCGCAGCATCCCGAAAGGATTCATACGCCGCTGGCCAGGCAGGCGGACGGCGCCTTTCAGCCGATTGCCTGGGACGACGCCATTGCCCTCATCGCAACACGCTTCAAAAGTGCCCTCGCCAAACACGGCCCGCAGTCGCTGGCATTCATGGCGTCGGCCTGCTGCACCAACGAGGAACACTACCTCCTCCAGAAATTCGCGAGGGTGCTGGGGACAAACAACATCAATTGCCCGGCACTCGAGGAGGGCGCAGGCTTCCCCGCCGCCATCCTGGCATCGTCCCTCGGCTATGCCGGCATGACCAATCCCCTCCCCGACCTTGCCAATGCCCAGTGCATCCTCATCACCGGGTCACACTTCCTGGAAAACCATCCGGTTGCCGCCCGCTTCGTCTTCGAGGCGCGGGCACGGGGCGCCACCGTCATCTGCGCAGACCACCGGGTGCCGCCGGCGCCGTGGTTCTGTGACACCTTTTTGCCCATTCTCCCCGGAACCCATTCGGCGTTGCTGGAAGGCATGGCGCTGCATCTGCTGGAAAACCGCCTCTGCAACACCCGGTTCATTGAAGAGCGCACCGCCGGCTTTGAGGCGTTCGGCAAGGCCATGCAAAAGCAGTCGCTCAAGCAATGCGAGGGGATAACCGGCGTTCCCGCCGCAGCCATACGGGATGCCGCGGAACGCTACGCATCAGCGCGATCCGCTTCGCTGGTGCAGACCGCCGACGGCAACGCGAGCCCCGCCGGCGCCGCCGCCGCGCTGCTGCATGCCGCCAACCTCGCGCTGCTCACCGGCCAGCTGGGCCGCCCCGGGGCCGGCCTTTATCCGCTGCTCACCCGCGGCAACGAGCAGGGCGGCTATGACATGGGCATGTCGCCCCGGATCCAATTCGGGCAGATCGATTGCGCCGATGGGGCATTCATCTCGCGGATCACCAAGCTGTGGAAGATAAAGCACCTCCCTTCCCGGGACGGCATTCCGCTGGAGGCCCTGCCCAAGGCCGTCAAAAATCATCGCGTCAAGGCCATGTTCCTGATGGAGACCGATCCCTGCGCCGAGTCCTCAGCCGGGGCTGAGTTTCAGGGTTCGCTCAAGGCCCTGGATTTTCTGGTGGTGCAGGACCGTTTTCTCACCGAGACGGCACGGCAGGCGGATATCGTCCTTCCCGCGCCGTCCTGGGCGGAAAAAGCCGGCAGCTATACCAACACCGAGCGCCGCGTTCAATGGCAATCGCGCATCATCAATCCCCCCAAGCAGATGCTCGCCGCCTGGCAGGTCATCTGTGCGGTGGGCAAGAAAATGGGATTTCCGAAGCAATTCTCCTACGGGAGCCCGGATGCAATCCTCAGCGAAATAAACAGGGCCTTCCCCGCATACGCGGGCATAACCCCGAGCCGGGTTAAAAAGGTCGATGGCATCATCTCACCCTGCCCGGCAACCAAGCACCCGGGGACTCCCATTCTGCATGCCGAGCAGTTCGGCACACCCGACGGGCGGGCGCATTTTATGCCGCCCTCGCATGACCACAAGGACGAGAAGCCCACAAAAACATATCCCTTCCGCCTGACCTGCGGGCCGATCAGCGATGCAACGCCCGCCGCCCCGGCCGGCACGCCCGCACCCGCCGTTCCGCTCACCCTTGAAATCAATCCCCGGGACGCGAAAAAGATGCTGCTGCAGCACCCGGGCGAGGTGAAGATTGTCACCCGATCGGGATCGGTAAAGGCGACGGCGGTCATCAGCGACGCGGTGCTCCCGGGGGTCGTGTTCATCCCCTTCCCCGCGGCGGCCGGCAATGACGGATCGGTGAGCCGCCTTGATCCCCGGATAGCGTTGCCCCAACTCCACGCCCCGACCTGCCAGGTCAAGAAAAGCGGAGGCATGTAAGTGAAGCACAAGGTATTTTCCGTTGACACAGAGCGATGCATCTCGTGCCGTGCCTGTGAGGTCGCCTGCGCACGGGAACACGGCGGGACCGCCCATATTTTCATAACCCCGGCCGAGGGGGGCCGCGCGCTGCCCCTCTGCTGCATGCAGTGCGTGAAAAGCCCCTGCGTTGAAGCATGCCCCACCGCGGCGCTCGAACGGGTTGCCGAGGGAGCGGTTATCGCACACCAGTCACGCTGCATCGGCTGCGGCATGTGCATCATTGCCTGCCCCTTCGGGGTCATCAGCCTGGACGGGGAAACGGGCGTGCAAAAATGCGACCGGTGCATTCAACGCTTGACCAGGGGCCGGGAACCGGTGTGCGTGCTGACCTGCCCCACCGGCGCCTTGGTCTACGACGCACCCGGCGCCATGACCAGCAGACGACGAACGACCTATGCCCTCAAAGCAAAAAAGAAATAGCCGCGGTCCCGGCGCGGGCGCAGAGGCCATCCGCCAGGACAAAACGGAAAAGGCCTCCTTTACCCCTGATCCGCTTATCGCCAGCCTCAGGGAAAAGTTCGGGGACCTGATCGGCATCGACGCAACCCGGCTTCCGCTGCTGCGGATCGCCGCTGCGCCCTCCCTGCTGCGAGCGATCGCCGAACACATCTCCCTGCAGCTGAACGCGAGGTACATAACCTGCGCCGCCATAGACCGGGGTGATGAAGCCCTGCCCCCGGCCCTTCGGTACCTCTTTTCGTGCGACAAGGAAAAACTGCTGCTGTGCATCAGCAGCGATCTTGATCCGGCCAACCCGGCCGCGGTTGATTCGCTCACCCCGGTCATTCCCGGGGCAAACTGGGCGGAGCGGGAGATGAAAGACATGCACGGCATCAGCGCCAGCGGCCATCCTGATCTGCGGCGGCTGGTGCTGG
Source organism: uncultured Thermodesulfobacteriota bacterium (assembly GCA_964632275.1). Classification (GTDB taxonomy): domain Bacteria; phylum Desulfobacterota; class WTBG01; order WTBG01; family WTBG01; genus CAZWCD01. The sequence goes on from CAZWCD010000022.1 coordinate 16,544, forward strand.
CGGATGACTGGCCCGAAGGGGTGCATCCGCTGCGCAGCGAATTCCGCTTCGACCACCGGCCGCCGCCCGCTTCCGGCGTCGCCCCCAATCTCAAAACCCCGCCCGCCAGCACCACCCTGCTGCCGCTGGGCTCGTTCTACGGCCAGAAGGAAACCACCGCCTATTTCAACCTGTTTGTCTACGGCGAGCGGGTGGTCGATGTGGATTACCGGGGATTTTACAATCACCGGGGGATTGAAAAGCTGGCGGGCAGTGCCCTCAGCTATCATCACATACCTTTCATCGCTGAACGGATCTGCGCCTGCTGCGGCTTTTCCCACAGCACCTGCTTCTGCCAGGCCATGGAGTCGGCGGCCGGAATGGAGGTGCCGCCGCGCGCCCGGTTCATACGATCCGCCCTGCTGGAGGTCGAGCGGCTGTACAGCCACTCGCTCTGGCTCGCTTCGATCTGCTCCATGGAAGGGTTCAAGCACCTCTTTCTCAAATGCTGCGCGCTGCAGGGTTCAATCCTCAACCTGTGCCAGTTCCTGACCGGCAGCCGCATCATCTTCGGCATGAATGTCATCGGCGGGGTAAGCAGGGACTTCCCCGGCGCCCCGCAGTCGCGCCTCGGATCATGTATGGGGGCGGTGGAAAAAGACCTGGCCGCGCTCATGGACGGCATGCCCGGGGAACTCGCGCTGTTCTCCCATATGAAAATGATCAGCGCCCTGCCCCGGCATGACGCCCAGCGATTCTGCGTCTCCGGGCCCACCGCGCGCGCGTCCGGCATAGCGGCCGACGCCCGGGTGGATCATCCCTACGCCGCCTATGACCGCCTGTCGGTCGAACCGGTCTGCCGCGGTGAAGGCGATAACCTGGCGCGGGTATCGGTCCGGATCGACGAGATGAACCAATCGCTGAAGCTCATCCGGGAAATCATGGACCGGATGCCCGACGGCGCCATACGCGCCAGGATGGCGGAGATACCCCCCTACACCGACTGCGTTTCCGCGGTTGAATCCCCCCGGGGGGAAACCGTCCACTACGTGTTAACCGGCAGAAACGGCAGGCCGCTGCGATGGAAAATCAAAAGCGCAACCTTTTCCAATCTCCAGGCCATTCCGGTCATGCTGCGGGGCACCAACATCGCCGATGCCCGCATGAGCATCAGCAGCATTGACCCCTGTTTTTCGTGCGTTGAACAGTAACCCGGCCGGAGCAGGCCGGAACCGCAGCAGATTCGCACCGGCTCATCACCGAGAGCGTTTCGCCCGGAGAAACCGGGCTCCCCGGTAGGAGCGGCATGACGCCGCGCAGGTGTCGCGCCTGAAGGCGTTCCTACCCAACCGTCACCTGATTTTGGCCGGCATGTTCAAACTGCATTTGACCAGTGAATTAAAAGAAGCATTCATATCCCTGACCGCAAAGCAGATGGAGGGATACCGCAGCGGGCATGCCGCGCCGGCGATCAGCCCTCCCCGCA
>CAZWCD010000022.1:18108-29164 GCA_964632275.1 uncultured Thermodesulfobacteriota bacterium
CAGATGGAGGGATACCGCAGCGGGCATGCCGCGCCGGCGATCAGCCCTCCCCGCAAGCAACTGGCGCTGCACGAGAAGCGCTGCACCGGATGCGGCGCGTGCGCGGTCATGTGCCCGGCCCGGGCCATTTCCATCGCGGACAACAAAAAGCACCGGACGGTAACCATCTCCATGAGCAGCTGCGTCTATTGCGGCGCCTGTGCCACCATCTGTCCGGAACAGGCCTTGGAGTTCGAGGCGGGCAGCGAGCTGCCGGGGCTGGCCAAGGACAAGCTCTACCACGAGCTGAAAATCAGGCTGAAGGGCTGCGATCACTGCCAGACCGTCATCGGGACGGCGAAGGGCATCGCGCAAACGATACAGAAGAGCTACGCGCAGCGGGGCATCGCCCCGGGAGAGCTTCCCTGGATGACGCTCTGTTCCCGCTGCCGAAGAACCTTTCACAGCAGGAGTCTGACCAGACGCCATGCCCAGTAATATGGCCGCCGTGCCGCCCGCCGATCAATCCGTCGAAAAGCAGGTGCTGCAGTGCTACCATGCCAATATCGGCGCCTGCAACGGATGCGATCTGGAAGTGCTCAACCTGATCAATTCATTTTTGTTCGCCAAAAAGCAGCCGCTGGAACTAGTGCTGGTGAGGAATCTGAAAAACGCCGACCTGCTCCTGGCCACCGGATCGGTCAGCCGGGGAATGGTGAAAAAAATCAGGGAACTCAAGGAATCGCTTACCGGAAGCAAGCCGGTTATTGCCGTCGGGGCGTGTGCCATTGACGGCGGCCCCTGGAAAAAGAGCTACAACCTGGTCGGCGGCATCGACAAGGTCCTGCCGGTCAGCTGCCTGATACCCGGATGCCCGCCCACCCCCGAGGCCATTCTGCAGGGCATAGAAACGGCGCTGGGCCTGACCAGGAAGCAGTTTGTGCCGCACCGCTACAAGGAGAGGTAAGAGGGCAGACCGGCCGCGCCAGAATGCACAATAGATTTGCGCATTGGATGCTTTGCATGAAAAGATGAACGTTGAACATTCAACTTCCACCATCCAACATTGAACGAAAAGCACGTGCCCTTTCATTGGAAGTTGAACGTTGAACGTTCGATGGTGGAAGTCCCCGGCCTATAAATAGCATGTCAGCACTTATAAATTTAAAACCGTTTATGAAAGGAGTGCGCTATGCCAGCCAGAAAACCGCCTGCTCAAAAACGATCCGTCCCGCCCTATCCGGGCAAGCGTGAAAAGGGGAAGGAAAGCCTGGTTAAGGTTGCCGCGATTCAGTTTGAACCCCGCATCGGCAACAAGGACTACTCGGTGTCTGAAGGCCTGAAGCTGATTGAAAAGGCCGGCAAAATGGGGGTCAAGCTGATGGTGCTGCCGGAGCTTTCCAACACCGGCTACATCTACAATTCCCGGCAGGAGGCCTTTGCCATGTCCGAGCCGGTTCCCGACGGTCCGACCACGCGGGAGTGGATCAGGATGGCAAAAAAATACGACGCCTATATCTGCGCCGGCATCACCGAGCGGGAGGGCAACTGCCTCTACAACTCCGTCGCGGTGGTGGGGCCGGACGGGCACATCGGAACCTACCGCAAAACCCATCTCTGGAACGAGGAGAAGATGTGGTTCGAACCGGGCAACCTGGGATATCCGGTGTTCAGCCTGCCCTTCGGCAAAATCGGCTGCCGCATCTGCTACGACATCTGGTTCCCGGAAGTGACAAGGATCTACGCGGCACAGGGGGCCGATATCATCTGCGATTCAACCAACTGGGTGGTGGTGGATCCCCTCCAAACCAAGGCAAAGCCCACCGCCGCCTATTCCGCCCAGCAGATGTCCCTGATGAATGCGGTCTTCAGCATCTGCGCCGACCGCGTCGGTACGGAGCGGGACTGCGTCTTCATCGGCAACAGCTGCATTACCGATCCCGGCGGCGGCTTCGTGGCGGGGCCGGGCTCGCCGGACAAGCCGGATATCGTATCCGCCGAGATCAACCTCATGCTTGCCCGCTACCGGCACTGGTCCGACTTCAACAACCCGCTGACCGACCGCCGGACCGACCTCTACGAATGCTGTCTGGGATATGACCCTGAAACCGGAAAAGTAAAAAAATAAGGAAAGGAGCGCTGTCATGACCAAGAAAGTTGTTTCACCATTTTTGCCGCTTGCCCAGAAGTACGCCAAAGAGCTTGATATGAGCCTTCAGGATCTCTCCGTCGCCGCCCTGCGTTCCATGTTCGGGCACGTGTATTACATCTGGAGAACCTTCAAGCCCGCGCTGGGTTTCGACAACGGGCTTGCCACCTACGGCACGGTATGGGAGGCCCTGGCGGTGGTCGGTTTTCAGGGCGCGATGCAGGCGCTTAACCTCAAACAGGTGCCTGATCTGCCCACCTTCGGAAAGATTGTCCAGTTCTGTTTCACCGGGGTTCCCGCCCTCTACGAAATCAAGAGAAATGAAAAGAACGAGCATGTGGGCCACGTGCTCTGGTGCGCCAATCCCGCCTACGGTCCGGCTGACTGCAGGCTTGACCGCAACGATTACTACCGGCAGGAGGTCTATCTCACCTATACCTACCTGCGGAAGCTGATTGCCGAGGCCAAGAAAGTCGGGCTCAAGGATGATGTTGAGATTGAGCTCCCCACCGGCCGCTGCCGTGACGGCGGCGCCTGTGCCTGTCAGATCATCATGCGCACGCCCTTCGGCGACAAGGACAAGCCGCTTCCCGAAGTGAAATACCGCTTCATTGAAGAGGAAATGGGAAAGACCGAGCCGCTGCTCTACATCCTGAAGAAGCAGAAGCGCAGCCTTGAGGACCAGGGGCCGGGCACCTTTCTCGGATTCTTTTACACGGATTTCCTGGCCTGGCAGGGGCTGGAAGGCGCCGTAAGCGCCGAAAAGGCCACCTCCATCTACCTTGACCTCTGGAGGACGTTTCCCCCGATCTGGGCGAAGGACGCGCGCACCGAGCTCTGGGCAGGCAAGCCGGCCAATGCCGAAGCGCTTGCCGAGCTCCTCGCCTATTGCGAAAAGAGGAAATACATGCCCTATAAAGTCACCGCCAGCAACGGCAGCGTGACCCTCACCTCCAAGCTCAATCCCTACGTCGAGGTGATGCAGATATTCGGATTTAAGAAGGGCTGCAGCTACTTCAAGGCGGTGATCAGGCGGGACCAGGATTTCATCAATCTGGTTCTCAAGGAAATGAAGGCAGACAAGCAGTACAAGGCGGTTCTTACCAAGAGCATCAGCGCGGGCGATGCGGTTAATCAGATTGAAATCACCAAAAAATAACAACAGTGACACAAGGAGGATACACCATGAAGGCAAATGAACTGAAGGCGCTGGAAAAAAGAATCGAAATTCTCGAAGCGGTGGAAGCGATCAAGCACCTGAAGGCGGAATACGCCGCGGTATGCGATGACAAGTACAATCCGCCCAAGGGAGTAAAGCTGTTCACCGAGGACGCGGTGTGGGACGGCGGCAAGGACTTCGGCATCCACCGGGGAAGACCGGCCATCAAGAAATTTTTCGAGGGCGTGGCCAAGAACATCATTTTCGCCGTTCACTTCTTCCTCCAGCCGGTGATCAAGATCAGCAAGGACGGACAGACCGCGACCGGCAAATGGTATCTCTGGCAGGCCTGCACCCTCAAGGGAATGGGCGCGGCGTGGATTTCCGGTCTTGAATTTGACAAGTACCGGAAGGTAGACGGCAAGTGGCTGATGAGCGAGATGAAGCTGAAGCTCTTCATCATGGCCCCCTATGCTGAAGGATGGGAAAAAATAAGAATCGTCAAATAGCCGATCGCTGCAGCGCGGGATCACCCGCGTGTCAACTCACACTATGGAGGATCGCATCATGACACAGTTGGAACAGCTTTTTAAGAAAAACCTGGTGAGTGGCTTCGGCCCCCAGAAAATGCTGCCCGACCTCAAGTTCGCCGAGATGGAACCGGGCTTTGACTGCGGCGGCGGCACCTATACCATCACCAAGGAAGAGGTGGAGAAGTTCGCCCGGCTGATGGGCGACCCCAATCCGGGCACGGTCAATGTCCCGGTGGGCATGATTTACATCTTCGGCCTGCGCATCTGCTGGGACCGCAAGGTGTTCATCGACCAGGCGGTGCGCGCCGGCGACCGCATCACCTTTCACAAACCGGCGGTCATCGGCGACACCATCACCACCAAACTGTCCATCGCCGACAAGAAGGAAGTGAAAAAGGAGAAGGACGGAAAGACCATCGTCAACAAGTTTCTCTACATCAACATGAATGCCACCAACCAGAAGGGGGACAAGATAACCGACATCCAGATGAGCTTTCTGCTTCCCCGCACCATGCAGTAAACCGATAACCGGAGGATAATCACATGGCAGCAATAGGCGATACGCTTACCGCAAAAACGCTCTCGGTCACCCAGGAGCTGATCAACCAGTACGCTCACATCTGCGGCGACTACAATACCCTGCATGTGGATGTGGAAGGCATGAAGGACCATCCCCTCTTCAAGGGCACTATCGCCCACGGCACCATCAACGTTGAGCCGGTGCTGCAGGCCATCTGCGCCATTCAGAAAACCACCTGGCCCAAGGAGGGAACGGTCATTGACCTGCAATTCCGCGCCCCGGTGCGGCCGGGAGACACCATCACCAGCAAGCTGACGGTGAAAGAAATCAAGGGCAACGTTCTGGTCTGCGACATGGCCATCACCAATGACAAGGGGGTAGACTGCGTGAAGGGAACCGCTGAAATTCCCGCCACCGCCTAGCCCGCTGATTTACCATTCACAGAAGTGGAGGATGCTCGATGAAACTAAGCAAGGATATTAAAATTGACCTGTTTACCAGAATGATCCGGCAGCGGACCTTCGAAGACGAGACCACCAGGATTTTTGCCGGGGGTGAAATGCCGGGATTTCTGCATCTTTCCCAGGGCGAGGACGCCATGGCCGCGGGAACCTGCGCCAACCTGCTCAAGGAAGACATCATCTTCACCACCCACCGCGGCCACGGCTGCATCATCGCCAAGGGCGCCAACATGAAGCCGATGATGGCGGAACTGTTCGGCCGGATCGACGGGTGCTGCAGAGGCCGCGCCGGCTCCATGCACTTTGCCGATGTGACCACCGGCTGCATGGGATCAAACGGCGTGGTGGGCGAGGGCATGCGCATCGCCCTCGGCACCGCCTTTACCCAGAAGTACAACAAGACCACCAACGTGACCGCCGTCTATTTCGGCGAAGGCGCCACCGGCACCGGCTCCTTTCATGAATCCTTCAACATGGCTGCCGTCCTGAAGCTGCCCCTCATCTTCGTCTGCAGCATCAACCTTTACGCCCAGATGACCCCCAAGGTCGATCACATCGCCATCGAGCATGTGGCGGACCGGGCGGCTGCGTACGGCGCGCCGGGCGTCACCTTTGACGGCAACGACGTTGAGGCGGTCTACGAGGAAATGAGCAAGGCGGTGAAGCACTGCCGCGCCGGCAAGGGACCCTACCTCATCGAGGGCAAGACCTACCGGCACCACGGCCACTTTGAGGGTGACCCCTGCAACTACCGCCCGGCGGGCGAGCTGGAGCAGTGGCTCAAGAAGGACCCCATCGTGCTGTATGAAAAGCAGCTGAAGAAGGAAGGCGTGCTGGACGACGCCGCCGTCAGCAAGATCAGGGAAGATGCCAAAAAGGACGTTGACGAAGCGGTTGCCTTCGCGCGCCAGAGCCCGCAGCCGGGAGTTGAAGAGCTGTACCGGGACATCTTTGCCTAGGAGCGGAACCACAGACGGATCCACATGCAGTCGAACCATGATTATTTATCGGGAGGACAGTTAGATGGCAGATAAAAAACCCTTAAACTTTCAGTGGGCGATTAACCACGGCATAGCGGAAGAGATGCGCAGGGACCCGAGCGTGTTCATCGTCGGGGAAGACGTGGGCAAGCCGGGCGGACCGTTCGGCGTGACCCGCGGCCTGATTGACGAATTCGGGCCCGGGCGCTGCGTTGACACCCCCATCAGCGAAGGAGCGATCGTCGGGCTCTGCTGCGGCGCTTCAGCCGCGGGGCTTCGTCCGGTGGCGGAAATCATGTTCATGAACTTCATCACCCTCGCGGTGGAGGAATTTTACAACCAGGCATCAAAGATGCGCTGGATGTTCGGCGGCCAGGTGAAACTGCCCATGGTGGTGCGCGCCATGACCGCGGGCGGCTACGGCGCCGGCCCCCACCACTCTTCATCGCTTGAGGGCTGGTTCGCCAGCATGCCCGGGCTGAAGGTGGTCATGCCCAGCAATCCGGCAAACGCCAAGGGTCTGATGAAGGCGGCCATCCGGGACGACAACCCGGTGCTCTACGTCGAACCGCTGGCATCATACAAGCTCAAGATGATGATGCCCGACGGCGACTACATCACCCCCATCGGCAAGGCCGAGGTGGTAAAGGAAGGAAAGGACATCACCATCGTGAGCATCGGCCGGATGCGCACCGAGGCGGAAAAGGCAACCTCGGTTTTGGAACAGAGCGGCATCAAGGCGGAGCTGATCGACCTGCTCACCGTCAACCCCCTGGACATGGACACCATCTATGCCTCGGTGAAGAAAACCAACCGCTGCGTGATCATTCACGAGGCCAAGAAGGTGATGGGATGCGGCGCTGAAATCGCCGCCGCCCTGCAGGAAGACCTGTTTGACTGGCTTGATGCGCCGGTTGCACGTGTTGCCGCTCCCTTTACCCACATCGCCTTCCAGCCCGCGCTTGAAAAGCACTACCTGCCGGATGCTGAGAAACTGATCGCAAAGGTCAAGGAGATGATCGGCTAGCAGCCCACCATGATGCGCGTGCTGAACACGATGCAAGGAGGAAAGGAGTTTTTATGGCAACCAATGTAACCATGCCCAAACTGGGCCTTACCATGGAAACCGGTAAGATTACGGAGTGGAGAAAAAAGGAAGGCGACCAGGTCCAGGAGAAGGAAATCCTGCTGGTGGTTGAAACCGAAAAGATCACCTACGAGGTGGAGTCCCCCGCCTCCGGTATCCTGCATATCGTTTCCCCGGTTGAATCCGAGGTGCCGGTCGCCGAGCTCATCGGCATGATCGCGGCCGACCAGGCCGAGTATGCGTCCATCAGCGCCGGAGGCGCGGCAGCGCAACCGGCAGCGGCAGCGCCCGCAGCCACCCCGCCCGCAGCGGCGCCCGCCGCATCTCCCGCAGCCCCCGCCGCGGCGCCGGCTGCCCCGGTCAGACCGGCCGGCGAGCGGATCATGGCATCGCCCCTGGCAAAGCGGCTGGCGCGGGAAAAGGACCTGGACATCGGCCTCATACCCGGAACCGGTCCGGGCGGACGGGTAATCCAGAAGGACGTCCTGGCCTACGAGGCAAGCACCCCGTCCACCCGCATCCCCATCACCCCGGTGGCAAAGAAGATGGCGGAAGAGATGGGCGTGGATATCGTACAGGTCAGGGGAACCGGACCGGGCGGCAGGATCGTGAAGGAAGACATTGAGGCATATGCCGCCTCCGCCAAGGCAGCTCAGGCGCCCGCCGCCGCGGCGCCGGCTGTGGCAAAGTCCGCGGGGAAGCCGGCGGAAGGCGACAAGCTGGTCAAGTTTACCGGCATGCGCCGGATCATCGCCCAGAAGATGCTCCAGAGCAAGGTCCAGGCGGCCCAGGCATACATGTCCAACAACTGCGATGCCACCGCCATCCAGGACTTCCGGGAGCAGCTGCTGGCCTACGCGGAAAAGAAGTTCGGCGTCCGCGTGACCATTACCGACATCATGATGAAGATCACCGCCTGCGCCATCAAGGCCCATCCGGTCATCAACACCCGCTATACCGACGAGGGAGACCTCTGGCTGAAGGACATCCACATGGGTATGGCCATGTCCCTTAAGGACGGGCTGATTGTTCCGGTCATCTGGAACATCGATAAAAAGTCGGTCATCGAGATTGCCAAAGACCGCGCGTCGCTGGTGGATCGCGGCCGGAGCGGCAAGCTGACGCCGGACGACATGAAGGGAAGCACCTTTACCCTCTCAGCCATGGGCATGTTCGGGCTGGAAGAGTTTTATGCCATTGTCAACCAGCCGGAAAACGCCATCCTGGCGGTGGGCGCCATCATCGACAAGCCCTGGGTGGTGAACAAGCAGGTGGTGGTGAAGCCGATCATGAACGTGGGCCTCACCTATGATCACCGGACCATCGACGGGGCCGAGGCCGGCCGCTTCATGCAGACCCTGAAGCTCTTCATTGAAAACCCCATGCTCTGTCTTGCGTAGCGCCGGACAGGATACATGCAGCAGCAACGAAAGGAGTGATCGAGAACATGGCCGTTAATCTGACAATGCCCAAACTGGGCCTTACCATGGAAACCGGTAAGATTACCGAGTGGAGAAAGAAGGAAGGCGACCAGGTCAAGGAGAAGGAAATCCTGCTGGTGGTCGAAACGGAAAAGATTACTTATGAAGTGGAGTCGCCCGCGAACGGCATCCTGCACATCATTTCCCCGGTTGAATCGGAAGTCCCGGTCGCGGAACTGATCGGGCTCATCGCCGCCGACCAGGCGGAATACGACAAGGTGGCGGCCGGCGGGGCTCAGCCCGCTGCGGCGGCCACTGCGGCAGCAGCGCCTGCGGCGGCTGCACCGGCGGCGGCTGCACCGGCGGCGGAAAAGGTTGTCCCGATTACCGCGGTGAAGGGCGGACCTGCCGCCCCGGCGGTGGACGCAAAATCAATCAACGTGGTGGTGATCGGCGGCGGACCCGGCGGCTACCCCGCGGCCATCCGGGCTGCCCAGATCGGCGCCCAGGTGACGCTGATTGAAAACCGCGACTTGGGCGGCACCTGCCTGAACCGCGGGTGCATCCCCACCAAGTCATTGCTACAGTCGGCCCGCTTCATCACCCAGATGAAAACCGCCCAGGATTTCGGCGTGGGCGCCGGCGAGGCAAAGTGCGACTTCCCCAAGGCCATGCAGCAGAAGGGGAAGATCGTCAAGCGGCTGGTGGTCGGCGTGGGTTCCCTGCTGAAAAGCAACAATGTCAAGGTGATCAAGGGAACCGCGGTCCTGAATGACGCCTCGACGGTGGTAATCAAGGAGACCAATGAGCAGATCAAGGCCGACCGGGTGATCATTGCCACCGGCTCGGTGCCCGCCAAGCCGTCGTGCGAGGGAATCAATCTGCCCGGGGTGATCACCACCGACGATGCCCTGGAGCTGACCGCCCTGCCCCAGTCCATCATCATCCTGGGAAGCCACATCTTCGGGGTCGAATTTGCCCAGATTTTTCACAGCATGGGGGTCAAGGTCACCATCGTGGAGAGCGGTCCGCAAATCCTTCGGGGTGAGGATGCCGAGCTGGTCAAAAGCTACGCCAATCAGATGATCAAGGACGGCATCGCCATTGTTACCCAGGCCCAGGTCAAGAAGATCGCGGCGGCAGGCAGTGAGCTGAGCCTGACCTATGCGGACGCCGGCGGTGAAAAGACGGTGACTGCGGAAAAAATCCTCTGCGGCGGCACGCAGAAGCCGTACTATGACGGACTGGGCATCGAAAAGCTTAACATCAAAACGGCGGCGGACGGGGCCATCATTGTCAACAACGCCATGCAGACATCCGTTCCCAACATCTATGCCATCGGTGATGTGACCGGCGGGTTAATGTATGCGCACGTCGCAACCGCCGAGGGCGTGTGTGCGGTGGAAAATGCGCTGGGCATTCCCAAAAAGATGAGCTACCGGGCGGCGCCCCGCTGCCTCTACACCACGCCGGAACTGGCGGGGGTGGGCCTGACCGAGCAGGAGGCCAAGGAGAAATACGGGCAGGTGAAGATCGGACGATTTCCCCTGGTCGCAAGCGGCAGGGCTTTGACCCTGGGCGACACCAACGGCATGGTCAAGGTCATCGCCGAGCCGAAATACGGTGAGGTGGTGGGCGTTCACATGTTCGGCCTGCAGGCCACCGAGCTCATCGCCGAGGCGGTGCTGGGCATCCAGATGGAGGCAACCGTCGAGGAATTCGGCCGGACCATCCACGCCCATCCGACCCTCTCCGAAGGCGTGATGGAAGCGGCCCTCGACGTTGAAGGACTGGGCATCAACATTCCTGCCAAGAAGAAGTAAGCTGACCTGGCCGGCAGGAAGGTCGATAGCATACGCGTAACCCTAAGAACCCTGTCCTCACCGGGCAGGGTTCTTAATAAGCAGTCGAGAACACATTTGTTATCCCCCTCACCCCATCCCTCTCCCACAGAGGGGCGAGGGGGTTCAGTGATCCGTTCTTCCTCTGAGGATCTTGAGCAAACAAAATGTTCCCTCTCCCCACCGGGGGAGAGGGTTAGGGTGAGGGGGTTTTGAACATTTGAGATTTGGATTTTGATATTGTTTCGAATTTCGCGCTTCGAATGTATGGATTCTTCTTTGCACCACCAGGCTTGGCGTTTCATTGATACCACCGTTGCCGGCGGCTATGAAAATATGGCCACCGATGAGGCCATTTTCCTGAGCTGCCGGGAGGGCGTTGCGCCGCCCACCCTTCGCCTGTACGGGTGGCAGCCGCCCGCGGTATCCCTGGGGTATTTCCAGAAGATGGAAGCGGCGGTGGATGTGGAAGAATGCCGGCGGCGCGGCATTGACGTCGTGCGCAGGATGACCGGCGGCCGGGCGGTGCTGCATCATCATGAATTGACCTACGCGGTCATCGCCCCGGAGGCCGCGCATCCCTTCAGCCCGACGGTGCTCGAAACATACATGACCATCGGCTCGTGCCTGCTCAATTTTTTCACGGATCTTGGCCTCAACGCCCAATGGGTTGCGCTGCGCGACAAATACCGGGGCGCTGCCGTATCAAAGCATGAGTCGGCAAGCTGCTTTTCCGCCCCCTCCTGGTATGAAATCACGGTCGACGGCAAAAAGATCTGCGGCAGCGCCCAAAAAAGGGGGAACGGGGTATTCCTGCAGCATGGTTCAATCCTCATCGATCATGATCCGGACGAACTCGCTGCCGCGCTCCGCTCGAAAAAGGGAAAGGACGATTTTGTAAGCGAGATCGAAGGGAGCACCACCTC
>CAZWCD010000023.1:0-22242 GCA_964632275.1 uncultured Thermodesulfobacteriota bacterium
TTGATGCCTTCCACCGAGCTGATGGCGTCTTCAATGGGATCGGTCAGCTCCGTCTCGATCACCTCGGGGCTCGCCCCCTGGAGGGTGGTGGTGATGGTCACGTTGGGAAAATCAACTTCCGGGTAAAGGGCCACCCCCATCCGCTCCCTGCTGATGAGCCCGAACAGGACAAGGCTGCCCACCATCATGGTTGCGAATACCGGCCTGCGTATGGAAATATCGGATAAAAACACCCTGTCCTCCTATGCCGCCGGGGAAACGACGGTAACTTTGGTCCCCTCGGTTATTTCGCTCCGGCCGGAAACGACGATGCTGTCCTCCGGCGTAACCCCCTCAAGGATTTCCACCTTGCCGCCGAAGCGCACGCCGGACGTAACCCGCTTGTATGCTATGATGCCGTCCACCACCGCCATGACCACGACGCTGCCTTCCCGCACCAGCACCGCGCTCTCGGGAAGCACCAGGGATTTCTGCCGGCCCAGGAGGACCTTCACATCCACAAAGTAGCCGGGGCGCAGCTTGTACTCGCTGTTATCCACCCAGGCCTTCACTTCAATGGTGCGGGTTTCCGCTTCCACCTTGGGATTGATAAAATAAATTTCCCCCTCAAACCGCTCACCGGCATAGACCCGGGTGGTCACCTGGACCTTTTGCCCGGTTTTGATCTCACCGGCATTTTTTTCCGGCAGGGTGAAGGCCAGCTTGAGCGGATTGGCGTCAACGATCTTGAACAGTGACGCCCCTATCTTTACGTACTCGCCTGCCGACACCAGCCGCTCGCTGATCACGCCGTCCATGGGCGCAAGCACCCTGGTGTCGCCCAGCTCCTTTTTAAACCGGGACAGCTTGGCCTGGGTGTTCTCCACCGCCGCCTGGTTCATCAGCTCCTGGTTCTTGGCGTCATCAAGCTCCTGCTGGCCGATGACACCCTGATCGAAAAGGCTGGTCATGCGCTTCAGGGTTGCCTGGGAGTGCTCATACCTGGCGCGGCCTTCCTTGAGCATGGCCTCACTTTCCGCGACCTCCAGGCGGAGCTTCTCGTCGTCAATCTCCAGCAGCAGGTCTGCCTGCTTGACCGCGGAGCCCTCATCCACCAGCAGCCTTTTAATAATGCCGTCCACTTCCGAACCGACGGTCACCTCGTCCTCGGGGAAGAAGCTTCCCACCGCATCCAAGGTGTGCTCAACATCCTCGAACGCCGGTTTGGTAATCTCGACCGGGAAATTCTTCTCCTTCTCCGCCGTGCCCGGGACGGTGGCGGTCGTGGGGTTTTTCTCACCCCGCATGAACAGCGCCACCGCCACTACGATACCTATCACCATCGCCACAATCAGTTTCGTTCTCATGGAATGCCTTTATGCCGAGTTAATTGTGTGCAGTCGCTCAATCTTTTCTCAAAACAGACGGAGGGACGCGCTCCGTCGCGCCCGAGCATTGTTTGCGACCATGACCGAGCATGGCCCTCCATCACCAGTCATCCTTGCGACTTGATCGCAGGATCCAACACACTGGATTCTGCGGTCGAGCCGCAGCATGACATGTTCCACAATACCATGCTTACAAGATCGCATCTGCGCATGTATCAGCCGCGGGCTGGAGAATGTCTCAAGAAAACATGCTGGCCTGCAGGAGCGGCTCTCAGCCGCGAATGCATCGCGCCGGACGGCGTTCCTCCAGAAAATCAAGGTGCCGTCTCATTCATGTATATCCAAAAACGAGATTGCCGCGCTGAGTTTATCCTGAGCGCACGCGCAGGGCTCTCAACGACGGGGCATGTCGTGGTCAATCAGGTAATAAAATTCTGGGACACGACACTGGCCTTACCGGGAGGAGGGAATGTATCTACTCCCTCTCCCCGCTGAGACTGTGTCGTAAGAGGGGGTGTTGTCATTCTGAACGAATGTGAGGAATCTTATATAATTCATTTTATTATGGTAGAAGATTTCTCGGATTCCCTCGAAATGACAAAACAGAGATTACGACACAGTCTCGCTGGGGAGAGGGATGGGGTGAGGGGAAATTTCAAGTATATTTGGCTGGGATGACGCGCTTCGGATTTCGGATGTGAAGTCCCCCCTTCACCGGCTAATGCACAAACCCCTCCCGCTCCACATTGCGCATCATTTTTTCCATCAGCGAGACCAGCGCGTTCATGTCCTTCAGGGAAAGGCTCCTGGTGATTTTTTCCATGATCCGCTTCTTGGTTCGTTCGAGATCCCCCTTCAGGTTTTTTCCCGTGGAGGTGAGATGCACCTTCACCACCCGGCGGTCATGAGGGTCGCGCATCCGCTTCACCAGCATTTTTTTCTCCATCCGGTCAACCACCCCGGTGATGGTCGGGCCGTCCCTTGACACCCGTCGCCGCAGTTCGCCGAGCACGATGCCGTCCTCCGACCAGAGGGTCATGAGCACCTCGAACTGACAGGGGGTCAGACCGAAGCTTTTCAGCTGCCGGTCATAGTTCCTGCGCAATGACCGGTGGAGCCTGGCCATGAGCTGATCGGTTCTGTCAAATTCGATGATTCTCTGGGATTTTTTAACCGGCGTGGCCATGCGCATCAATCTATGCTGATATTAAATGTTTCGAGCAGCATGCCCTTGACCCGGGCGAGATCGGCTAGGTTCTGCTCGTATGAAGCCTTGGCAAACGCGTATCTGCTCTCGGCCTTGGCCAGCTCGTCCTGAAACTCCAGCAGATCATGGGTGGTGGAGAGGCCCACCGCGTACTTTTTCTGCTCCGCCTTAAGCCGCTCGTCAGCCAGCCGCATGGTGGCGCGGGCCGCCTCGATCCGCTTGATGTCGGTATCGATCTGGCGCACCGCCCCCCGCACATCGTTGATCACGTTGTTTTCCACTTCCTTTAAGAAGGTCGCAGCCTGGGCGGACTCAATCTTGGCAAGGGAATACTGGCTCTTGGCAAAGCGGTTGCCGAAGGGAAACTGAATCTTCACGCCGGCGGCATAATTATAGTAATCGCCCGAAGCCATGCTGTCCGCCACATCATTCCAGTGGGTGTCGGCAAGGTTCTTGTTGCCGCCGAACCAGCTTCCTCCGCCGAAACTGGCGGCATCGGGGTTACCGCGTCCGGCAAGGCCCATGGTCCCGAGCGTGCCGAACAGGTCAACCCGGGGAAGCGTCTGGTTCTTGGTGTATTTGACCATGATGTTGCGCGCCTCGATGTCCATCTTGGCCTGAATATAGTCGGGACGGTAGGTGAATGCCTCCTGCAGGCTTTGATCCAGGTCGACGGTAACCGGTCCGGAACGCGGGTCGTCCGCGGGAATAATCTGCACATCCCAGTACTCTTTCTTGTCATAAAAATTCAAGGAGGTCTTCAGGCTGTCCTCGGTGTCCTTGACCAGGTCTGCCGCCACGATCAGGTCCTGCTTCCGTTCCGCGACTTCGGCCTCGGCCTGGTAAATTTCGATGGGGGCAAGGGTGCCGGCATCGATCCTGATTTTAAATTCCCGCAGCAGGTCCTCGGCGGCCTTGAGCGACTTCTCGCGCGCCTCATAGTCCTTTATCTGGAAATAGAGCGCCCAGTAGGATTTTTCAATCCTGTTGAGAATCTCCATTACCTGGTTTTTAAACTCGTACTGCGAGATCTCAAAGTTCAGATTGGCAATTCTGATCATGCTCTTGCCGATCTCGATGCCGAAGTCCTTGAGCAGCGGCTGGGTGAGATTGAGGGTGAGGTCGGACTTGTACTGGGGCACCAGCTGCTGAAAGGTAAAATCGGTCTTCGAATCAGTGGCGTTCCACTTGAGTTCTGCAGACGTGCCGGTCACAAACTGCTTCATCACGCCCATCTTCAGGTCCCAGGCCTGCTGATAGACGCTGTCAGCGCCGGCGCCGGTCAAATAGTTGCCGGTCTGGGTCACGCTCCGGCTCTTGCCGTACTGGAGCGAAAAGTCAGGATCATACACCGACTCCTCACGCATGATGTTGGTCTCGGTAATGTCCGGCGTCAGGCTCTGAAAGGCAATCTGCAGATTGTTCTTCAGCGCCAGGAACATGACGCTCTGCAGGGTAAGTTTGATGGTATTCCCCTCAACCCGGATAAGCTCGGGCTCCGGCGCCTGCTCCTCCTGAGCGAACGCCGGCCGCGGCATCGCCGCCAGGCAGACGCACAGAGCTGCCGCCGCGAGCGCGTGTGCCGCCCGCGATGCTTTCGTCCTCATCCGGCTGCAATTTGTTCTCCCAAACATGGCATTCCTCCTTTTCGGCAGCAGTGCATGCCGCCCGGCTTGATCATGGAAATAAATTCATTCGTACGCTAACTGTTCTTACACTAACCACATGGCATTGTCAAGACCGGTTGTTCTTTTTGCTTGAAGCTTTACCCTCTCCTGTGTTAGCCTCTCTCATTATATAAAAGTAGGTGGAGGGACGCGCTCCGTCGCGTCTGATTGTGATCGGCGACCACGGCTGAGCGTGGCCCGCCATCCTCCATGGCAAGCCGCTCATCATGGACCTTATCCAATGGCACCCGCATGAATACCCCGGTCATCGAGCTGCACGATCTGAAAAAATACTTCAAGGACGTCAAGGCGGTGGACGGCGTCACTCTTGCCATCAATCAGGGGGAAATCTTCGGCCTGCTCGGTCCCAACGGGGCGGGCAAAACCACCATGCTAAACATCCTCTGCACCCTGCTCAAGCCCACCTCCGGCACCGCCACCGTGTGCGGCCATGACGTGCGGAGGGACAAGGACGCGGTGCGCCGGAGCATCGGCATTGTCTTCCAGGATCCCAGCCTGGACGACCAGCTCACCGCCGTGGAAAACCTTGACCTGCACGGGCGGCTCTACCACATCGGGCGGGATGCCCGGAAGGAGAAGATGGATGAACTCCTCGCCCTGGTTGAGCTGACCGACAAAAAGGGCGTGATGGTGAAGAACTTCTCCGGCGGCATGAAGCGGCGGCTGGAGATCGCCCGCGGCCTGCTGCACCAGCCCCGGGTGCTGTTCCTGGATGAGCCCACCCTGGGGCTGGATCCCCAGACCAGGCGGCACATCTGGGAATACATACGTAAGCTGAATCAAACCACCTCCATCACCATTATTCTCACCACCCATTACATGGATGAGGCGGACTCCCTCTGCAACCGGGTGGCCATCATCGACCGGGGCCGGATAGCCGCCATCGATACCCCGGCGCAGCTCAAGCGGCAGGTGGGCGGCGAAGTCATCTCGATGAAGACCGAGGACGACTTTCACCCGGCGGAGCCGTGGATCAAAACCGTCAGCCGGCACAACGGCATTATTCAGCTCACCGTCGAGGGGGCGGACCAGAAAATTTCCACCCTCATGAGCATCGCGCAGGCGCAGTCCATCAACATTGAATCCGTCACCATCCACAAGCCCACCCTGGAGGATGTCTTCTTGCATTTCACCGGAAAAACCATGCGGGAGGAGGAATCAAGCTGGGCGGAGGATATCCGGATCAGACGAAGGAGCAGGGAGCGATGAATCTGGACGCGGTCTACATACTCTGGCTGAGGGAAGTCAAGCGCTTCCTGCGCTCGAAAAGCAGGATCATCGGAAGCCTCGCCTTTCCCTCGCTGATCCTGATTATCATCGGCAGCGGCCTCAATCCGGTGTTCGCCATGGGCGACTTAAAGTACAGCGAATTTCTGGCACCGGGGATGATCGGCATGGTGCTGCTCTTTTCCTCCATCTCGTTCGGCATCATGATCATCTGGGACCGGCAGTTCGGCTTCCTCAAGGAAATCCTGGTCGCGCCCATCTCGCGGACATCGATCATTCTGGGCAAGGCGCTGGGCGGGGTAACCACCGCCATGGCCCAGGCGCTGCTGTTCCTTGCGGTCTGCTTCGCCCTGGGCATTCCATTCCCCGGCCCGCTGAAACTGGCGCTGGTCCTCGCGATCATGGTGCTGATCTCGGTGGGGTTTGTGCTGCTGGGCATTGCCTTTTCCAGCCGCATGAAGGACTTTCACGGCTTTTCCCTGATCATGAATTTCGTAATAATGCCGGTTTTCTTCCTGTCGGGGGCATTTTTCCCGCTCGACCGCCTGCCGGCGTGGCTCAGGTGGATGACCTATTTCGATCCGCTCACCTACGGGGTGGATGCCCTGCGCTACTGCCTGGTGAACACCGCCGCCTTTCCCCTCTGGATCAACCTTGGAGCCCTGGCACTTTTCGGGGTGATCACCACCCTGGTGGGCACGCTGCTTTTCAGCACCAGTCAGTTGTAACCAGGCGCTTCATGGAAGCAATGAGGCAGACGTTGGTGCAGAAATTGTTTGTCCTGTAGGGGCGCACTGCCATACGCCCCTAATGCACTGAACGCAGTTATAAACATCTCATCATTACGGGAGGGATGCGCTATGAAAAAATTATTACTCGTGATCGGCATACTGCTGGCCTTCTGCCTGTCTGCCGCCGTTCATGCCCAGACCGGGCAGGTGAAAGGAGAACTGACCTCCATCAAGGGCAAGCCGGTATTGCGGGTGTGGGGAACCCACTATGAAATGGGATATGCCCACGGCTCTCTCCTCGCCCCGGAGATTGTTGCCATGCTCGAAGAGTACATGCTGGGAAGGCTGCTGGACCGGCAACAATACTGGCGGACCAGAAACCTGCTCAAGTGGTACACCAGGGTTCCCCAGGCCTACCGGCAGGAAATGCAGGGCGTGTATGACGGCATGGTCGATGCTCTCGGCAAGGAAGGTCTGTACAGCGAAACCATTGACGACTACTTCGAGCCGGTGGACCTGCTTGCCTTCAATATGATACCGGAAATCTACCGCCTGCCCTTCAGTTCCGAGGGGTTTTTCGGCGGGCAACCGGTGCTGTGCTCATCCATCTCCGGGTGGGGTGAAGGAACGGCCGACGGCAAGCTGATTTTCGCCCGCAATCTCGATTTCAGGGACCCGGGAGACCTGCTCGAGGCAAGCACCCTGATCATCGCCTATGAACACCGGGAATCCGCAACCCGGGAGAAAAGTTGGGTCTCCATTGCCTGGCCGGGATACCTGGGATGCTTGACCGGGATGAATGAGAACGGGATCGGGGCCGGGCTCAACGTGGGAAACGAGCAGCCAAGCTTAAACCAGCTGTTCTTTAATGTAGGAGGGATTTATATCGGGATTCCCTTCTACTACACCTCAACCGCCTTTGCCCTGCGTCAGGTTGTTGAAAACTCCCCCTCTCTTTTATTCCCCGACCCCATCGGGGGCTTCCGGACAAAGCTGGGACTCATAAACATCGCCGGATCATTTGACATTCACCTCTTTTCTCCCGCCCGGGGCGGCGGCAGAGGACTCTATCCCCCTGCCGCCATCCTTGAATGCAGCAACCGGGGCACCGCCCTGCGAACCACCGCCGAAAACGGTGATGACGACCCGGAGCTGCGCGCAAACTATTATCTGGCGGTCACCAACCACCACCGCAAGCTCGCCGATCCCATAGAATGCCGGCGGTACGAATCCATGGTGGACGACCTCAATGCCACCCCGGTGCTGGACATGGAGCGCGCCTTTCAAATCGAACGCAACGTGGTCATGGACGAACGGCCATTCAATACCGTTTACATGGTGGGCTTTATTCCGGACACCCTTGAAATGTGGCTGGCAACCGCGCAAGGCGCCGTGCCTTCGTATCGCACAGCGCCAAGCCATTTCACCTGGGAAGAAATCTTCGGGAATTAACGCGGAAAAGTACTTTGGAATTGTAATGCAGCCATGACGAAGCACGGCTCTCCACAGAACTTGCTTTTAATAAAGAGTCTCATTTCGAACGAAGGTGAGAAATCTTCTATGATAATTTTAAAGATTTCTCAGTCGCCGCTGCGCAACTCCTTGGAAATGACAGGAATTGGACTCTCGTCATTCTCCCGAATAGTTACAAGGTAAAAGATGTGACCCTCGTCTATAGAGGCCCTTATACTTTGTAGCCTCTCGGGGTGACCATGGCGCCGGCACACAAGGTGGTTGAGCTGTTGCCGATGATCAGCACGGTGAGCATATTAATCTTGTGGCGGAGCAATTGACCCAGGGTGGTAACGGTGATCATTTCCCCCTGCCTGCCCACATTCCGCGCTATGCCCACCAGGGTATTCCTATGCCGGTAGTGAAGCAGGAGTGACTGCGCCTCTTTTATCTGCCGGCTTCTTTTGGCGCTTTTGGGATTGTAGAGGCAGATGACCATGTCGGACTGCGCCGCGTGGGTAAGCCGCTGCACAATCACCTCCCAGGGGGTCAGGAGGTCGCTCAAGGAAAGCACCGCGTAGTCATTCATCAGCGGAGCGCCCAACCGTGCCGCAGCAGCGTTGACAACCGGCACCCCCGCAACCACCTCCACCGCAAGCTTGTTCCACAGCTTCTTTTTATCAACTATCTGCAATGCAAGGCCCGCCATGCCGTACACTCCGGCATCCCCGCTGGATATGAGTGCCACCTTATTCCCGCGGCCGGCAGCGGCAATTGCCCGGGAGCAGCGCTCGATCTCCCTGGTCATGCCTGAAGCAATCACCGGCTTCCCCTCGATGAAAGGCTGCACCAGGTCAATGTAGCGGCTGTAGCCCACGACGATGTCGCAGTTTCGCAGCACCGCGATGGCGCGGGCAGTCATGTCCCGGTGATCACCGGGCCCGATGCCTACGAGGAAGAGGATGCCCTGAGGAGGTTTTGCAGTTTTCAGTTTACGGTTGACAGGTGACGGGCGTGGTTTGCGTTGCGTCATAGGTCAGTTGCGGGTTGCAGGTTGTCAATTGTCATGAGTCAATTGTCACTTGTATTTGAAAAGTAACGGTCGTCCCTTTGATTGGATGTTGGATGTTGGACGTTCGATGTTCAACGTTCATCTTTTTCGTCCAACACTCCATTATCCCTTAATTTTTTTACCTCCCCGCCTCTCCCCTCTTCCCACAGCCGCTTAAGCGGAATTTCGGCGATGGCCACGGTCACATTGCCCTTCTTTTGCTTGGGACACAGCAATCGCTTGACCCCCGCGCTCAGCAGCGCCGCCGGTTCACATACCCCCCCGCTCCCCACCGCGTTCATCACATGACGTGAGGGCGGCGTGGGGCAGGCAACCCGGTTAAGCCGCGCCGGCGGGAACAGATCCAGCGCAAGACCGTGCCTGCGGACAAACGAGAGAAGCCCTTTTTCAGATGCCTTGTTGGAAACGGTTGCCACCCGCGCTACCGATTGGAGCGAACCCCCTGCACTCTCCAGGCACGCTGTCACCGCCTGCTCAATCTCGTGGCGCGGAGTATCGCGGTTGCAGCCGATACCGATCACCAGGTTGCCGGGACGAAGATGGATACCCCCGCTGTTTTTTTTACCCCGCCCGGCGGGGATAAGCTCCCGGTGACTCACCACCACCTTGCAGCGGCAATCCGAGGAACGCAGACGTTGGATGGAGTTGTAAAATGTGATGCCGCGCCGCTCTCCCGCAGGTATCATTGATTGCAGCTGCGCGGGGTATAAGCCCACTTTCTCTCCGTGCAGCAGGTCATAGCTGCAGCGCTTGAGCATCTCGAAGTCCAGTTCCCTGCACCTGAGCCGCTTTGCCAGAAGGTCGAGGGCGAACACCCCCTGCACATCGGTCGCGGTGGTTATCACCGGCTCTCCGCCGGTAATGGCGGCAACCCGCACGGCCAGTTCATTGGCCCCGCCCATATGGCCGGATACCAGGCTTATGGCGAACCGTCCCTTTTCATCAACCACCACCACCGCCGGATCACGGTCCTTGCGGGTGAGAAGCGGACTGAGCGTCCGCACCACAATCCCGGCAGCCATGATGCAGATGATCCCGCAGTACTCATGTATCAGCCCGGCAAACACCGTGGGCAGGTCCTGATCAAAACCCCGCACCCCTGGCCCCTTCATGCGCAGCTTCCCCGGCACATAGAGGTGTGCGCCCGGCAGCCGCCGCGCGATGACCCTGCCCAGCTCAGCGCCCTGCCCCGTCAGCGCCAGTACCGCCGTAGTGTTTCGCCTGCGGTCACTGCCATGTCTGAAGCCATGGGTAAACGTCTCGTCATAGAGCTTCGACGGTTTGGCTGCTGCGCTCTCACCGATTGCTTCCCCGACCAATATAAGCGCCTGGCGCCTGATGGCCGCGGCCTTCACCCGGGAAGCGATGGTGGCCAGCGTCCCCCTGATGATCTTTTCGTCCGGCCAGCTCGCCCGGTGCACCACCGCTGCCGGTGTGTTTGCCGGATAGGAGGTGCGCAGCTCTTCAACCACCCGGTCAATCTGATCGACGCTCAGGAAAATAACCATGGTCGACTGCGACCGGGCGAGTGTGCGCAACGATTCACGCCCCGGCACCTTCGTCCGCCCGCTCGCGCGGGTGAGGATCACCGTCTGCGCCAGTTCCGGGACGGTAAGCTCTTTTTTCAGTGCAGCCGCCGCCGCAAAAACCGAGCTCACGCCCGGCACGACCTCGCAGGAAATGCGCTTTCGGTCGAGGCAGAGCATCTGCTCGCGGATGGCGCCGTACATGGCGGGATCGCCGGAATGGATGCGGGCGATCATCCTTCCCCGCGCCGATTCCCGCGTCATCAGCGCCACCATCTCCTGAAGGCTCATGGAGGCGCTGTCGTACGTGGCGGCGCCTTTCTTCTTCAAAGACAGGATGCGGGGATTGACCAGGGACCCGGCATAGATAAGCACATCCGCCGTCCTGATAAGGCGTCTCCCCTTCAGGGTCAGGAGCTCCGGGTCACCCGGCCCCGCCCCGATAAAATATACTTTTGCATCCTTCTTGTGCTTCATTGTCTCAGGCATAGTGTCAGCATTGGGTATTGTAGGCAAACGGCAACAAGACACATAAGAATTTTGGGATGTTTTGTCAAATGAAATGTCAGACAGGAAGTGCAGGTAAGGGACCACGCACGAAAAAGGCAAGGGCGACCGGCCGGTCGCCCCTGCAGTTGCATGCATATAAAATCATCTCCCTTTATCACAGGGCGACGGCATAGCTCCAGGTTTCGGTCAGCACGTCGGCGCCGTGCCTCAGGAAGGCGCGCATTTCAACCAGCGGTTTCAGCTTGCCCTGCTCATCCAGCGGCGTATCAGGCTGGAAGTGGAACACCAGCCGCCAGCCGCCGGTGATGGTATTTTTATACACCTGCTGCTCCAGCAGTTTGGCGCCGGGGCCGATCTCCACTACCCCCTCAACACCCATCCCGGCAGCCAGGTCCTTGAGATCGCCTCCCTCGAAATCAACAACACATTTCTTGACCCCGGGCTGTTTCGCCAATTCGGTCCGGGTGGCAACCACCCTGCCCGCCGGCGGCCGCCGCTCATCGGGATAGTGCCAGCTCAAGGTATACGCGTAGGACAGCGGCTCACCTGCCGGCGCCGATGCCGGCCGCCAGTAGGCAACGATGTTATCGTAAATCTCGTCATCGACCGGGATCTGCACCAGCTCAACCCAGCCCTTGCCCCATTTTCCCGTCGGGGTGCACCAGAGGCTGGGCCGGTAGTCATAGCGTGCCTCCAGGTCCTGGTAGTGATCGAAATTCAAGTCCCGCTGCATCAGCCCGAAGCCATGGGGGTTTTCCGCCTGGAAGGCGTTCACCCATACCCCGTGAGGATTAAAAAGAGGACGCCAGATCCATTCACCGCTCTCAAGGTTGATCATCAGGCCGTCGGAATCATGAATTTCCGGACGGAACAGGTCCTTGGGGCGCTGGTTGGTATTTTCTCCGTAGAAGAACATGCTGGTCATGGGCGCCAGGCCGAGCTTGTCAACCCCCTTGCGCAGAAACAGGGTGCAGGCAACTTCCATCACTGTTTCCTTGCCCGGAATAATCACGAACGAATACGCCCCGGTGACGCGGGGGCCGTCAAGCAACGCGTACACGGTGATATGGGTGTCCTGCGGGCCCGGCCGCTTGATCCAGAACTCGCGGAAATAGGGAAATTCCTCTCCTGAGGGCTGGGCGGTATCAACCGCCAGGCCGCGCGCCGAGAGGCCGTACTGCATCCCCTGGGCGACCGCCCGGAAGTAGCTGGCCCCCAGAAAAACCGCCACCTCATCCTTATAGGCCAGGGTGTTGATGGGATAGTGGATGCGGAATCCCGCGAAACCCAGGTTGGACGGGATTTTGGCCTTGAGCTCCGCGGCGCTCTTTTCATACACAAACAGATCGGTCGAAAAGGCAATCGGGCGCACGCCCTTGTCGGTCACTTCATGAATCTTCACCGTCCGGTCAACGTACAGGCCGGGGTGGAAAAACTGCAGCTCAAAGGGAAGCCCGTCATTTCTCCAGTACGACTTGGCCGGTTTGAACCGGATATCGCGCATCTGATCGTAGGTGATTTTCAGCAGCCAGCCGGGGACCTCTCCCTTCGGATCCTTGAAGGGGACCTGCGAAAGGGCGCGGGCCTGCTGCGCCACCGCATCCAGGCTGAACGCCGCATCGGTTTGCGCCGTCGCCCCGCCGTCGCCGAAGGCGCAGATAAGAAGCAGGATCGCAAGCGATGATGTTTTTTTCACCAGTCCGGTGATGAAGCATCGGTCAGTGATCCGTCTGCTGGTCATGGTCATGGGCAGTTCCTCAGCGATAAAGGGTTATTGCTTTTTTGAACGAAGCGGCAGGACCGTGCCTGGGCCCCGTTCGGCCTGGACGCTTTCCACGGACCCGGCCACGCATTCCGCCCCCTTATGGATCAGCCGCTTCACCTGCAGCGTTCCCCGCGGCTCAAAGAGGTTGTCGGGAATGGCGAGCGTCCCGTCTTTCATCTTGAGGCCGAGCAGCGCGTAGGCGCCCCAGAGCATGCGCGCCGCGGCGCCGGTGTACCAGCTCCATCCGCCCCTGCCGTCATAGCCGTAGCCGCAGTAAATGTCGGCGGGCTGCTGATGGGGCGGCATGCCGTAACAATCTATCACATCGGCCGTGGTATGGGCAATGGGAGATATTTTCATCCACAGGTCAACCGCCTTCCCCCGGTAGCGCTGCTCGCGCTCACGGTCGCCGGCCTCCGCGGCCATTTCGGCAAGACGCACCAGCGCGTCCACCAGCCATGACGCCCCGTGCGAATACTGCCCGCCGTTTTCCCGCACCCCGGGGGGATAGTCTGCAATCTTCCCCGGATTGATCGCCCCGCCCTCTTCAAAGGGGGGATACAGCAGGCGCACCAGGTGGTCAACTTCCAGGTCTTGAAGGGTCATCTCGAGATTGCGGGCGCCCCGGGCAAAATCGGCCACGCCTGAAATCACCGGCCATGCCGCGCTCAGCGCGTCGCTGAAGAAGAGGGGGGTGCCGTCATCGTCGATGGCGCGGGGGTACCGGCCGTCGCGCATGAGCTGATTGAGCGATTTCTTCAGCCGCGCGGCATGCTCTCCGTACCGCTCTTTTGCGGCATGACCGTCCATCAGGTCGATAAAACGCGAAAAATGGGTGAGTATGTCATAGAGGAAGAAACCCAGCCAGGTGCTCTCTCCCCTGCCCCGCCGGCCCACCTGATTGAGCCCGTCATTCCAGTCACCGTTCAGCATAAGCGGCAGCCCGCGAGCGCCGAACCGCCGGAGGGTCAGGTCAAGCGCCCGCATGCAATGGCGGTACAGGGAGGCGCTGTCGCGCGACCGCCGCGGCGCAAAGGCGATGCCGTCGGCGCGCCGGGGAATGGGCATGCCTTCCAGAAAACGCACCTGCTCCTGGAGAATGGAAAGATCGCCGGTCGCGTCAACATAACGGTAGACCAGATAGGGCAGCCACAGGTGGGGATCGGCGGTGCGGTTGCGCACCCCCAGGCCGGTCCTGCCTTCCCGGCTCTGGTGCCACCACTGCATCACGTCGCCCTGGTAAAACTGCTGCGCGCTGTGCAGGAGGATGTGCTCGCGCGAGATCTCCGGATGCAGGTAAAGCAGCGGGAGCGCGCTCTGCAGCTGATCGCGGAACCCGTAGGCGCCGCTGCGCTGGTTGGGTCCGGTTCGCCCCCAGAGGTGCGCCGCCAGCACCTGGTAGGGCAGCCACTCATTCACCAGCCGGTCGAATGCCGGGTCGGTGGTCTCGATGCGCAGGACCGACAGCATGTCGGACCACCACTGATTTGTGTTCGCCTGAACCGATTGCGATGCCTGCCGGTCGCAGTAGCTGCGGATAATCCGTTCCGCCTGCACCCGGTCGGGGCAGCAGCCAACGATCAGCACCGCCGTGGCGTGGCCGTGCGCCGGCACGGTAAGGGCGCCCACAAAGCCGGCAACGGCATAGCCGTCATCAGGCATGGTCTCGTCGGCACGGCCGTGCTCAACCATGTACGGGCGGGTCAGATCGCGTCCCGGACCGCCGATAAAGCGTGATCGCACCGTCTCGTACGCCTGCACCTCAAGCCCGGTGGCCACAAAGGCGCAGCCCCGCTGGAAATCGTTGCGGTCATTGGTAAAGAAGAGCGCCTGCAGGTCTGCATCATAGCATGTCTTGATCGCACCCCGGGTATCGCCGGGGATTTCCCCGAGCACCATCTGCAGGTAGGGCACGATCCGGTAGGTGCGGGGAACCCCGGTCCGGTTGCTGATGCGCAGCACCCGCACCTCGGCAGGCTCATCGGGAAGTATGCTTATGGTAAGCTCCATATCCGCATCCCGGCCGCTGCTGCGGAAAACGGCATAGCCCCGGCCGTAGGTGACCGCGGCGGACTCGCCGGTCCGGTTGAACGGCACAAACATTGAGTCATCGTCGCCGGAGGAGATGTCATGCACGTAGAGGGCCTGACCGGGAACCTGCACCGGCAGGGAAATGGTCGAGAAGGGCGTGAGGCCGTTCTGCTGGGCATTCCCCATGAACGAAAAGATGTCTCCCTGATTGGTAACCACGGCGCCGTAGCCGCACTGGTTGGCAAGCACATGGGCCCATGGCCGGCCTGCATTCCATCCCGTCCGGAGTTCGGTGCCGTCAGCCGAAAAGGAAAAACGGGATCCGGCGACCAGATGCGCCCGCGGGCTTGCCGCCGCATCATCGCGTCTTTCCGGCGCGGCGAAACCGTGCAGCACCCGCTTTTTGGCCAGGACGGCCGGCAGCGACGCAGGCGCTGCCGCCGGCATGCGGAGCGCGCTGCTGATCATTTCAGCCGCCCGTGACATGCTTTCCGCATAGCCGTCGGCGAACACAAGCTCTGCCGTGCCGCCGGGAGGAAGGCTGACCCGCAGGCGCAGGCAGGCGCAGGGATCAAAGGTATAGAGCAGGCCCTCATCCGCCGGGTCGCGCAGGCTCCGCGCCAGCCCCTGCGGCCTTCGCAGCGTGGCGCCGCCGATGAAGTATGCGCGCGAATCCTCGTAGCCGGTGAGCCGCACCGGCGCGCCATTCCCCGCGCCCACCGCGTGAAACGCCACCTCGGGCGACAGCCGACCCGCCGACCGTCCGCCGGCGCTGTTCTTGAGCAGGCGGTTTTGCGCAATGATCGCGGACAGCGACGGGACAAACCAGGTGCCGATATGAAGGCTGTTATAGTCAAAATGGCGCAGGTAGGCGTCAGGCGCGTTGAGCACAAACTCCCGGTAGCTGGTCAGGTCGATGGTGCGGCCTCGCCCCTCGCCGTTGAACAGGCGAACCGTCCACAGCTCCAGCGGGAGATAGGGATCAATGCGCACCACGGCTTCGGCCCGGATGCCGTTAAAGGCGCTTCGCATCTCCAGCGATTCCCGGTCGCGCTTCACCACCGCGTGCTCCTGGCCGCTCCGCAGCGCCGGCTGGGAGCAGAGCGACCAGACGCGGTCCGGCGCATCGTCAGGCATCTCGGCATCGGCCAGGAAGATGAACTTGCCGCAGGGATCGACCGGGTCCGGCGATCGGCGGGTAAGATCAAGCTCCCGGCCATGGCTCACCGAGCTGAACACCCTGCTCCAACCTCTCCCATCGGGAGTGACGGTCAGGGTGTACAGGCCGTTGCCGATAACCAGCGGATCATGCGTCAACGCCGAAGCGGCGGGGCTGACTGCCGCGGCGCCCCGGCTGATGCCGCCCCGCGCTTCACGGGTGCGGCGGCCGGCCATGACCGCACCCGATACAAAGGCAACAACAAGAAAGGAGGTCGCCACCAGCCCCGGCGACAGCAGCTGCCCGTTATGGGCGGCGCTCATGGCCGCCGCCTGGTTCCAGGCATAGTCCCAGTCGCCTCCCCGGGGAAGATAGAACGGGAGGAGCAGCGGGGCCCAGGTGACAAAACGCCGCAGCCCCTCGGCAATCACCCGCGTCCGCGCCGAATGTCCCAGAAAGCGGGCCGTCTTCTCGTCGACGATATCAACCCCCACAAAGGAGAGGTTCACCAGCGTTGCCACCCGCAGACCCATATGATCGATAAAGATGGCGATGCGCAGCCAGTCGAAGGCGAGCAGGTTGACAAAGGTCTGCAGGCTCCAGGCGCGGAAGGCCTCGGGTGACGCGGCAAATCCCTTGACCGTGGCAACCGCCGTGCGGATGGCCCCGTCCTGGTTATACCAGGTGGGATCGGGCGCCATGCGCAGGAATGAATAGATGATCGGGGCCATCCACAGCCCCCAGCGCTGCACCCGGAAGGCCTGCTCGGCCACCTCCACCAGGCCGCCCCGGGTAAAGAGGTGGCGCAGGGGGGCGGCGCTGCGCTTGAGCAGCGCATTGAGCAGCACCAGGTTGACGCTGAACAGGGGCGCGGCAATCGACCAGTTGATCACCCCGGATAACGTTTCCTTGAAGAGCAGGCTGACCCCGCCGTCAACCATGCCCAGGTTCATGGCGCCCCACTTGCTGAACAGCGGGTACACCACGTACTCCTTCACCGGTATCCCCTGGGCGACGTACAGGAGCGCGGCATAGTTTTTAAATTTTGCCGTGATCACCTCCGCCTGCAGCAGATCCACGTACCAGGCGAGCGCCCCGCCGGCCAGCCCGCCGAGCGCCGCCTCCACCGCGTAGACCCGCCATGACTGCAGCCGGAGGCGCTTTTTAAGGACGGTCATATGCAGGGCGTCGCGCAGCAGGTCGACCAGCGCATACGCGCCCGCCCCAACGGCAAATCCATACAGCCACCGGCCCCCCCCGCCCGCCGCCGGCACCCCGGACTGCAGGGCGAAGGCCACCGCGGCGCCGACCGCCGCGCCGCGCAGGTAGCAGGTGGAATCAGCATAGCTGGTATGCAGGCGCTGAAAAAAATGATTGTCGCCGTCAAAGCTCTCGATGATGGTCTTGAGCAGGGGAAAGGCCGCTGCGCCGAAGATGCATGCGCTGAGCGGCGGATAGGCAGCGAGCAATGCCCGCGCCGAGGGAAGGGCGATGAGACCGGCAATGGCATGGACCAGCCCCATGAACACCAGGCTGTAGACGGCGCCTTTGATGAATCCGCCGCTGAAATGGCCCGACCCCCAGTACCACAGGGGATGTTTGGCGTTGAGGGCGTCCATGATCAGCCCGGTGAGCAGAAAGATCTGTGCCCACAGTCCCGCCTGGGAAAGCATGGCGGCGGCAATGGCCGCTGCCTCCCGCGCAACCGGCGGCAGCGCGGCCACCTGCGCGCTTGAACCCCAGCGGGCGATGTACGGCGTAACCGATGCCAGCACGGCGCTCACCACCAGCATCAGGTGCAATCGCCGATCGGTGAGCAGCCTGCCGGTGCGCAGCGCGTTCAGGCCGAGGGCAACCGCCTCATTGATCATAACCAGCACGACGGCAGTGCCCAGCCACTGCCATAACTCCGGTGCAGCAGGTGAGCCCGGGAGAATAAAACGCCCGATCTGCTGGAGCATCACCGGTGACTGCAACAACAACAGGCAGTTAAAAAGGCAGGGGGACAAAATGACGCTGCAGCCGGCGGCAGGTGAAAGGTGGCGGCCGGTTCGCTTAAAGCCGCCGGCAACCAGGACGAGATAGCCGATGGCGGCTATGCCGGCAACCGGGCTGGTCATGGAAAATAGTTCGCGCCATGCCGCGGGGGCCTGCCACACCTTCATGGCCGGGTCGGATGCAATCGCCAGCAACCCTACGACCAGGCCGTCCTGGAGGGCCTCGGCCGGGGTAAGCCGCGAGCGCGTCAGACCATATTTGATAATGCCCGACGCCAGCACGGCAAGCAGCGATGCAACAAGAGGATAGACGCTGCCTCCCGCGGTTTGCACCGCCATCCCCGCCATGGCAATGGCGCAGGCCGCAGCCGCATATATAATTGACTGGGCCAGGAGTGTCGGTCCGGACTCGGCATTGCTGTGCTGATGCATGAACATCCCTGTGTTGTTTTGTACCGGTGAGTAACCGTTACCCATCCATGCTTCTTCAGGAACCGCTCAGCATGAACATGCGATACCTGAGACAGGTCATGCTGCGGCTCGACCGCAGAATCCAGCACTATCATTACATCATGGATCCTGCGATCAAGTCACAGGATGACAACGCCTGTACCACCTAATGACCATAACGGACATTTCCAGCCATGTGCGCCGGCATAACTTCACGACGTCATTCCTCGCTGAATGAAGAAGGCCGTTCCATCGGTCGTGACAGATAGCTCATCGGCAGAATAAATATAAATGTAAGTTTTTTGTCCGGAAGAAGCACTTTTTTATGGTGCCCCTGGCGGGCAATACCCCCTCAAGCTGTAACCATTCAGCGCTGATTTCAGGATACGAGTACTGCGACGGGGACAAGCAACTGCGGTAGTAAGAGCATGCGGGTGAAGGGCCCTGCGCGGGGCGCCATGACATCAAGAGCAGTTTGCCGCCCGCGCGGAAACAACCTGCTGCGTATTGTTTCACCTGAACCGGCGGCATCCCCGCGCCTGCGGGGATCCCTGACGTTGC
Source organism: uncultured Thermodesulfobacteriota bacterium (assembly GCA_964632275.1). Classification (GTDB taxonomy): domain Bacteria; phylum Desulfobacterota; class WTBG01; order WTBG01; family WTBG01; genus CAZWCD01. Next base: position 18,744 of record CAZWCD010000023.1, read on the forward strand.
TTCGTGAGCTTTTTCAAAAAAAGGGCAGCCATCAGATGACTGCCCTTTTCACGGTCACATCAGTGAACCTTGTATATTCTACAGGGCTCTCACGTTTACTGCCTGCAACCCTTTGGGCCCATTCTGTATCTCGAACTCTACAGCCTGTCCTTCAGTCAGGTTCTTAAAACCGGAAGCCTGAATGCTGGAATAATGAACGAATACGTCTTCGCCATCTTCCTGCGACAGGAACCCAAAGCCTTTCCGCTCGTTAAACCACTTAACGGTTCCCTTAACCATACCAACAACCACCTCCTCCCATTACAAATTCAATTGAAGCTACTTACTCCTCATCTTCACTGTAGAAAGGAAATGGTTGCGGAAACCGTTTTCTCATCTTTCTAACAACTGAAAGATTAAAGTAACATAACTGCAATTACGCAATTGCAAAATACCTACCACATTTCAACCAATTCTGTCAAGTAAAACTTTCTTGACAGCCGGCGGCGCTCGCACGCACTCAGGGGCTGAAAATAATGATGATGATCCCCGCAAAGGCGATCGCCGCCCCGACCACCCGCTGCCCGAAGAAGCGTTCCCTGAACACGATCCTGCCCAGCAGCACGCTGAAAATGATCGACGTGCGCTTCACCGCGATCACGTAGGCGATGGGCGCATAATTGTACGCCGTAAAAATGGTGTAGGTGGCCAGCCCCACCAGCGTTCCGATGAGCAGATTGATCCTGAAGTTCTTGAATACCTGGAAGGGCGACTCGCCCTTCCAGTACATCACCGGGATGATGGCAAAGCTGAGCAGGAACAGATACCAGAAGCTGAAGAAGCTGGAGCCGGTGAGGGTGACCACCTTCTTTCCCATGGTCGAGGTGACCGTGTAAATGAGGGCAACAATAATCACCAGCACCGCGCCCTCATTTTTCAGCAGGCATTTAAAGGGTGCCAGCATTCCCTCCTTCAGGTGCGAGATGTTCATCACGTAGATGCCCAGGAGGATCAGCAGGACGCCCGCCACGCCGGTGATGGTTATGGTCTCGCCCAGGAACACCGAACCGGTGACCAGGAGAAAAAGCGGGGTGAGCGAAAGCAGCGGCGCGGTCATGGAAAGGTCATAGCGGGAGAGGGCCTTAATGTACAAAATCATCGCGGCGATCTCGAGCGGGATGAGAATGACCGTCAGGAGTATCACCTGCCGGCTGATGCTGCGGGGGAATTCCATCTGATAGGTCATCAACCCGAGCACCGGAAGGGAGAAAAGCCAGCGCGAGAGCGACACCCCGTATATCGACTGCTGCTGTGCCGCCTTTTTGCAGAGGGCATCGGTTGACGCAACCAGCGCGGCAGCGGTAAGCGTGTACAGTATTCCGAGATACATGTAAGAACCCTGTGGCGAAAGCAAAGTGACCCGTTGTATAGCAAAAACCATCGGCCGGTACAATAAAAAAGTCCGCCGGCGCCCATTTCACCAATGTCGCCCCTTATGTTCCTTTTGGTATGCGCACATCCGGCAACGCCCAGCCCACAGCCGCATTCGCCGCCGCCGGAAAAATAAATACGTCCATGGTTACCGATAGTTACAAATCGCGACGGGTTTTTTATGCAAAAAGTCCGCGTGGTATCATTATTGCTGTATGGAATAACAAACCTTTCCATGACTCAGGAGAAACTGCATATAATGAAGCCCGATAGAGAAGTTCCCTGGGATGGAGTTGAACGGAGAAAGCGGGCACGAAGAAACGATGAAGTGAGAAAGTGCTGCAACTGCAACTCCTATTTCCCGGCCCGCGACATCCTCAATCTTTGTCCCGACTGCGTAAGAAAGATGATGCTGCTGTATGAGAAAAACCATGGCTTGCCGGCCAAGACCTGACCGTTTCCCCGCGGCAGTCTGTACCGCCTCACCATCGACCTTGACAAAAACCCTCTTTACATTCCGCAAGTTCATCTGCAGCCCCGGTGTTTAACTGCAAGAGAAACGGTCACGAAACCTGTCTTCCCCACCGTATAACTTCCGTAATATAGTTAAAAAATAATCCGGATTGTGATAGTATTGTTCGTTGTCTACAAAAGAGCATAAAAAATCAAGCACCATACATCACCGAGATTCGTTGTGTAGCCTGATCAGGGCATGATTCATTGATACACACCCGGACCTCAGCAGAGGACAGGACATGAAATATAATCGCAGGAACATTGTAATTCCGCTGGGCATCGCCATGCTTGCCGTACTCCTCTTCGTATGGTCGCGGAGCAACGGCAGCGGCGGCAACGGCTCCCCCTACCGCACCAACCCGGTCAAACGGGGTGATCTCCTGGCATCCATCAGCGCCACCGGCACGGTTGAACCTGAAGAGGTGATCGATGTGGGGGCCCAGGTGGCCGGGCAGATCATCTCCTTCGGGAAAGACAAGAACGGAAAAATCATTGATTACGGTTCCACCGTTGAAGAAGGAACGGTCCTCGCCCAGATCGACGATTCCCTGTACGCCGCGGATGTGGCGCTGGCGAGCGCTCAGCTGATGGTGGCCACGACCGGAGTGAGGCGCGCCGAGGCCGACCTGGGGCAGCTCAAGGCAAAGCTGTACCAGGCGGAACGGGACTGGAAACGGGCGGAAAAGCTGGGCCCGTCCGATGCGCTGGCGGAAGCCAGCTATGACGCGTACAAGTCGGCCCACGAAACCGCGCGAGCCAATCTCGCCGTCGGCGAGGCGTCAATCGTGCAGGCCAAGGATACGGTGGCCCAGGCCCAGGCAACGCTGCAGCGGGCGCAGCGCAACCTGCGCTACTGCACCATTGCCTCCCCGGTCAAAGGGGTGATCATCGATCGCCGGGTGAACATCGGTCAGACGGTGGTGTCCAGCCTGAATGCCCCCAGCCTGTTCCTCATCGCCAAGGATCTCAAGCGCATGCAGGTCTGGGTATCGGTCAACGAAGCGGACATCGGATCCATTCACCCGGGCCAGCCGGTGCATTTCAGCGTGGATGCCTACCCGGGGGAAGACTTTCGCGGCGAGGTGGGCAAAATCCGGTTGAACGCCACCATGACCCAAAATGTCGTCACCTACACGGTTGAGGTCACTACCGATAATTCCAGCGGCCGGCTGCTGCCCTACCTCACCGCCAATGTGGAGTTTGAATTAAGCAAGAAAAGCGGCGTCCTGCTGGTTCCGAACGCCGCCCTGCGATGGTCTCCCCAGGTCGAGCAGGTTGCCCCCAAGTTTCGCCCGCAGGTTGAAAGCGCCGCGGGCGGCGGCGCCACCAAGGGCGGGGAACCGCAGTCACCGGCACCCGCCGCGAAATCCAACGGCACAATCCGCGACGGCCTGCTGTGGGTTCAGGAGGGGAAACAGGTGCGGCCGATCACGGTCAAGGCGGGCATGAGCAACGGGACGGCAACCGAAGTTGAGGGTGATGGCCTCACTGAAGGCATGGAGGTCATCATCGGGGAGCGGATCGAGAAGGCGGCGCAAACCGTAGCCAACCCCTTTACCCCCCAAACCATGAG
>CAZWCD010000023.1:22342-25815 GCA_964632275.1 uncultured Thermodesulfobacteriota bacterium
ACATACCACGTCGGCGAGCTGGATGTCCCGGTGCTGAAAGGGGTATCGCTCGCAGTTGAGCGCGGCGAGCTGCTCGCGCTGCGCGGGGCGTCGGGGTCAGGCAAAAGCACCCTCATGAATATTCTCGGCTGCTTGGATCACCCCACCTCCGGGGAGTACCGGCTGGACGGGCAGGAGGTTTCCCGCTTGACTCCCGACGAGCGGGCATTGCTGCGCAACCACAAGATCGGCTTTGTCTTTCAGAATTTCAATCTGCTGCCCCGCACCAGCGCGCTGGAGAATGTGATGCTGCCCCTCTCCTATACCATGGATCATCTCTCGGACCGGGAGGTGCGGCAGCGGGCCATGGAGCTGATCAACCGGGTTGACCTGGGAGACCGGTTCCATCATGAGCCCTCCCAGCTCTCGGGGGGGCAGCAGCAGCGGGTGGCAATCGCGCGGGCACTGGTCAACCGGCCGACATTGCTCCTGGCCGATGAGCCGACCGGCAACCTTGATTCCCATACCAGCCAGGACGTGCTGCGCATGTTTCAGCACCTCAACCGGGAGGAAGGCCTCACTATTATTTTAGTGACGCATGATTCGGCGGTTGCCCGCCACGCCGGGAGAACGGTGGAAATAAGCGACGGCGTGATTATTGATGAATCATCAGTCCATGAAGGGCCCCGGACAGGAGGCTTCACCGATACCTCCATTGCGGCAGGAGTCAGGTCATGAAAGTATACCGGACCATCAAGACCGCCATGCGCGCGCTTCGGCGGAACCCCATGCGCGCCATGCTCACCACCCTGGGCATCATCATCGGTGTGGCGGCGGTCATCGTCATGATGGCAATCGGCAAGGGCTCATCCGCCGCCATCCAGCGGACCATTGCCAGCATGGGTGCAAACAACCTGATGGTTCTTCCCGGCACCGCCGCGAGCGGCGGCGTGAGTTTCGGCTCCGGCAGCGTCATGACCCTCACCCCGGGGGACTGCGAGGCAATTCTGCGCGAATGTCCTGCCGTACGGAGCGCCGCGCCGGTGATACGCGCCCGCACCCAGGTGGTCTACGGCAACCGCAACTGGGTGCCCGTGTTCATTTACGGCACCACGCCGGCATTCCTGGACGCCCGGGACTGGACCACTTTGGCCGAGGGGGAAATGTTTGATGAACGCGACGTCCGCAACGCCAGCAAGGAGTGTGTGCTGGGGCAGACCCTGGTCAGGGAGCTGTTCAGCGGAGAATCACCCGTCGGCAAGCAAGTGCGGGTGCAGAATGTATCCTTCCGGGTAAAGGGCGTGCTCAGCCCCAAGGGGGCGAATATGATGGGCATGGATCAGGATGATATTCTCCTGGCGCCATGGACAACCATCAAGTACCGGGTGGTCGGAACGTCGGCCGGCACGGTCAACCAGAGCAGCGCCTCCGCCGCTTCCTCCACGGAGTCCGCGGTGAATTCGCTCAACCAGCTGTATCCCGCCGCCTCGCTCAACCTGTACCCCCTGCCCTCCGCCACCCAGGCCGCCAACACACCGCTGCCGGTGCGCTTTACCAACGTCGATCAGATCCTGGCGGCGGCAGAATCCTCGGATGAGATGGACCTGGCCATCAGGCAGATAACCGAGCTGCTGCGGCAGCGCCACCGGATCCGTCCGGGCGAGGCGGATGACTTCAGCATCCGGGATATGACCGAGATGTCCAAAACCCTCTCCTCGACCGCAACGCTCATGACCAACCTGCTGCTGAGCGTGGCCCTGATTTCACTGGTGGTGGGGGGGGTGGGAATCATGAACATCATGCTGGTTTCGGTCACCGAACGAACCCGGGAAATCGGCCTGCGCATGTCCGTCGGCGCGCGGGCGCGTGACATTCTCAGGCAGTTTCTGGTGGAAGCGGTGTCGCTCTGCCTTGCCGGCGGGGCAATCGGCATCGTGGCCGGCTGCGGATTCTCCTACCTGGTAACCCTGGTGCTGCGCTGGCCGACGGTGTCATCCCTGCCGGCGATCCTGGCATCGGTGATCGTATCCGCCAGCGTGGGCATCATCTTCGGCTTTTACCCGGCCTGGAAGGCCTCCAAGCTGGATCCCATCGAAGCGCTCCGCTACGAATGACGCACAACCCCTGCGGGAGGATGAATACATCGTGGCTATGCCGCACTGCAAAACTTTTTTCTTGCCGCTGCTCATGCTTGCCTGGTGCATGCTGGCCGCTCCCGGCTGCATGGTAGGGCCCGATTTCACACCGTTCCCGGCGCGGACGCCTGCCGCATGGACCGGACCCACGGAACAGATGAGCATTGATGCCGCACGGCAGGCTGAACTGCTGCGCTGGTGGACCACCTTCAATGATGCCGTGCTCACCTCCCTGGTGGAGCGGGCGATGCAGTCAAACCTGGATGTGCTGCAGGCGCAGGCGCGCATCCGGCAGGCGCGGGCGTCGAGGGGCGTTGCATTTGCAGGCCTCTGGCCCTTCGCTGATGCGACGGCGGCGTATACCCGCAGCCGGTCGGCCGGATCATCCTCCATGGGCACGGCCGGGGTGATGAACAATCTGTATCAAACCGGCCTGGATGCGGCATGGGAGGCGGACATCTTCGGGGGCCTGCGCCGAACGCTGGAGGCAGCCGATGCCGACGTGCTGACCGCGGTTGAAGACTGCGGCGCCGTACAGGTGACCCTCGCCGGCGAGGTGGCGCTCAACTATATTGATCTGCGCACCTTCCAGCAGGAGATCATCATTGCCCGCAACAACCTGGAGGCGCAGCAGCGCACTGCGGCCATAACCCGCAAGCGGTTCGGGGTGGGGCTGGTGAGCGCTTTGGACGTTGCCAACGCCGACGCGCAGGTGGCGACGACCACCTCCCTGATTCCGGCGCTGGAAACCGCCGCGCAGCAGGCTATCTACACGCTGAGTGTGCTGCTCGCCCTGGAGCCCTCCGCCCTGCTCGATGAACTGTCGCCGGCCGATTCCATTCCCGGCACCCCCCCGGCCATACCCCTGCTCCTTCCCTCCGACCTGCTGCTCCGCCGCCCCGATATCCGGCGGGCAGAGGCGCAGATTCATGGCGCCACCGCCCGCATCGGGGTGGCTACCGCCGACCTGTTTCCCCGCTTCAACCTCACCGGTTCGTACGGCTTTCAGGGTGATGAAAGCGGCGAATGGATAAAGCGGGCCAATCGCGCCTGGTCGTTCGGACCCTCGGTGGACTGGAACATTTTCGATGCCGGCCGCATCCGCTCCAACATTGCATTACAAAAGGCCATTCAGGAGGAGACGCTCCGCGCCTATGAAAAGACGGTGCTGACGGCGCTGCAGGAGGTTGAAAACGCGCTGATTGCCTATGCCAAGGAGCAGGAGCGACGGACCGCCTTGGTTGACGCGGTTGCCTCCAATCGCAAGGCGGTGGAACTGTCAACCAGGCTGTATACCGAGGGCCTGACCGATTTTTTGAACGTGCTTTCAGCCCAGCGGGCGCTGTTTGTCACCGAAGA
>CAZWCD010000023.1:25915-27447 GCA_964632275.1 uncultured Thermodesulfobacteriota bacterium
AGGGTGAGGGGGTATAATTTATGTCCGCATTAAGGCAAAATACCTAATCGCTCATTTCATTGCCTTTCGTCCCATGGGCCATATCATCGAGGCACGCCATTTGCGGAAAGAGTTCGGCAGCATCATCGCCGTGGATGACATCTCCTTTAACGTCCCGGTCGGAGAGTGCTTCGGCATTCTGGGACCGAACGGCGCGGGGAAAACGTCAACCATCCGCATGATCTACGGTTTTTCTCCCATGACCGGCGGCAGCCTTAAGGTGTTCGGCCTCGATATCAGGCATTCGCTGCGGGCAATCAAATCCCGCATCGGGGTTTGTCAGCAGGAAAACAGCCTCGATCCGGATTTGACCGTGGAACAAAACCTGATGGTCTTTGCCCGCTATTTTGACATGCCAAGAAAAACGGCGGCTGAAAAGGCGGAAAAGCAGCTGAAGTTTATTGCCCTCGACCATCGCCGGGACGCCATGGTAGCGGAATTATCGGGAGGCATGATGAGGCGGCTGGTCATTGCCCGGGCGCTGATCAATGACCCGGAGCTGCTCATTCTGGACGAGCCCACCACCGGGCTCGATCCCCAGTCGCGGCACCAGGTGTGGGAGCGGCTGGAACGGCTGAAGGCAAGCGGCCTCTCCATCCTGCTCACCACCCACTACATGGATGAAGCCGCGCGCCTGTGCGACCGGCTCATTATTGTGGACCACGGGCATATACTGGTGGAGGGAAAGCCCCTGGATCTGATCAAAAAGCATGTGGGCCACAACATAATCGAAGTTGCGGATCCCAGCACCGCCCTGACTGAGTATGTGCAATCGAACTTTCAAACCTATGAAGCGCTGGAGCACCGGCTGATCATTTATGATGAAGAGAGCGAGGCGCTGTTTCACACCATCAGCACCCGATTCTGTGAAGAGGGCTGCGTCCTGCGCCCGGCAACCCTTGAGGATGTCTTCTTAAAACTAACCGGAAGGGATTTGAGAGAATGAGCGCGCTATCATTCCCCCGCATGTCCCGGCGGTTCATCCGCGTCTGGCAGCGGAACTTCACGGTCTACCAGAAGACCTGGAAGATAAGCTTCATCCCGCCGATGCTCGAGCCGCTCTTTTACCTGCTTGCGTTCGGGTACGGCCTCTCCGCCTTCATTGGAGACATCCCCTACGGCGGGGGCAGGGTGCCGTATCTCAATTTTATCGCGCCCGCCCTGCTGGCGGTCACCATCATGTACAACGCCTTCTTCGAGAACACCTATGCCTCATTCGTACGCATGTACCATCAGAAGACCTTTGACGCCATGCTGGCAACCCCGCTGTTCCTGGAGGAAATCATCGCCGGGGAAATCATCTGGGGCGCCACCAAATCAGTGCTCTCAACCGCGCTGATGATGTGCATTATCAGCCTGTTCGGGCCCATCTCCTGGCCCCAAGGCATGCTCATCCTTCCCCTGGCATTCCTGGGCGGCATCGCCTTCGGCTCCGTCGGCATGTTTTTCACCGGGATTACGCCCAATATTGAAACCTTCAACCTGCCCATCTT
>CAZWCD010000024.1:0-2963 GCA_964632275.1 uncultured Thermodesulfobacteriota bacterium
TGCAGGCGCGGGTGGCTCATTTTATGCCGATGAGCCTTCCCACATAGCGCATATCAAGCGTCTTTCTGACCAGGTCAGCCAGCCGGTCCAGTTGCTGCTCCTTAAAGGCGGCATATTCAAGCGCTGCCGGGCCGGCGTCGGTCCCGGCACCATCCCGCCGCAAGCCCTCAATGAAGCTCCTGCGAAATCCGTCATTGTCAAACAGGCCGTGAATATAAGTCCCCCAGATTCTGCCATTCTGCGAAACAGCGCCGTCAGCATGAAGACATGTTTTGCCGGACCGGCTTCGAATCAGGAAGCGGCTTTTCTCGCCGCGAAGCACGGTCCTCCCGGCATGAATTTCATATCCCATCAGCCGTTCATTGAGGCGGCTTCCGTCCCTGCCCCCGATCGAGTCCTCCGCTTCCACCTGGAAGGTGGCCTTGCGCCGCAGAAAGGAGGTTGACATGGAGAGCAGCCCCAGGCCCTTCATTTCCCTGCGGCGTCCCTCCACGCCGAACGGATCCCTGACAACGGTTCCCAGCATCTGGAAACCGCCGCAGATGCCTATGACCGCACCCCCCCGATTATGATGCCGCCGTATCTCCTCCCCGCATCCGCTCTGCATCAGCCAGGCAAGATCGGCGATGGTATTTTTGCTCCCCGGAATAATGATCGCCTCGCAGCCACCCAGATCCTTCGGCTGATCGACATAGCGCAGCGCCACCGCCGCTTCCTTCTCCAGCGGTTCAAAGTCGGTAAAGTTGGAAATGTGCGGAAGGCGTATGACGGCAATGCTCACAGCGCCCGTCGCATCCGAGCGCTCCCTGTCCTCAAGCGACACGCTGTCCTCATCGGGTATGACAATATCCTTGAAAAAAGGAATGACTCCCACCACCTTCACCCCGGTTTTCCGCCGGAGAAAGGTCAGTCCCGGAGTAAGCAGGGAGGCATCGCCGCGAAATTTGTTGATCACAAATCCCTTGACCATCTGCTGCTCCCGCGGGGAAAGCAGTTCCATGGTCCCGACCAGCGATGCAAAAACGCCCCCGCGATCGATGTCCGCCACCAGCAGCACCGGCGCACGGGCCATGGCGGCAATCCGCATGTTGACGATGTCGTTCTTCTTGAGGTTCACTTCCGCAGGCGAACCCGCCCCCTCAATGACAATCAGATCATACAGGCGGGACAGCCGGGCATAACTTTCCTTGACCGCCTTGAAGGCCTTCATCTTGAAGCGGTGATAGGCGACGGCGGAATAGGTGCCCACCGCCTTCCCCTGAATGATCACCTGCGCCCCGCAATCGGTCTGCGGCTTGATCAGGACCGGATTCATGTGCACCGACGGTGTGATGCCGGCGGCCTCGGCCTGGACGGCCTGCGCCCGCCCGATCTCACCCCCCTCGTCGGTCACAAAGGAATTGAGGGCCATGTTCTGCGCCTTAAACGGGGCAACCCGGTATCCCTGCTGCCGGAAAATCCGGCACAGCGCCGTCACCAGCATGCTCTTGCCTGCATGCGAACCGGTTCCCTGAATCATCAGCGCCCTGGTCATTGCCGCATCACCTATTTCTTTTCGCCGGGAACCAGATCGTCTTTGAAAAGACGCGATGATCCCTCATTGGCGCAGAATTGCCCGCACATGGTGCAGGTGCGCGCGTCGGCGGGCTGCCGGCCTTCCCGGATCGCCCGTGCGTCGCTGGGATAGAGCGCGCAGCGGAACTGCTTCTCCCAGTCCGAGTCGCGGCGCGCCTTGCTCATCTCCCGGTCGCGCTCCCTGCCCTTTTCCTTATACTTGTTCATGTCGCCGATGTAGGCGGCAATCTTGGCCGCCTTCACCCCGACGCGCACGTCCTCCTCGGTGGGAAGGGCAAGGTGTTCAGCCGGGGTTATATAGCAGATGAGATCAGCGCCATACCGGGCAGAGCTGGCCGCCCCGATGGCCGAGGAAATGTGGTCGAATCCCGGGGTCACGTCGGTGGCCAGCGGGCCGAGCATGTAGTAGGGCGCCTCGTTGCTCATGCGCTTCTGCAGGATGATGTTCGCCTCAATCTCATCCAGCGGCACATGTCCCGGGCCTTCCACCATCATCTGGCAGCCCATTTTCCGCCCCTCCTCGGCCAGCTCGCAGTTAAGAATAAGCTCCTGCACCTGCGCCCGGTCAAAGGAATCATGGATGGCGCCGGCGCGAAGCCCGTTACCCAGCGACAGCACCACATCGTACTTTTTCAGCAGCGCCGCCACCCGGTCAAAGTGTTCGTAGAGGGGGTTCTCCTTCTTGTTGACCAGCATCCAGTTCACCATCGACGCCCCTCCCTTTGACACCAGCCCGCCGTAGCGGTACCCCTGCTTTTTCAGCCGCTCGATGGTGTAGAGATTGATGCCGCAGTGGATGGCCATGAAGGAAATGCCGTCGGCGCACTGCATCTCGATGATGTCAAAGAGCATCTCTTCGGAAAGCTTGGCCGGATCGTGGTACCTGCGGGAGGCTTCACAGAAGGCCTGGTACAGGGGCACGTTGCCCACCGGGATCGACACCGAGGCAATGACCTCCCGGCGGATCCGGTCGAGATCGCCGCCCACGCTCAGCTCCATCAGCGTATCCGCGCCGCATTCCTCGGCGGCCCGTGCCTTCCGTACCTCCGCCGCAATGTCAACAATGTCCGATGAGGTGCCGATGCTCGCGTTCACCTTGGTTGCCAACCCCTTGCCGATGCCCACCGGGGAGCGCCTTCCGCCGCGGGCGCCGGCCACCACGATCTTGCCTTCAGCAATCATTGCCCGGACATAGTCCGGCGTCACCTTTTCCTTCTGCGCTATCGACTCCATCCCGGGCGATATCACCCCCGAAACGGCGGCATCCAGAATCGTCGTCATGGTGTTCCTCCTTGAACAATGCAAAACAGAGTAGCAGTAACTGCGCCGTGGATGATTGCAAGCCCATGCCTTCGGGCATGTCAATTTTGTAATTGTCGCTCAGCGAA
>CAZWCD010000024.1:3063-9575 GCA_964632275.1 uncultured Thermodesulfobacteriota bacterium
TAAGCTCCTCCACCCGGTAGCACTTGCCGCGGGGCGTTCCCACCAGCATGGCAAGGTTAAATAGAGCGGCATGGAGATGATCCCGGCCGCCGGTGTTGAGCAGGTAGTCATGTATAACCAGCTCACCGGGTGCAGCCAGCACCTGCCACACCTTGTTTACTATCAACTCAACCTCGCTGTCACTATAAATGTGGATCAGGTTTGAAAGAAAGACCAGGTCGTAACCATCGCCGGGGACAGGCGCCTCGAGTATCTGGCAGACGTGACAGGTTATGCGATCCTGCAATCCCGCTTCTCTGACGCGGGTGCGAGCGGTCGCAAGTGACGGTTCCATATCGATGAGCGCAACCGAAAGGTGGGGATTGAGCCGGCTGAAGGCAATGCCGTAGCGTCCCGGCCCGCAGCCCACATCGAGCATGCGCCTGAATCCTCCGATCCCGATGGCATCGGCTATGGCAGCCGCTTTTGCCGACGCGCTCTCATCCATGGCCGCCAGATAATCCCTGAGCCGACCGGGATACTCCTCAAGGTATTCCGGCGCGGGCGATGTGGCCTTACCGCTCTTTACCCGCTGGCCCAGGTCTTCCCAGAATGGCCACAGATTCGAGGCATGCCGGATGAACTTTCCGCAGTACTCCGCGCCCCCCTCCACCAGGCAGCGGGAAGCAATGGCCGCATTGCGGTAACCGCCGTGCTGCACCTCCACCAGCTGTAATGCAACCAGCGCCGTCAGCAGCCGACTGACCGCAGACGCGTCAGCTCCCGTTCGCCGTGCCAGCTCCTCCGGATGTCCCGCGCCCTGCTCCAGCAGGGTGAAGATCCTGAGATGCAGGGCGGCAAAGAGCACCTGTGAAACCTGATAGCCCAGGGCGAGCCCGGTAATATACTCCTTCTCTTCAGTCATGGTGTTCCGCTGCGCTTGCCGTGCCGGCCAGGGCATCGCCGGAAAGCGCCTGATCAATAGAGGAAAGCGACGCTTCAATAAACCGATCTTGCTGTTCCTGCGTCGATGCACTGCCGTCACCCGCCAGCCGTTGCAACGCCTCCTCAAACCTGCTCACCAGCCACCGGTTGATCTCGGCCGCGACGCCCGATGACGGCCGCCCATCCTCGCGGGCGTAGAGCTGCTGCCAGTAGAGGGAGGATCCCGGAGCATCCATCAGCCGAAGGAGGTGTCTGCAGAGTGCTGAAATTATGTCGGCGCAGATCTGTACCCGTTCATCCCGAAACCGGTACTTGCCGTGATAGGGCCCTTCGGGAAGCGCCAGGAGTCTTCCCTCATCCCGCAGCCGCGCATACAGGCGGGTGCCCATTAATGCAACGCCCTGGTGGTAGAGCAGGTCAACGCTCGCCGTGAGCCGTTCGAGCAGGTTATTGGATTGCAGGAAGGAAATATTCGAGCGCACGTCCTCCATCGTCGAGTCGGGCTCGAACATGATAAAGCCGATGTGCGGCTCTATGCCATACCTGCGCAGCAGTGCAATCGCGGCCGTGTTCTGTTGCACCGATGCCCTCTTGTTGATGCGCTCCAGGCAGCATGGCGAACCGCTCTCAATGCCGAGGAAGACGTCGCGCAGGCCCGCCCGCACCAGCCGGCCCAGTGAACGCTCCCGCACATCGTTCGCCCGGCACTCAAGCCCGAATGAAAGCCCTGCCTCATCTTCCAGGCATTCCGCTATGGCCTCCGCCCGCCTCTGGCCGGATTCCCCCGGGCCGAAAAAATTCGCGTCAACAAAATAGAGGTACTTTGAAGAAAGCCGGGGTAGTAGCGCCTTCACTTCGGCATGGATATTCGTCGGAGACCTTCCCCGCCACGACGGCTTGCCGCCGTAGAAAGCATTGATATGGCAGAAGGTGCAGTCTCCGTAACAGCCCCGGCTCCCCAGTATGGCGCCGCCGCACCGCGCAAGCCCTGCCCGGGTGCGGTGGGGAAACGGCAGGGAATCAAGATCGCGGATGGCATCGCGCGGCGGATTGACCACGCATGTCCCGCCCCGCCGCCACACCAGTCCCTTAATCCGGCTGAAATCAGCATTCCCGCTGCCTGCCTGAAAACAGACCTCAAGGAACGTCTCTTCCGGCTCTCCCCTGACGACCCCGTCAATGAAGGGGCAGGTGCGCATCAGGTGGTCGGCGGCAAAGGTCGGATACAAGCCATAGGCTATGACCGGCGCGTTCGTGCGGGTGGCAATAGCCTTCAGCATCGCCACAACAGCGGGGGTATGCTCCCAGCTGTACACGAGATGCACGCCGATGATATCGCCGGGCATGCCCGCAACCGCGTCAACCGTCGCGGTGAAATCGTCCGAGCCGGAATCGGCCTCATACAGCTCCACCTGAATGCCGCGGCTCCGGAGCGATGACGCCAGATACCCGGAGATCAGCGAAGAAGAAAGGGGCGCATTCGCGATCGTGTTAAAATGGAGGGCGGATCGACCTCGCGGATGTTCGATCAAGACAACATTCATCTGCGTTCAACGATTGCCGGGAGCGCAAACGCTCCTGCGACACGATTCCACAAATTGCTGCGCGTAGTTGCTGTTTGAACCGAAGTGAATATGCACATACTGGGCGAGCACATGTTTATACCGGAACCCCTCACGCTCCGCCCTTCCGCCGGCGCCCCTGGCGACGCTGAACCCATCTCCCTTCAATGGGCCGTCGCCTGCAATCGACGAGTATCTGAACTGGTGCCCTCGCGCACATTCACCCCGGCGGGCGATGATGGTATCGCGAAGCGCCCTGACCGTGTGGTACCCCAACCGGGTAAGGCGCCGGTGCATTATCGTGATATAGGGAAAGACGCCGGTCATTGCATGCATGCTGCCGGTAACAGTGCGTATCCCTTTTCCCAGGTACATCAAACCGCCGCACTCTGCGTAGATGACCCCGTCCTCCTCGGCAAAACGCTTGAGTGCACCTCGCATGCTCCGGTTCGCCTCGAGATCGGGAGCAAACACCTCGGGGTACCCGCCGCCGATATAGATGCCCTGAAGCCGCGGGGGAAGGGCGCGGTCGCGCAGGGGGCTGAAGGGCACGAGGGTCGCACCCATCCGGCGCAGCATATCCAGGTTATCCTGGTAGTAAAAAGAAAATGCCCGGTCACTGGCAATGCCGATACGCACCCGCGGGGTCACGTGCGTCACCGCGTCGGCATGACCTCTCGCCCGCATCGGTTGCCTTGGAAGCGATGAGCCGGTTCGGAGCAGCAGGTCCAGGTCAAGCGATCGTTCAAAGAGCGCGGCCATGCGGTCAATGAATGATTTTTTTAATCGCACTTCCTGTGCGGTCACCAGGCCGAGGTGCCGCTCGGGAATGGCGAGTGCGTCTTCGGCGGGAAGTGAACCGATGACCGGCATGCCGCAGCGCTCGGTGATGATCGACGCGAGACTCCTGCAGTGATCGGCGCTTCCCACCCGGTTGAGGACCACGCCCGAGAGCCGTACGTCCCGGCGATAGGTTTTGAACCCGTTGACCAAAGCCGCCACGCTTCCCGACATGCCCCGCGCATCCACCACCAGCACGACTGCCGTTTTCAGCCAGCGCGCAATCTGGGCGGTGCTCCCCTCATCGCCGGATCCGATGCCGTCGAAAAGCCCCATCACCCCCTCGACAACCGCCGCATCCTTTCCTTCACAGTGATGCCTGAAGCTCTCGATGGTATAGTCCCTGCCCAGCATCCAGCCATCCAGATTCCGCGAGGGAAGCCCGCAGACCGCCTGATGATGGCCGGGATCGATAAAGTCCGGCCCGACCTTGAAGGGCTGAACCGCAAGCCCCCGCCGCTTCAGGGCGGCCATGATGCCCAGGGCGACGGTTGTCTTCCCCACCCCGCTGTGGGTTCCGGCAATAACCATGGCTTTCGTCGGTGCGCTCATCTCCCTCCCACAACCTGCTTCAGCGCGGCCAGCAGCCGCCGGTTATCCCGTCTTCGCTTCACCGCCACCCGGAGAAAGCGGTTCCCCATGCCCGTAAAGGAACGACAGTCCCGCACCAGGATGCCCTGGCGCGCCAGCTTCTCATAGACCGCGCCGGATGAGAGCCCCCGGCGGGTTATCTGCAGCAGCAGATAGTTGACCGAGGACGGCCAGGGCCGCAATCCCGATAGTGACTGCAGCCGTGTAAAAAGATACTCCCTTTCGGCATCCACAAATCGCCTGGTCGCTGCGGCAAACGTCCCATCCGCCGCGCAGGCAATGCCGATCTTCTGGGCCAGCGCATTGACCGTCCAGGGCTCCTTTACGCGATTCAAATGCCGCACCAGCTGCGATGAACCGACAAGGTAGCCAAGGCGTATCCCCGGTATGCCGTAAAACTTGGTCATCGATCGCAGCACCACGAGATTTTTTCGCCGGCGGATTTCCCCGGTAAGCGAGGGACCCGGGGCAAAATCCGCAAATGCCTCATCCACCACCGCCAGCGTCCCATGTTTCTCCGCCTCGCCCAGGATCGCTGAAAGCGCATCCCGCTCCATCAGTGCCCCCGTGGGATTATTGGGATTGCAGAGAACGAGCATATCCACCCGGGAGATGAGGCCACTCACCGCCCGGGGAGAAACCCGAAACTGATCCCCTTCCTGCAGCGGAAGCGAACGGACGGCGCATCCCGCCCCAAGCAGGCTCTTTTCGTATTCAGAAAACGTAGGGTTGAGAATCAGCGCCCGGCGGGGTTTGAAAGCGCGGGGTATCAAATATATGAGTTCGGTGGTGCCATTGCCCGCGATGATGTGCTGCGGCCCGCATCCCAGTGATGCGGCCAGCGATTCCCTGAGATCCGAGCAGTGACTATCGGGGTATGACGAGAGAAGTGAAACCCCGTTCCGGAGAATGACACGGACGGCGGCAGGACAGCCGAGCGGGTTACTGTTGGAGCTGAAGTCCACAATGGCGTCTTCCGCAACCCCATAGCGCCGGCTGATTTCCCGGAGATTGCCGCCGTGCTCCTGGATCATGAAAGCGCTCCCCGGTAGAGGAGGCAGAGCAGCAGCATCAGCGCCGAGGCAATGTACATCATGGAAACCGCTTCGGTAATTGATCCTCCGGTCAGCGGCTGGTGCACCTCGCCCAGCAGGGCGGCCTGCCGCGGCACGCCATGGTATGCAGATGGCCCGCCCAGCCGCACCCCGAGGGCGCCGGCCATGGCCGCTTCCGGATAGCCGCTGTTCGGGCTGTGGTGTTTCCGCGCGTCCCGGCGCATCACGGTAAAAGCTCCTCGCCAGTTCCGGCGGGTGAGACAAGCCGCCGCCACCAGCAGCAGCCCGGTCAGGCGGGCGGGCAGGTAATTTGCCGCGTCATCGCAGCGGGCGGAAGCCCACCCCACCTTGCGGTATCGCTCGTCTTTGTATCCCACCATTGAGTCCAGGGTGTTCACCGCCTTGTAAGCCATTGCCAGCGCCGGTCCGCCCAGCGCCAGGTAGAAGAGCGGCGCGACAATGCCGTCAGAGGTATTTTCAGCCACCGTTTCCACAGCCGCCCTGACCACCTCGGGTCGGCTGAGTCCGGCAGTGTCCCTGCCCACCACCATGGCAAGTCTGCTCCGCGCCCCCGCGTCATCGCCCGCGTTGAGGCAGGCACGCACCGCCCCGGCCGCATCCCCCAGCGCCCGGGCCGAGAGGGTTATATAGGCCAGTGCAACCGATGCAAAAAAACCAAGGTACTGATGCAGGCGAAAACTGGCGGCAATCGCCATCCATGCAGCGCCGTATACCAGAAGGACCACGCCGGCGCAGAGCACCACGCCCCCCGCTTTCTCACCGATACGGTTGCATACAAGCGACCGCACTGCCCGCTCAACCACGGCAATCAGATTGCCCATGAGGCGGACGGGATGCCACCGCCATTGGGGATCGCCCAGCGCCAGGTCAGCGGCAAAGGCGAGAACGAGACCGAGTGGGCTCATGGGTTCATCCGTTTACCAGTTTGACCACCGGACCGCTGTCGTAATAATCAATGATATTGATGCACCCGTAATCCTGATCCAGGCGGGTCAGGTTCGCCAGATCGAGTTTGAGGGCGTCAAACAAAATAACCCGGTTGACCCCGCCGTGCGCCAGCAGCAGGATGGTGCTGCCCGCCATATCCGCCAGGATGCGGGAAAGCTTCTGCATCACCCTCTCATGGACATCCCTGAAACTTTCCCCGCCATCGATGCGCCGGTGCACCAGGTCCTGCAGGCGCGCCGTGTATTCCTCCGGGTAGCGCTCCATGATCTCCTCCCGGGTCATCCCTTCCCAGACGCCGAGATGGATCTCCCGGAATTCCGGGCAGGCAACCGGTTCGATGCCATGGCAGCTGGCGATAATCTCCGCACCTTTTCTGGCGCGGATCAGGTCGCTGCTGAAAAAGGCATGAATCTCCTCGCCCTTGAGCCGCTGCTTGATCCGCTCCATCTGCTCAACACCGTTGCCGGTAATGTCCACGTCGGTCTGGCCGATGTAGCGGTATTCAGCGCTGGCGGTGGTTTCACCATGCCGCGCCAGGTAGAGCCGTGTTCTGGTTTCCATGCAATTATCC
>CAZWCD010000024.1:9675-17805 GCA_964632275.1 uncultured Thermodesulfobacteriota bacterium
GGTTTCACCATGCCGCGCCAGGTAGAGCCGTGTTCTGGTTTCCATGCAATTATCCTTCCCGTGTTACTGTTCTCATGACCGCACCCCTGTAGGGCATCGTACCATGGAGGGCCATGCTCTGTCATGGCCGCATACGACAATAATCGGACGCGACGGAGCGCGCCCCTCCATATGATCCACCCACGAATCCGACCTGCGCGTGTAGCGCTTCATTGACTTATATCTGTGTGTCTCAACAACCCCCTAGAATCTGGCCGCCAGCAGGATCAGGGCGGCGGTCTCGGCGAGCTCGGTTGCCGCCCCCAGGACATCACCGGTGATCCCGCCCAGGGCGCGCCTGCAATATGCCGCGTAGGCGCGGCATCCCGCCAGGATTACAATCAGCGTAACCGCTCCCTTGATGGAAAAAAGATAATACCCGCACGCCGCCACCAGCAGGGAGGTGCATACCGCCACCGTCAGGGTAACCTGACGGGTAAAGGTAAAACCGATTCCGCGGCTGAGTCCGGCATACTCGGAGCGGCAGGCAACCAGCACCTGCGCCCACCGGCCGATCATCGGCACCAGCAGGAATGCCCGGTATTTCAGGTTCCCGGACAGGGCCAGCAGCGCCCCGTATTTGAGCATGATCACCAGGATGACGCAGACGGCGCCGATCGCGCCGATGCGGGGGTCCTTCATGATCCGCAAGCGCTCTTCCCGGTCTTTCCCTCCGGCGATGCCGTCAGCCGTATCCGCCAGGCCGTCGAGATGGATGGCCCCGCTCAGGGCGGCCAGCAGCGCTATACTCAATCCGTCAGCAACGCTTACGGGCAGCGCCGCCGCCAGCAGCCGGTGCGCAGCGGCAAGGCACGCCCCCATGCACAGTCCCACCAGGGGGAAATAGCGCATGGATCTCCCCACGTCCTCGTCGCTCATTTTCATCCGCGGAGCGAGGGGAATGCGGGTAAGAAACTGTATGGCAATAATGAAGGAGCGCATCAGTGAATGGCCTTTTTGACCCCTGCCTCCTCAAAGGTTAGCACCTCGCGCAGCACCCTGATGCCCGCTTCGATGACAAACATCCCCAGCGCGGCGCCGGTGCCTTCGCCCAGCCGCATCGACAGATCCAGCAGCGGTTGCAGCCCCAGCCACTCCAGTATGATGCGGTGGCCCGCTTCCGCCGACCGGTGCCCGGCAAAGAGATACTCTCGAATGTCCTGTTTCAGGGATACGGCCACCAGGGCGGCGGCGCCCGAAATGAACCCGTCAATGACCACCGGTATGCGGTTGCACGCGGCGCCGATGATCAGGCCGGCAATGCCCGCTAGTTCCAAACCGCCGACTTTTGCCAGCACATCCAGCGGATCCCCGGGATCGGGCCGGTTAAGGGCGATGGCTTCACTGATCACCTTCGCTTTATGCCGGAGCATGGCATCATCAAGGCCGGTCCCCCTCCCGGTGACCTCATCCACCGTATGGCCGGTTACGACGGCGGCTATGGCGCTGCTGGCGGTGGTATTGCCGATACCCATGTCCCCGGTCCCGATCAGCGTCACATCCTTTGAAGCCAGGTCTTGTGCGATCTCCACCCCGGTGAACAGCGCGCGCAGCGCCTCGTCCCGGGACATGGCGGGAGACTTTCTCATGTTCCGTGTGCCGTGGGCCACCTTCCGAATGAGCAGGCCATCCTGCGGCTGCAGGTCAACGGCAACACCCACATCAACCACCAGCACTTCCGCCCCTATCTGACGGGCCAGCACATTGATGCCCGCCCCGCCGCGAACAAAATTATAGACCATTTGCGGGGTAACCTCGCCGGCAAACACACTCACCCCTTCTTTCACCACCCCGTGATCGCCGGCAAAGACGGCTACGGCCTTCTTCCCCAGGGAGGGAGTGAGGGTCCCCCTGATGCCGGCAACCCGCTGCGCGCACTCTTCCAGCCTGCCCAGGCTGCCCCGGGGTATGGCCATTTGATCAAGGCGCTGGCGGGCCTGCTGCAGCAGGGTCCGGTCAAGCGGCCGTATGGCGTCCAGCATTGCAGTGAGTCGTTTCATGTTTAAACCAGTGATCAAACAAATGGCGCAGACGATCCGCCCTTTACCTGCAGCGGAATGCCGGCGACGAGAAAAAAGACCTCGTCCGCCGCCCGGGCCAGCTCCTGATTGGTCTTCCCCAGAAGGTCACGGAACAGGCGGGACAGCCGGTTGTCGGGCACAATGCCCATGCCCGTTTCATTGCTTACCATAATTACGCATGCCCTGGAAGCCCTGCAGCGCGCCAGCACTGCTTCTACTTCCTGGAGGATCTCGCTCTCAGAGGCGTCCGCCAGCAGCAGGTTGGAGATCCAGAGCCCGATGCAATCGATGAGCACCACCTCGCAGGCTCCCTCGCAGCCATCCAGCGCCTGCGGCAGCCGGCGGGGCTCTTCGATGGTATGCCAGCCGGCCGGCCGCTCCCTGCGGTGCTTCTCGATGCGCTGCTTCATTTCCTCGTCGCCGGCCTGGGCGGTGGCAATAAATACCTTCCGTCCGTCCCGGGCGCTCGCCAGCGCCTGGGCAAAGCTGCTTTTTCCGCTTCTCGCTCCGCCGATGACCAGGATTACACCGGATGCCATGGCACCTTCCACAAAAAAACCAACCTTATGAAGGTTGGGTGAAGAACTGCGGCCTGCAATGGTACCCTTCCCCTCGGAAGGCCTGCAGGGTTCATGCGTTGCGCGATGCGTCCGGCGGGTACGCGCTCCATAACCGCACCCGCTTAGTATGCATGAGCAGCGCTTCAAAACCCTGATTATAGCTGTTGTTGTATACTGTATGGCCTATGCTTTGTCAAGCGATTTAACCGTCATGAACCCCTGCCCGGCTTCGTCTTGACAAACAGATGGCATCTTGTTAGGTTCACGCTACTGTCCGTGTGCAGGTAAACCTCCACCATCAGCGAGAGCGCCATGAATGAACCGAGCATACAGGTCAACATACCCTACCGGATGCTTTTAAAAAATCTCGATTTTGTCCTCGAGAAAGGGATCAATCCGGAAATTTATTTCAGCGGGGAGGCGCTGGACACCTGCCGGGAAGAGGAGATGCGCAGGGTGGCCGAAGCGCTCCACTCTCACGGCCGGACCATAACCGTTCATGCCCCCTTCATGGATCTCAGCCCCGGCGGGGCGGATGCAAAAATCAAGTCTGTAACCATTGAAAGGCTGCATCAAACACTCACTGCCGCATCCATTTTTACACCAGGCATGATTACCTGCCACCCGGGGTACAATAAGTGGCTTTTTGACGGGGACATCCCCTTCTGGCTGGAGAGCAGCCTTGCAACATGGAAGCCCATCGTTGACCGGGCGGCACAACTCGACTTGCATCTCAACCTAGAAAATGTCTTTGAAGAGGAGCCTTCAGGTCTTAAGCGGCTGATTGAAAAGATCGGCTCGCCGCATCTGGGCTTCTGCTTTGACCCCGGCCACTTCAACCTGTTTTCTACCGTTTCCATGGAGGACTGGTTCAGCGCCTTGGGAGGGTATATGCGAGAGGTCCACCTGCACGACAATCGTAAAACCGCCGACGATCATCTGCCGGTGGGAGACGGTGAGATTGATTTTGCGCTCTTCATGCGGCTGGTGAATGACTACCGGGTATCTTTGATCTATACCATTGAGCCCCACCGGATTGAGGATCTGGAGAGAAGCATGGAGCGATGTCACTATATGCTGGCGGGAGGAGGTCTGAAGTGAAGCTGCCGGAGAATGTAATGCGTAGCGTGGATCCTGCTTATTCGTTCATCCCTTCATGCGTATGGCGATCATGCGCGGGGCTGGGCTGTGAACCCGACATCGATAACGATGGTTCCGGCGATCGGTCCCTGCCGCCGGGGTGGTCTTTCAATTCTGCTTGACGATTTCGCCTTCTTCGCATTTCAGCAGGTCATCAATTTTTTCCTTGTCAAACCGCCACCTGCTCCCGATCTTGAATCCGGGTATCTTGCCTTCATTGGCATACTTGTATATGGTTACCTCGGTAAGCTTTAAATACTCTGCCAACTCCTTGGTGGTTAATATCTTACTCACAAGTGCCTCCCTGGATAAAAACAGTTCGTGCGTAGTTGCCCCGTTCAAGATTCATCAATCCTTTGCAATATGAATATCTTTTCGGCAACCTCTATAAAAACTTGAGAAAAACCATAAAAAACCCCCTGTCGCGTTGCATCCCTGCCGCCGGACAAGGAAAAACCCGGCTTTCCTGCTGTACGGGAAGTCGGGTTTACTGTGCTGCAAGTCCCTTATATTGCTGCAATAAATTATGTGGCGCTCAGGCGGTGATCACAAGAACGGCCTACGTCCTGCTTTCCGTTTCCCACCAGGCTTTCCATTGGGCAACGATGTCCTGATGAACCGTTTCCGGGGAAGGCTGCGTTGACTGGAACGACTTATCGGTTATCCTTTTCAATGCCGCCAGTGCTCCCTTGACCACTTCCTGGTCTCTGTCGTCAAGTGCTTTAATAAGATAGGGGACGGATGATTGATCCTTGATGTCTCCCAGCGCGTAGGTCGCCACCTTTCGCACCAGGGCCGATGTGTCCGACAGCGCTCCCGCAATATAGGGAATGAGGTCTTTCTTTCTCATCCAACCAAGATAGATCAGCGCCCTGCGCCGGACATCCGGGTGCGGATCCTGGAGCGCCTTGATAAGCTGGTCCGCCACCATGTCGCCACCGCACTTATAGATGCCCCGCAGCGCCCCCAGCCTGACCCGGAAGCTGTCATCTTCCATCGCCTTGACAAAGGCATAGCCGAGAGTCTTCTCGCCGATTTTCAGCAGGGACTCTACCGCCTCAATCCGCACCTTTTCACTTCGATGGTTGAGCATCCCGATGATCGCGGTCGGAATCGCCTGATATCCAGATGCTGCCGGCTGCGTCCGGTCTGTGAAGGCGGATTCACACACCAATTCTTCCGCCCCGCTATCGGACTGATTGGCCCCGACCTGCTCCTCGCCGTAATCCTTTCCTGACATAGTTTCCGTATCCTCTCTGGTGTGACCGGCGGCGTCTAACGCGTCCCGCCGTTGATGGGAGCCGCCGCGGCGTTCCGCCTTCATTCGCCGTAAGCGTCCGCCCTAGATTTTCTTCATGGTGGCGCCGCCATCCGCTTCGGTCATGAACTCCCCTCGCCATATGGCCGGGAGCAGGCATTGTCCCCTGGCCTTCAATCCTCCGACAGTTCAATCCGTCCGGCTGATGGTCCCTCGCTTTCGGCAAGGGCGCCGGTGATGCTCTCGATGGCCTCTTTGAGCTGCTGCACTTCCTCTTCCAGATCCTGCTTTTGCGCCCCTGTCCGCTCCAGCGTGTCATTCAGCTCCTGGATCTTTTCAAGGGCCTCGGTCCGCTCATCTTCAACCGTCCGGAGCTCCATCTTCATTTCGTCCATGACCGCAAGCTGCGCCTTCAATTCCTCGACATCAGCGGTCAGGTCCTCCTTCTCCTTCCTGGTCCGGTCAAGCGACACCAGCGCCGACTCGAGGTCGGACTGCAGGGATTCCTTGAGGGTCTTCTCGGTATCGATTTCCGCTTCCAGGATTTCGATCCGGCTTTCCGCGTCATCTCCCCGCTTCATTTCCTCCCGCAGTTGCTCCCTGAGCGATTCAAAATCCTTGACCTCGTCTTCCAGATCGGCAATCCGCTTCCGGTATTCTTCACATAAATTCTTTTCATTTTCAAGGTCTTTGAGGATGCTCTTTAAATCCATTTCCAAAGCATCCTTGAGCGATGCGCTGGTCTGCAGGCTTGCCTCCAGATCACCCAGCTTCTCCTGGCTTTCAGCCTGCTCTTTTCTGGCCCGGGCCAGGTCTCGCTTGACCATTTCCAGAGACTCGACCTTCTCCTCCAGCAGTCCGGAACGATTCTTGATATCAAAAATTGTTCGATCACGTTCTTCCAGTGTTTTCGTGACGTTTCTCAGCTCTCGTTCAAGCGATTCTTTAGCCCCGATCAGGTCCTGCAGACGGGATTCGGCGATCTTTAACTTGTTGAGATCATCCTGGTGTGACTTGTCATTCCATGCAATTTTATCCTCCAGCAGCCTGATTTTACCCTTCAGATCCTCCTGGGTTTCCCGGTCGTTGAGCAGCGTGTCCTTGGCGGTCGCCAGCTCCGACTCCAGACTCCGCCGCTGTTCATCAAGCGACGTGATTTGACCCTCCAGGGACTTGATCTGCTCAAAGGCGTCGGCCTTCTCTTCCTCGCTGTATTTAAATTCGGCCTTTACCCCCTGCAGCATTCCCTTCAGGTTGTTCACCTCCTCAAGCAGGTTCTTGCGCGCATCGCGCAGCTCAACCAGTTGCGCATTGGCTTTTTTCAAATCGCCCGACAGCTTGTTGCGCTCCTTGGTGACCATTTCCAGCTGGGATTCGAATTTCTGAATCCTGGTCAGGGTGTTGCTCTTGAAATCGTTTATCCAGCCGAGCGTCTTGCCGCGCCTGTTTTTCTCCGCGGCGAGCGGATCACCCTGCGAGACGTCTTTTTTGGGATTGGTCTCTTCCATCTCGTTCTCCTCTTCAAAAAAATTTAGAACATGCGAAGCGATCGACGTATAAACTGCTGGTTCCGTGTATGAGGCGGGGGAAGGATATGGTGCGCACAAGTGCGGCGAGAAGAGCATCCCTCCTTTTTGCACACTATATACCGACTTGCATCTTTTGACAAATATTTTCTCTCTCATCTTAAAAAGATGTGCCCCGCAGAAGACGCTGAGCGGCGCTAAATCTTTCTTTACAACCGCCCGCGCCCATGATAGGGTGCTTTTGGTCTCACGAGGGGCAGAACCCATGGGCAATGCGCATTGACCGTCATGATCAGCAGCACACCCCACCGCAACCACACTCATATTCATCCATCTTCCTCGCATGATTAACCTGCGCCCGCTCGGCACCCTCGGCATTGCAGTTTCAGAAATTTCATTCGGCGGCGCCGCCATCAGCGGCGAAGGACGGGGCTACGGATTCGGCCACATCGGAGACGAGGAGTCGGCGACGCTGCTTGCAGCATGCTTCGACCGGGGCATCAATCTGTACGATACCGCGCCGGTGTACGGATTCGGGCTTTCCGAAAAACGAATCGGCAGGGCCTTCCGGAACAATCGGGATCAGGTCATTATCGTTTCCAAAGGCGGCATCGTCTGGGATGACCGGAAGCGGATCAGGATCGACAATCATCCCCGGGTCATGCAACGCATGCTTGAACAGTCGCTGAAGGATCTGCAGACTGAGTACATAGACCTGTACATGATCCACTGGCCTGACCGGCACGTGGACATCCGGCGGCCGATGGAATGCCTGAGCCGCGCCCGGGACGAAGGGAAAATACGGGCAATCGGCCTGTGCAACGCGGGTTGCGATGATATCAACAAGGCCCTGGAAATTGACGCCGTCGCCGTGGTCCAGAATGAGCTGAATCTGTTCAACGGCTCGGCATTCAACGATATCCGGGAGCTGCTCAAGAGCAAAAACGCCGGATTCTTAAGCTGGGGCACGCTGGACAAGGGCATTCTCACCGGCCGGGTCACCCCGGCAAGGACCTTCGATGACGCCGACGCCCGCGCCTGGGCGCCGTGGTGGAAACAGGAGGATCGGACACCCAAGTACCGGGCCATGGAACAAATAGCCGAGCTGCTGAGCGAGAGCGGGCACTCCGCACTGGAATTGGCGCTGGGGTATGTGTTACAGTTTAGCGAGGTAAGCGCCGCTCTCTGCGGGATAAGAAACAGCGATCAGCTGGCAGCCGCGACTGAAGCGCTCGCCCACCTCCCGCCGCCCGAGATCATTGAAAAGGCACACGCGATCGCTGATGCGACCCTGCAGCGCTATCGCGCAGAAAAAGGGGACAAGCCGTAAGCAGTCGTCTGTTGAGCGCTTGCATGACCATAATCATTTTCCAGGTGACCTCATGAAACCACACGCGCATTGCAACCGATCGAAGATTCCCGCCATCCTCTTCCTGTCGCTTCTCATAGTCCCGTATGCAGCTGTCTGCCCGGCAGGGGCGGATCCCCTACCGGCTGCCGCTGACGCCGACGGATTCAGCCTCAAAAGCAGCGAAGGAGAAACCGTCTCGCTCAAGGACTACCGGGACAAGAAAGTGGTGCACCTG
>CAZWCD010000024.1:17905-25440 GCA_964632275.1 uncultured Thermodesulfobacteriota bacterium
CGAAGGAGAAACCGTCTCGCTCAAGGACTACCGGGACAAGAAAGTGGTGCACCTGATGTTCTGGGCAACCTGGTGTCCCCATTGCCTCCTCGAGATGACGAGAATCAAAGATCTCTACACATGCATGGACACCGCGCAGTACGAGCTGCTGGCCATTGATGTGGGCGTCAATGACACCCTGTCGCGCATCAAAAAAATTCAGAGCCAGTATCAAATCCCCGGCAAAATCCTGATTGATGGAAATGGCGAGGTGACCAAGAAATACGGCATCATCGGCGTGCCCTACCACATCATCATCGGCAAGGACGGAAGCATCCTGGACCGCTTCAATGAACTGCCGGCCGACTGCGTGAACCATTTCAAGAAATTTTTCCCACCCGAAGGCGGGGGGTAACCTGTTTCTTCCATCATGCGGGCCCGCAGTGCATGCACTCGCTTTCAATTGCACGATTTACTGTTGATTGTATCTGTGCCGCCTGCCCCAGGGCCTGAGCGCTCATGATCCAGGGGGATCTGTATGACCGATCAGCATAATCGATTTAACGGGAAACATGTCATCATAACCGGGGCGGGAAGCGGCATCGGGCGCGGCGTGGCGCACCGCTTTGCGTCGGAGGGGGCCCGGGTGGTGGTGGCGGACATTGATCAGCAGGGCGGCAGCGGCGTGGCGCGGGAGATCACCGCCACCGGGGCGTCCGCCGTTTTCATGCCGGTGGATGTAACCAGCGAAGATTCCATCAAGGCCCTTGTCGTTCAGGCCGTCAAAACCTTCGGGCCGGTGCACGTCGCCGTTTCCAACGCCGGGGTATCGGAGACGCAATCCTCGGCGCTGGAAATTTCGTCTGACCAGTGGGATAAGGTTTTTGCGGTCAATACCAGGGGCTCATTCATGTTCTGCCGGGCGTGCGCCACGGCCATGATGGAACATGACATCAAAGGTTCCATCGTCACGGTTTCCTCCATCATGGGCCGGGGGGCAAAAAACATGACCGGCGCCTATGCCGCTTCAAAGTCGGCGGTGATCATGTTCACCAAGTCCCTGGCCAAGGCAGTCGCCCCCATGGGCATCCGGGTGAACTGCATTGCCCCGGGGATGGTCAGAACAAATCTCTACCGGCCGGTGGAAACTGAGATGATGATGGAACGGGACAGCTTTGTGCCCTGGATCATCGAACAGTGCGTCGCGAGCGGTCAGCTGCTCATCGGCCGTGAGGGCACCCCCGAGGACATGGCGGCCGCGATTGCCTTTCTCGCCTCCGAGGACGCCTCCTACATCACGGCGCAGGTTTTGTGCGTGGATGGAGGCATGGACTGGTGCTGGTAATTACCGGTACTCCGGCACAAAAACATTCCGGGCCCGGCGGGCGGCAACCGCTGATTCATAGAATGCATGCTTGCGCACCGCCTGGATCAGCTTCATCAGGCTTATCCCCCTGATCGTTCCCCCCGGCCGGTTTTCCAGCATGTCGGCGGTTGTCTCGTCAATGCTGAAGTTGCCCGTATCCAGGTAACGGGCATAGCCGGCGGCATCCATCTGAAACACGCCCGCCTCCAGCAGCGCCGCCAGCAACTCCCCTCCCCTGTCTTCGGCCTCCCTGGTTTCAATGAGATGATCTTTCTCCATGGCCGCGAGCATATCGTCAACATCCCGGTTCCGGCAGATGACATCATTCCAGCCCCACTCCTCCGACATGGTCTTGCCGAAGGTGACATCGGACAACCGCACCGTATAGGAGGGGTAGCAGAGCAGGCAGCCCAGGTTGAGAGCGGAAAAATTGCGGTTCGCGTCGGGCACCCGCTTCACCGTTCCGTCAAGCAGCTCCACCGCCGGGTTCCCGTGATCGTAAAACCAGCGTTTGAGGTCTGATTCCTTCAGATTGATTCCTGCCAGCAGCATATCAACGCCGCGCGGGTTGTTGCTGAAGAAGCAGGTGAGGCCGACCAGGAAACGGATATTGCCCACCAGCTCCTTGCACCGTCTGCCCGCCGGTGTATCCTCGCCGGCCAAAAACTGCGCCTTTCTCAGCGCCTCCATGTGGCAGGAATTGCCCACCACTGCCACCCGATCACCCGGCACCGGCAGTTGCGCCAGCAGAGGATTGACCGTCGGCTTGGTAAAGGCGCATTCGAGCGCCTCCCGCGCATTGGCCGCCACCCTCGGCTTCGGATGGGCACAATAGGGAAGATGGTGGGCCCGGTCGGTCAGCAGGGCCGCATCAATCATCCCCTGGCCCAGCAGGTAACGGATAAATGCGGTGGTGGTGCCGCCGCTGTACCCGGCCTTGCGCACCGTCTCCTCAACGGCTCGCGCCAAAAAAATCCGGGTATAGTAGCCCAAAAGCTCATCATGACCGGCTGCCCGGTGTTGTTCCGCGCATCCCGTTTCTATGGCGCTGTAGGGCATCGCCACCCGGGGGCAGGCGTCGTAGCAAATGTCGCAGCCGCTGCAGTCGTCTCCAACCCGCGGGCGATATCCCTCCTCAATGGTGATGGCCCCGACCGGGCACAGCGCGGCGCACATCCCGCACCCGCTGCAGGCCTTGGTTTCAACAACATGAGCGATTGTATGCATGACCCGTTCCCCCACAATAGTTTTTGCGAGCAGGTTGTTAAAAAAGTGGTTTTTCGCAGGCTGTTCAAAATCATCCAGATGCAAGGCGCGCGAAATCCTTTAGGAATGAGGCGTACATACCAGTACGCTGCAGTGACGAAGGATGAGCGGGTAACGCAGGGGATGGGTGTTTTTCAACCGCCTGCTAGTGTGATGCCTCCAGGTTTTCTATCATGGTAACCAGCGCATCCGGAGGGGTCACCAGGGTAAGCTCCTCCGGCAGCAGTTTGAGCGCCCTCCGCCACGCCCGGTCGCTTACGGTAAAGACCGGCTCTTGATGCAGCAAGGCGCGGGGCAGGAGCATGCGGCAGGCGCCCATGCCAGCGAAGCCCCTGATCACGCTGCCGGTTGCGTAGCAGTATGCCCTGGTCAGCCGGTGGATTTGCTCGGCGGTGGCCAGGATAATGAACGCATCCGGCTGCGGCACACTCCCCAGGGGCCCCATGAGCATTGCCTTATAGACCTCCCTGAACCCGGGGAACAGGGCCTGCGCCTCGCGCTCCGCTTTCTGCTGAATGGCTTCGGTCGGAAAAATGTTGATGGCGCTTACGTGATAGCCCTCGCTTTCCCGGCGCTGCCCATCGTCCATGATCGCAAGGGCGGGATCAAGGCCGGTGGCCGCGCATCCCAGGAGGCACACGTGGTCCTCGAGGACGGTATAAAATGTCCCGCCCTCCTGAAGCACCTCACCCATCATGTAACAAATATTGTTCTTGTCGCCATACGCCTGAAAGCCGGCCGGCTCCTCCCTGCACTGCCTGAGGGCGATCACCTCTTTGCCGATCTGCAGCTCTTCCTTTAAAGCCCGCCTGATTGAATGGTCATCCATACGGCCTGTCCTTAGCGAATCGGAACCAGGGTTATCTCAAAGAGTTTGGGCCACAGCTTGCCGGTTACAAACAAGCGGTCGTTTTCCGCATCATAGGCAATGCCGTTGAGCACGTCAACCGGCTGTGCATAGTCCTCCGCGCTCAACAGCCCCTCAAGCCTGATCCAGCCGGTCACCCTTCCCGTCTCCGGATCAATGCGCGCGATGGTATCCGTCTTCCAGACATTGGCATAAATCTCCCCCCTGACGTACTCCAGTTCATTGAGCATGCCCACCGGACCGGATTGATCATGGACGTACAGCTGACCCGTCCGCCTGAAGGTCGCAGGATCAAGAAAATACAGATTTGCGCCGCCGGTGCTCATGATCAGGCGCTTCCCGTCATGGGTAAGACCCCACCCTTCGGTCTCGTACAAAAACTGCTGCAGGGGTTCAAAGGTCTCCTTGTCGTACACAAAGCCGGTGCGGGAGCGCCAGGTCAATTGCATGATCCGGCCCTGAAAGATGGTGATGCCCTCACCGAAATACTGGCCGGGCAATAGGCGGCGTTTGAGCACGTTTCCCGTTTCAAGCTCAACCATGCGCAGGGAGGAGTTGCCGTTCAGCCCGGTCCCCTCATAGAGGAAACCGTCCTCCCATACCAGCCCCTGGGTAAACGCGGCGCGGTCATGGGGATAGGTATTCACCACCCGGCAGGTGTACTGCGGCGCGGCACCATGATTCGAGCATGCCGGGAGGAGGGATGCAACCAGAGCCAGCAGACATGAGCTGAAGCACTTAAGAGCCGGATGTGCCATGCGCGCTTTTTTAGACATCATGATCCGATACGTTGCTCCATAACCGTCGAATCCCCTTGCCCCGTGCAAGGCCGCGAAGCATATACGCATATGGGATTCCCGCTTTCGCAGGGATGACAGGGAGCGGGTTAATTGTACCCTGTTTAGTGCCGGTAAGGCAAATAAAAGTTTGCCGTATGCTCCTGCAGAAAGAAAACCGTTTGACCAATCAGCGACAGTACGATACTCTTTTTAAAAACATACCGAACGAGGATGACACCTATGGATGGAGATGCCGCAGCCCCGGACCTGGTACAGATTCTCTTTGCCGCCCTCAACAGCCGCGATCTTGCAACGCTTGAGCATCATCTCGCCGAGGATGCCGGGTTTGACTTCCCCGGGCCGGGGCTGATCAGCGGGCGCAAGAAGATTCTGATCTTCATGAAAATCCTTTTCAGGAAATACCGCCGGCTGAACTTTTCTGTCACCAGAATCATTGTGGGACAGGATTGTGCCTGTGCCATCTGGACCAATGAAGGTGAAGCAAAAAACGGCAAATCGTACAGCAACAGCGGGATTACCTTCCTGCAATTCAGTGAGGGTAAAATCATTTTTCTAAGCGACTATTTTAAAGACACCTCTTTCGCCGGTCGGGAATGACGGCACATCAATAGCATTATTTAACCAACATTATCATCTCGTTAAAAATTATGGTAAACGATAACATCACTATTACAGCCTTTCATGGCAGCCCCCGGAAGAACAGCAACAGCTCACACCTGCTGCGGGAGTTTCTCCGTGGCGCAGCCGACCGGCATGCTCACTGTCATGAAATTTTTGCGGACGGAATTACGGTGACCGGCTGCAGGGGCTGCCTCCGGTGCAACCTGGTAAAGCGCTGCGCCATAAAAGGCGATGCCTGGGAAGGGCTGCGCCTGAAAATCCTTGAGGCCGATGTGCTGGTATTCGCGTCTCCGGTTTATTTTCATCACCTCTCCGCGCCGCTTAAACAAATCCTGGACCGGTTCCGCTCGTTCATGCACGTGCAGATCACCGGGGACGGGCTGATTCACACCGCCTGGCAGGAGTGGAACAAGCATGTTGTGCTCCTGCTCGCCCAGGGTTCCCCCGACGTTGCTGATGCCCAGCCGATCATCGACCTTTTCACCTTCCTCATCCATGCCCTGGGCCCGGGAAACCGCCTCCACACCGTTGTGGGAACGCGGCTGGCGGTTCCCGGACAGGTACGCATGTCCGGGGAGGACCTTCACTCCCTGTACGCCAGGATGGAGCTTCCGCTCCACCTGGCAGACACCGACTACCGGCGCAATCAGGCCCTTCTACAATCTTGCTACGACTTGGGACGCCGGCTGGCAGAAAAAGAAGAGTGATACCTTGCGGCATTGCTACTCATCTGGTATTGTAATTACAGCCGCGGCTTAAAGCAGCACCTGCCGGATGCATTCCTGATGGTCAACGATTCGTGTCCAAGACAAGATGGTTTCGTTCTGATTTTATTTAATTTTTCTAATGAGATTGCTTGGTCGCGTCTGCGCCCTTGCCGGATAGCCATTCTAGACCTTATCAAAGCATACGGGCAGGCCTCGCAACGACCCAATTGGCGCGCCATTGTTTCATCTTGTCATTGCGAGCCCTTCGCGTGCACTCAGGATAAACTCTGCGCGACAATCTCGTTCTTTGGACAAGACTGATTACAATCACAGGGGTAAAGGGAGGAATACTTATGAAAGCATTGAAACCAAGGAATATCCTTATTGCGCTGGTGGCCATATGCATGCTGGGCGCGGTCTCTGTCGCAGTTCAGGCCGGGCCGCAGGACGTGGATGCCTCATTCATGAGGCCGGGCCACTTCCTGCGCATCATCGACTTCCTGCTCGATCTCGACCTTACCCCGGGCCAGAAGAGCGACCTGCAGCAGATCTTCTCTGAAACCCAGGATTCGCTGAAGCCGCTGCTGGCGGACATGCATGACGTACGGTCGGCAATGGATGAAACGTTTTTGGCGGAGGAGATTGATACGGTGAAGGCCGCGGCGCAGATCGAAGAGATGTCCCGGCTCAAGGCGCAGATGACCACGGCAGGCATGAATGCCCTGCTGCAGGCGGCGCAGGTGCTCACTCCCGAGCAGCGTCAGACCATCATCGATGCCAGGGATGAGTGGAAGAGCTGCTTCATGCATGTGCGGAACCTGGTGCTCGGACTTGTGGGCGGCGGCCCCGCTGAGTAGCGCTTCCTTACTTGTATAAAATTCTCGGCTGACCTTCCAGCAGCTGGATCCAGTTGTCGGCGATTCTTTTAAAGGCTTCTTTCACCGGGTTGTGATCAGCGGCGGCAACCAGGGGTTTGCCGCTGTCGCCGCAGGTGACCATCTCCGGATCGAGGGGAATGCTCCCCAGGAAGGGAACCAGCATTTCCCGCGCCGCTTTTTCGCCGCCGCCCTTTTTAAATAGATCGATGGTCTTGCCGCAGTGGGGACAGTTGAAACCGCTCATGTTTTCAACGATGCCGATCTGCGGTATCCCCAGCTGCCGGGCGAAGGTGACCGCTTTCCGGCTGTCCAGCAGGGCCACATCCTGGGGGGTGGTGACAATAATGGCCCCGGCCACTCCCTGGATCAGATGGGCAACGCTCAGCGCCTCATCGCCGGTTCCCGGCGGGAGATCAACCATCAGAAAATCGAGTTCACCCCATTCCACGTCGCCCAGAAACTGCCGGATCAGGTTATGTTTCAGGGGCCCCCGCCATATGACGGCATCGTCCTGGGACTGCAGAAAAAAACCGATGGACATGACCTTGAGCCCGTAGGGGGTGCTGATGGGCGCCATGCCGTCTGTCGCCGACGAGGGGCGCGCATCTTCGATCCCCATCATCTTGGGAATATTGGGGCCGTGAATGTCGGCATCCATCAGCCCGACGTGGTATCCCTCCATGGCCAGGGTCACCGCCAGGTTGGTGGCGACTGAACTTTTGCCCACGCCGCCCTTGCCGCTCATTACCATGCACTTGTGCTTTATTGACGCCATCCGCTGCCGGAGCCGGCCGTGTTCATGTTCATCCTTTGTTTCGCTGGAGCAGGTTTTGCTCTTTCCGCAGTCCCTGCACTCCTTCTGCTCATTGCAACTTTCATCCGCCATAGAAGCCCCTTCTTGTGATAGAAACGATGGTTGTATTGTCAGTACCGGCAGCCGTTTCGCCACAAAGCAGTCAAGTTCCGGCGAGACATGCCGATACCACCTCTGTTGATTGAATCCCGGCTTTTATAATGTTTGACAAAGCCGATATATTTTTTTATGATGTC
>CAZWCD010000024.1:25540-27386 GCA_964632275.1 uncultured Thermodesulfobacteriota bacterium
CGTATTACCGTCTCCCTCGATGCGATGGGCGGCGACTTTGCCCCCAAAACCACGGTCGAGGGGGCGGTGCTGGCGGCACGGGAATTGAATATCGCCACCATCCTGGTCGGCAATGAATCGGTGATCGCCGAGGAGCTGTCCTCCTACGATCATGCCGGGCTGCCCATTGCAATCCGGCACGCTTCCGAAATCATCACCATGGATGAGTCCCCTCTCAATCTGATACGAAAAAAGAGGAATTGTTCCATCCGCGTCGCATTTGACCTGGTGAAAAGCGGCGAGGCCCAGGCGGTGGTCACGGCGGGAAATTCGGGAGCCGCCCTTACCGCGTCGCTGTTTGTTCTGGACAACATGAAAGGCATCGACCGGCCGGCCATTGCCACCGCCATGCCCACCCTCACCGGATCGGTCATCGTTATTGACGCGGGCGCCAACACCATCTGCAAGCCCTTCAACCTGGTGCAGTTTGCCCTGATGGGTTCGGTGTACGCCCAATGCCTGTTTGGCACGGAGAACCCGCGCATCGGCGTCTTAAGCAACGGTGAGGAAGACTCCAAGGGCACCAAATTGACCAGGGAATCAAGCGCCCTGCTTAAGGACAGCGCCCTTAACTACATCGGCTATGTTGAAGGCAAGGAGGTGTTCAAAGGCGACGTGGACGTGGTGGTCTGCGACGGCTTTGTCGGCAACGTGCTGCTCAAGGTGAGCGAGGGCGTCGCCGAAACCATCGTGGCCGCCCTTAAGAATGAAATCCAGAAAAGCATCTCATCCCAATTGGGGTATATCCTGGCAAAAAAGTCCTTCGATGACTTCAAGAAATGGTTTGACTACGCCAATTACGGCGGTTCACCGCTCCTCGGGGTCAACGGGGGGGTCATCATAAGCCACGGCCGGTCCAATGCCAAGGCCATCAAGAACGCCATCCGGGTGGCCAGTGAGCTGGTGGAACAGAAGGTGCTGGAGCGCCTCGCTGATCATCTGAAAGCGAGTCACGATCTCCATACCGTGGGCAAAAAACACGGCATCTTCGACAAGGTGTTCGGAAAAGATGATCATTAAAAAACTTCCCGGCGGCGCCGCCTCCGGGAAGTTTTTTTCAAGCCTGCCCGCGATGAACCTGCTTAATGGTGCTCCATCTCCTCGCCCCGCTCCCAGGTCCAGTAAATACCCAGTTTTGCCTCCCAGTCCTCCGTATCGTTGGTCAATCCCACCCCACCGCCGAGCCCGACTTCGAGGCCGCGAGCGATTGGAAATATAAAGCCCGAGCGGAGCAGGCTCTCGGTTCCGAACACGCTCTTTGCCGTCCTGCCCTCGATCTCGGCAAACCATTCAACCCGCTCGTGCAGCGGAAACACCGCCACCGCCGAGTAAGTGAACACCGCTTCATGGCTCGACCGGCGTTCCGGGTTGCCGAGAAAATCGACGCCCGCATTGAGGTGGGTTGCAAACTTTTCGCCATGATATGAATGGATCAGCAGCAACTCGAAGTCGGTTTCGCCGGTGCCCAGATCCTTGTCATCCTTGGCGGTGGGCAGCTTGACCCCGACCTGCGCCCCGATATCGCCATAATCAAAGTGAAACGGGGAATGCTTGAATTTCAGCTCCACATCCCCGCTGCCCGACGTGCTGTGCACCTCGTCCGAATGGCTGATAAAATCATATTCCCAATCAATCTCAAACGAGGTCCACTTGCCCAATCCATAGACAAACTCCAGCACCGGAAGGCCCAGTTCCTTTTCCCGGCCACCGTCCTGGGCCATCTCCGCCTCCATGACCATGATCATATTTCCTCTTCCCGGGGCATCAGCATGCTCCGTTTCAAAGGTATGGGAAGCAATGCAAACGG
>CAZWCD010000025.1:0-1087 GCA_964632275.1 uncultured Thermodesulfobacteriota bacterium
AGATATTGTCAAAGACGTAGTACAGCCGCTTGCCGTGTTCCTCCATCACCTCCCGCACCGATCGGTAGAAGTATTCGAAGCCCTGGGTGGGATCGATGGAGACTACTTTGCAGTGGGAGGTGATCACCGGAATGCTGTAGGTGTCAAAGTTTATATAGACCAGCTCGATGTTCCGGGCGGCGGCGTCCTCCACAAAGGGGCCTACCAGCCAGGAATATTCCAGCGCCGTGGTGACCTGCCAGACCACATTGTCTCCCCATCGCAGGCGGCCAACCAGCTCATCAATGACCGGAACACCGGTACTGGGATCAACCGTATACGTCGTCATGCGCTGCACCCCCTGTATCTTCCTCGCGATGATTACATGCTGGTCAAACGCATGTGAACTTTCGGCAGGAGCACCTTTAGGTGCGATGCATTCGCGGCGTAAAGCCGCTCCTGCCGATTATACAATTTCCGAGAGAAATTTACAATGATCGGACGCGACGGAGCGCGTCGCTGCTTGTAATTTCTATCCACAGATAGGGCGACCGGCCGCCCCTACAGAGACCTTGCTTCCGTGTTAAAAACCATATCCTCAAGGAGCGGTTATTTCCCAGTACGGAATCAGCCTGTCAAACTGGAGCAGTCCCTTCATGGCGGTATTCTCGGTGGCAATACCCGATTCCTCCACCGCCGCGATCGGGTTGAGTCCGCCGGCAACAATCATGCCCACCCTCCCTTCTGATACCGGTATGTCCAGAAGCGGGCGGCCCGGTTTGCCGATCAGCAAAATGCCCCCCAGTCCGATCTTGTCCATTCTGTTTTTTATCTTTTCAACCTTGGCGACCGCTATCGAGGGAATTTCTCTGAAGCTGGCCCCGATTTTCCCGTTGCCGGTTATGGCGGCCTGGCGGACGCTGGTCATGCCGCCCTTGATGAATATTTCCAGGGGGTCGATGGAAGAGCCATCGTAGGTGATTATTTCAGTGAAACGGAACGGGCGTCCCTTTACCAGCTCCAGAAGTCCGCCGAAACGGGATGTGGCATGGATGCCTTCTTTTAATAAGATTCCGTTAAGGGTGACGCTGCAGACGGTCCCGATGCC
>CAZWCD010000025.1:1187-12117 GCA_964632275.1 uncultured Thermodesulfobacteriota bacterium
GGAGGTATGTTTTATGGCAAAAACCAATCCATTTGCAATGGCCCAACAACAGTTAGATGCGGCTGCTGAAAAGCTGGGGCTGGAAAAGTCGGTTCATGAGTTCCTGCGCTGGCCCATGAAGGAAATCAAAGTAATCCTTCCGGTGAAGATGGATGACGGCTCCACCAGGATATTTCACGGCTACCGGGTTCAGTACAATACCGCGCGCGGTCCGGCCAAGGGCGGTTTGCGCTGGCATCCGGATGAAACCCTGGATACGGTGCGCGCCCTGAGTGCTTGGATGACCTGGAAAACATCGGTGGTGGACCTTCCGCTGGGAGGCGGTAAAGGCGGTGTCACCTGCAACCCCAAAGAGCTGTCCGACACCGAAAAAGAGCGGCTGGCCCGGGCGTACATGCGCGCCGTCTGGCAAAGCCTGGGCGTGACCAAGGACGTGCCCGCCCCCGATGTGTATACGACCCCCCAGATCATGGCATGGATGATGGACGAATATGAGACCCTGGCCGGCGAGCATCATCCCGGCGTGATTACCGGAAAGCCCCTGCCGGTAGGCGGTTCCGAAGGGCGCGGCGATGCCACCTCCCGCGGCGGCATGGCCGTCACCCGGGAAGCGGCAATGCGGCTCAACCTTGACCTGAACGGCGAGACCATGGCCATCCAGGGATTCGGGAATGCCGGTCAATATGCCGCAACGCTGGGAAATGAGCTGCTCGGCCTCAAGCTGATCGCCGCATCCGACTCCAAGGGCGGCATCTACAGCGATAAGGGCATCAATCCCCAGGCGCTGGTGAAGTACAAGCTGCAGCATGACACCCTTCAGGGATTTCCCAATACCGAGCCCATCAGCAACGAGGAGCTGCTCAAGCTGAAGGTTGCCGTTCTCTTCCCCTCCGCCCTGGAGCAGGTGATCACCGAGCGGAACGCGGGCGAGATCAAGTGTAAAATCCTCTGCGAGCTGGCCAACGGGCCGACCACGCCGGAAGCGGACGACATCCTCTACCAGAACAAGGTGTTTGTTCTGCCTGACTTCCTGGCCAACGCCGGGGGCGTCACCGTTTCCTACTTTGAACAGGTGCAGAACACCTATAATTATTATTGGGAACTTGACGAGATTCATCAGAAGCTCGACGTCAAAATGACCAAGGCCTTCCAGAGCGTCTACGCCATGAGCCAGCGGGAAAAGATCAACATGCGCCAGGCCGCATACCTGGTATCGGTGGCGCGGGTTGCCGAGGCGTGCAGATTGCGCGGCTGGGTGTAGTCAACCCCCCGTATTTCATCTGCTAAATTGAGCGCGGGTAAAAAGGTCAGGATCATGTCTTGGCCTTTTTACATGGCGCTGCAGTGGGCAGCCGAACGCGACGATGGTGCCGGGCGGGCCGAGAGTTTACAAAGAATTTACACGGCGGAAATGATCCCGAAATATTTATGGGATATAAATAGCCGCAATGGTTTGATACATCAAGCGCACCACACAACGCCGGCACAGGAGGATCAGTCATGGAAAAGAAAGACAAGGAATATGTATTAAAGATGGTCAAGGAACGGGATGTGCGGTTTATCCGCCTCTGGTTTACCGACATTCTGGGATTCCTGAAGAGTTTTTCAATCACCCCGTATGAGCTTGAGGGTGCGCTGAATGAAGGGATGGGGTTCGACGGGTCTTCCATTGAAGGATTCGCCCGCATCGATGAAAGCGACATGCTTGCCCTGCCTGACCCGAATACCTTTGCCATCCTGCCCTGGAGACCCAAGGAAAAAGCGGTGGCCCGCATGTTCTGTGATGTCATCGAGCCGGACGGAACCCCTTACAAAGGCGATCCGCGCTGGGTGCTGAAGCGGAATTTGAAGAAAGCGGCGGAAAAGGGCTTCACCTTTTATGTAGGACCCGAACTGGAATTTTTTTATTTCAAGAGCGCTGAAGGCGCCCCGCAGGTTTTGGATCGCGGCGGCTACTTTGATTTGACCCCGCTTGACGTGGCGAGCGACCTGCGCCGGGAAACCGTGCTCACCCTGGAAGAGATGGGCATACCGGTGGAGTACAGCCATCACGAAGTGGCCTCCAGCCAGCATGAAATTGATCTGCGCTACGCCGATGCGCTCTCCATGGCGGATAATGCCATGACCTACCGGCTGGTGGTGAAGGAAATTGCCATGAAGCACGGGGTCTATGCCACCTTCATGCCCAAGCCCATGTTCGGTGAGAATGGGAGCGGCATGCACGTGCACCAGTCCCTGTTCAAGGGCGATACCAATGCCTTCTTCGATGCCGAGGACCGCTACCATCTTTCCCCGGTGGGGAGAAGCTATTTGGCCGGGCTGCTCCTGCACGCTCGCGAAATCACCCTGATTACCAGCCAGTGGGTTAACTCATACAAGCGTCTGGTGCCGGGCTATGAGGCGCCGGTGTATATCTCCTGGG
This sequence comes from uncultured Thermodesulfobacteriota bacterium, assembly GCA_964632275.1. GTDB lineage: Bacteria > Desulfobacterota > WTBG01 > WTBG01 > WTBG01 > CAZWCD01. Next base: position 3,610 of record CAZWCD010000025.1, read on the forward strand.
CGCAGAGAAACCGGTCGGACCTCATTCGCATACCGGTTTACAAACCGGGCAAGGAAAAAGCGACCCGGCTTGAGTACCGCTCGCCCGACCCTGCCTGTAATCCCTATCTGGCCTTTTCCGCGATGCTGGCCGCGGGCCTCGACGGCATTGAGAAAAAGCTGACGCCGCCGCCGCCCATCGAGGAAAACGTCTACGAAATGACCCCGGAGAAGCGGACCCGGCTCAAAATCGGAACGCTGCCCGAGGACCTCTGGGAGGCGATTAAGGTTGCGGAAAAGAGCCCGCTGCTGAAGGAATGCCTGGGCGACCATGTGTTTGAGAATTTCATCGAGAACAAGAAGATCGAGTGGGACAAGTTTCGCGTCCAGGTTACCAACTATGAGCTCGACCGGTACCTCTCAATATTATAACGCCGTCAGGGAGATGCCATACGATTGCCTGCCTGCTCACCAGGGAAATGGTTGCTGCGCAGCGGCGGTCAGGTTGTGTGGGGTATGAAAAAAAGCATTACACCAAAAATAACCGTGTTTCACTGCATCAATACGCTCAATGATGCCGGGACCGTGCCCGGTGGCGGGGACGAGGGGGCGGAGATTACCTTCATACCCCTGCCCTGTTCGAGCATGGTAAAGGATGTGTTTCTGCTGCGGGCCTTTGAGGCGGGAGCGGATGCGGTGGTGGTCATGGTGTGCCCCGAGGGGGCGTGCCGCTACGTGGAAGGAAACCTGCGGGCACAGCGGCGGGTGCGGTGGGTGCAGCAGGTGCTGGATGACATCGGCCTCGGCGGCGGCAGGCTGTCCCTCTTCAATGTCGCCCCGGGAGACGGGAAGGCGATCGTGAAGATCCTTCAGGATGCGCGCGCCGCTGTGGCGGCATTGGGGCCGAGCCCCGCGCACTATCTTTCCCGTTTGGCGTGAGGGCTTATCCGAAACCGCGGTTGCATGTACAAAGGAGTCTGACATGATAGTCGGCGAGCAGAAAAAAATAGCCGAGATCAAGGCGCTGGTCGAGCCGTACCGGAAGATTCTCATCCTGGGCTGCGGCACCTGCGTCAAAACCTGTTTTGCCGGCGGGGAGGACGAGGTCGCCACCCTTGCCTCCGCCCTGCGCCTCGCGCTGAGCATGGAGGGCAGGGAGATTGCCATCGAGGAGCTGACGGTGGAGCGGCAGTGCGAGGATGAGTTTAACCAGCAGGCGGCGGAGGCAATTGCCCGGAACGACGCGGTGCTGTCGCTTGCCTGCGGCGCCGGGGTGCAGGACATCGCCCGGACCTTTCCCAAGGCGCCGGTGCTGCCCGGCGTCAACACCACCTTCATCGGCATTCTGGAAAAGAACGGTCTTTTCACCGAGGAATGCCTGGGGTGCGGTGATTGCAAGCTCGCCCTCTTCGGCAGCGTGTGTCCCATCGCCCGCTGCTCCAAGAAGCTGTTAAACGGCCCCTGCGGAGGCTCCCGGGACGGCACCTGCGAGGTTGACCCGGGCATCGATTGCGCCTGGCAGAAGATCATCGACCGAATGAAAGAGCTGGGACAGCTGAACCGCCTGAGAAGCTATGTGGAACCCAAGGACTGGCGCCGGAGCAATGCCGGCGGCCCGCGCAAACTCGTGAGACAGGATCACATCGTATGAGCACGCCAACCCCGCCCATCAGCAATCTGCATCGCCTTTTGTCGCAGGGAGAATTTGTCGTCACCGCCGAATGCGGCCCCCCCCGGGGCGCCGATGCCGATGCGGTTGCCAAAAAAGTCGCGTACCTCAAGGGTTTGGTTGACGCGGTCAACGTGACCGATAATCAGACCGCCATCGTGCGCATGTCCAGCATCGCCGCCTCCGCCCACCTGCTGCGGCAGGGAGTGGAGCCGGTGATGCAGATGGTCACCCGCGACCGCAACCGCATCGCCCTGCAATCGGATATCATGGGGGCCTATTCATTGGGCATCCGCAACATGCTCTGCCTTTCGGGCGACCACCAGAGCTTCGGCAGCCAGCCCGATGCGCTCAATGTTTTCGATATCGACTCAATGCACCTGATCCGGGCGGTGCGCACCATGCGCGATGAGGGGAAGGACATGAGCGGCTTCGAGCTGAAGGGCGCTCCCCGCATGTTCATCGGGGCCGCCGAGAATCCCTTCGCCGATCCCTTTGAATACCGGGTCATCCGGCTGGCAAAAAAGATTGACGCCGGCGTTGACTTCATCCAGACCCAGTGCATCTACAACATGGAACGGTTCAAGGCGTGGATGAAGATGGCCCGGGAGGAGGGCCTGACCGAGAAGGCGCACATCCTGGCCGGCGTGACCCCCCTGAAATCCGCGGGGATGGCCAGCTACATGGCGCACAAGGTTGCGGGCATGGACATCCCCGAGCCGGTCCTCAAGCGGATCGCCGATGTCCCCAAGGAGAAGGCGGCGAAGGAAGGTATTGCCATATGCCTGGAGACCATCGCCGAGCTGAAAACCATACCCGGCGTGCGGGGCATTCACATCATGGCCATCGAGTGGGAACAAAAAGTGGAAGAGATCGTCGGGGCCGCGGGACTGCTACCCCGTCCGGCACCGGCACCAACAGGTTGTTGAAAAATTATTTTTCCTCAAGCTATTCAACGGCTCCCCCTTTGAGCCGCACATCAGATGGGTGTTTTTCAACAGCCTGACAGGGAGTTTTCGATGCCCAAAAAGTACCACATTGCCGTAAAGACAACGCCGCCCCGGTTCAACCCGGTGGGCAAATACGCGACGGTTGAGTTTCGCGAAAACTGCGCGGGAAGCTGCCGGGATTGCGTCAAGAAGAAGTGCGTCTATGATATTTTCAAGAACAACTACAACTACGTGAGCAGGATGAAGGAGCCGGAATACTGCTACACCTGCGAAAGCTGCTTTCGCTGCGTACAGGAATGCACCAAGGGAATCTTCTCGCGGGTGATCAATCCCGAATACCGCACGCTGGGCGACGGCTATTTCAATCCCGACGTGGTGCACCGCACCTGGTACCAGGCGCATACCGGGAAGATCCCGGTTTCCGGCGCCGGTTACCGCGGGCCCTTCGTGGGGCCGGGCTTTGACTCCATGTGGACGGACATGTCCGAGATCGTGCGGCCCACCCGCGACGGCATTCACGGGCGCGAGTACATCAACACCTGCATCGAGCTCTCCCGCCGGGTGACCCGCCTCCGTTTCAAGCAGGACATGACCATTGACATGGAGCTGCCGCCCATCCTGGAGGTTCCCATCCCCATCCTGTTTCAGCGGCCGGCGTTCGGGGTTTTCAATGAGAAGGTTCTGATCGCCATGGCGCTGGCGGCAAATGTTCTGGGCACGATGATGTTTGTCAGGCCGGAGGACTGCACCGGGGTGCTTGCCTCCTACGCCGCCAATCTCATACCCTGCCTGAGCAGGGCCACCTATGGCAAGCATGCCGCCCTGATCGGGAAAAGCCGGATGGTCGAGCTGGCCGATGAGGCGGGGATTGAGGAGACCATGACCGCCCTGCGCGCCATGAAGCCGGATCTGATACTTTCAATCGGCATCCCGCTGGATGAAAAAGCGGCGGGGCGGGCGGTTGAACTCACCCGGGCCGACGCCGACACCCTGCACTTCTATGCCGACAATCACGGCAACGAGCGGACGGCGAATAATCCCCGCTTTGTAAAAGAGCTGATCCGGGAGATCCATCTGACCCTGGTGGAGCAATCGGTCAGGCAGAAGGTGAAACTGATCTTTACCGGGGGCATTGCCATGGCGGAACACGTTGCCAAGTCCATCATCTGCGGGGCGGACGGGGTTACCGCCGACACCGCGCTGCTCATCGCCCTGGAGTGCCGGGTGTGCTACCGCTGCACGAAGGGCGAGTCCTGCCCGGTCCGGCTGGATGATTTCGATCCCTTCTGGGGCCGACGGCGCATCACCAACCTCATGGCCGCCTGGCGCAACCAGCTCATCGAGGTGATGGGCGCCATGGGCATACGTGAAATGCGCCGGTTGCGGGGGGAAGTCGGGCGTTCCATGTGGTTTGAGGATCTGGAGCGGGAAAGCTTTGGACCGCTGTTTGGTGAAAGAAAAGTAAAGGGGCTGTAGCAGGCTGTTGAAAAACACCCATCCCCTGCGTTACACGCTCATCCTTCGTCATTGCATCGTACTCCCGGGTACGCCTCATTCCTCAGGATGTCGCGTGCCTTGCATCTGAATGTTTTTGAACAGCCTGCGGGAAACTATTTTTCAACAACCTGTTAGGGTACTGATGAAGACTGCTGAGAAAAAAAACACCCTGCCGGAGATTGTCGCAACCCCCTCGCGGTTCCGCAACAGCATCGGCAAGTACACCATCCGGCGCAACAGCCGCTGCATCTCCTGCGGCCTGTGCGCCAAACTCTGTCCGTACGGCGTGCACCCCCGCTACGACAACTTCTCCCAGCCGATGCGGCCGCGGGAGCACAAGTGCATCGGCTTTTCCTGTGAGAACAATGATTTTTTCTGCGTCAGCCGGTGTCCCGAACAGGCCCTGACCCTGCGCCTGAATCCCATTCTGGAGACGCTGGGCGATTATCGCTGGACCTCGGAGATGATCCTGGGCCACTGGGAAATGGCGGAAACCGGGGATCTCCCCCGGGTTGATCTGGAGTACAGCCTGGGATGCTCGGGGGGCGGCTTTGACAAGATGCGCTTCAGGCATCCCGATCCGGCGGCCCGGATCGGCTGCGGCGATGAAGCGATTGATACCAGCCTTGCCCTCAACCGGCGCCGTGACGGCAGGATTGAAAAGGTACTGTCGCTCCCCTGTTACGGCGGCGGCATGTCGTTCGGATCCACCGCCCTCTCGGCCATGGTCGGCCGGGCGCGGGCGGCCGCGAAGCTCAATACCCTGACCTGTACCGGGGAAGGCGGCTATCCTCAGGAACTGTTACCGTACGCCGACCACGTCATCACCCAGGTGGCCACCGGCCTTTTCGGCGTCCGCGAGGAGACCATGCTCTGCGCGCCGGTGATCGAATTCAAGTATGCCCAGGGCGCAAAGCCGGGCCTGGGCGGGCACCTGCTCGGCGACAAGGTCACCCCGGAAGTTGCCGCCATCCGGGAGACGGTGGTGGGGAGCGCGCTTTTTTCCCCGTTTCCCTTTCACAGCGTCTATTCGGTGGAGGACCACAAGAAGCATGTGGACTGGGTGAAGGAGATCAATCCCCGGGCGCTGGTATCGGTGAAGGTGTCAACCCCCACCGATGTGGACATGGTGGCGGTGGGGAGCTATTATGCCGGCGCGCACATCATCCACATCGACGGAAGCTACGGCGGCACCGGGGCGGCCCCGGACATTGCCAAGAAGAACATCGCCATGCCCATTGAGTACGCCATCCCCCGGGTGCACCGGTTTCTCAGCGACGAAGGGGTGCGCGACAGCGTCTGCCTGATCGCCAGCGGCGGCATTCGCAACGCCATGGATGTGGCCAAGGCCATCGCCCTCGGGGCCGACGGGGTGGTCATCGGCACGGCGGAGATGGTGTCCCTGGAATGCGTGCGCTGCGGCAAGTGCGAGAGCGGCCGCGGCTGCGCGCGGGGCATCGCTTCAACCGATCCCGAGCTGAGCAACATGATCACCGCGGCATGGGCGGAACAGCGCATCGTCAACATGTACCTGGCCTGGCGCAGGCAGTGGTGCGAGCTGCTCCGGGGCTTCGGCATGCGCAGCATCCGGGAGCTGGTGGGCCGCAGCGACCTGCTGGTGCACCTGGATTACCTCGACGAAGCGGAGCGGGCGACGTATCAGCCGGCGCCCAGCTACAAAATCATTTTGTAACGGTACCGACTCATAGTGTGGCGGGTGTAAAAAGCCCCCTCCCCATGCGCCACGTGTCCATAGTTCAATTACTCGTAATCGTCCCATAGGAATCATGAGAGCATGAAGCAGGATCACCGGTTGATTGAAAAGATTATCGCTTCGCGGGGACGGCTTCCCCGGCCGGACGCGGAGATGCGCAAGGCAGCGGAAGAGGGGGGGTGCGGCGTCACCGGCTTTATTGCCTCGATCCCGGTCAGGGGACGCCACATTTTCCAACCCTCGGTGCAGATGCACAACCGGGGGAACGGCAAGGGCGGGGGCATTGCCGCGGTGGGATTGTCGGCGCAGGATCTGGGGGTGGCGCAGGAGGTGCTCGACAGCCACTACCTGCTGCAGATTGCCCTGCTGCAGCCGGACGCGCGGCCGGAGGTGGAAGCGTCGTACATTGCCCCGTTCATGGAGGTGCACAAGGCGGAGCGCATTCCCACCGTCGACGACTACCGGGACATCGCCGGCCTGGAGGTGCGGCCTCCCGACGTGTGGCGCTACTTTGTGCGGGTGAAGAAGAAGGTGCTGGAACACTTTATTGATGAGCACCGCCTCCATGACATGGATCCCCTGCGGGCTGAAGATGAATATATTTGCCAGAATTCTTTTTTGATCAACCGGGCATTTTATGCGTCGCTGGGGGAGAAAAAGGCGTTCGTCCTCTCCCACGGCCGCAACCTCATGATCCTTAAAATTGTCGGTTACGCCGAGCAGGTGGCCCGGTACTACCTGCTGGATGACTTCAGGGCCCACGGCTGGATCGCCCACCAGCGCTATCCCACCAAGGGAAGGGTATGGCATCCCGGCGGCGCCCACCCCTTCATCGGCATGGACGAGGCCCTGGTGCACAACGGCGACTTTGCCAACTATCACACGGTGAGCGAATACCTGCGGCAGCATAACATCTTCCCCCAGTTTCTTACCGATACCGAGGTGTCGGTGCTCCTGTTTGACCTGTGGAACCGCACCTTCCGCTATCCCATGGAGTATATCATCGAGGCCATCGCGCCCACCTCCGAGCACGACTTCGACCAGCTGCCTCCGGACAAGCAGCACATTTACCGGTATATCCAGGCCGGGCACACCCAGTGCGCCCCCGACGGACCCTGGTTTTTCATCATCGCGCGCAACAACCCCTATGAGAAGTTTTTCCAGCTCATCGGCATCACCGACACCGCCATGCTGCGACCCCAGGTGTTTGCCCTGCAGGAAGGGGAGGTGCAGATCGGGCTGATCTGCTCCGAGAAGCAGGCCATCGACGCCACCCTGCAGAACCTGGCGGCGGAGGACAGCCGCTTCTGCCCGGTTGCCGACCGCTACTGGAACGCCCGCGGCGGCAGCTCCAGCGACGGCGGCGCCTTTCTCTTCACGGTGAAGGACGCGGGCAGGGGAGACGGAAGCAAGACCCTGGTGTGCACCAACAAGTTCGGCGAGACGGTCAGGACCTCCTCAAACCAGACGCACTACCGGCCGGCGGCGGTGTCCACGCTTCCCGCCGCCGAATACCGGGGCGCCCAGGTGCTGCGCGATCTGGGTTCCATGAGCACCCTGGACATAAAAGATAACTGCGTTAAAAATATGCCCATCCGGGATTATGCCGCGCTTGAGCGCATGTGCGCGGCCCTTTATGCGTACGCGCAGGGGGATGATGAGGCCAAGGCGCGCGCCATAGAAGTGCTGACCCATCTCAACGACCGGCATTATGATACGGGCGGCAAGAAGCGCAGCTCGGTCCTGGCGCTGGTGCGGGACGCGCTGGCGCGCATCTTCGCCGCAACCCCCCGGCTGGATCATCATGCGGTGAGCCGCTACCGGCTGATTGACTGGACCAGCCGGGCAAGCCTGCGGCCGCCGCGCCCGGGCGAGGGGATCCTGGTGCTGAATGCCCGGAACTTTCCTCCCGAGGGGGAGGACTGCGACGCGCGGCTCATCTGTTCCGCCTTTGAGCTCGGGTGGAAACAGTTTATCTGCTACGGCTACCGGGGACAGCGCTTCCTGGGCTGCGGCCTGGGAACCTCATCGGAAGGCGTGCGGATCGATGTCTACGACAGTTCGGGAGACTATCTGGCGTCCGGCATCGACGGCATGGAGATCCACGTGCACGACAACGCCCAGGACCAGCTGGGCCAGATCATGAAGCGGGGCAAGCTGGTGGTGTATGGCGACGTGGGGCAGACCTTCATGTACGGGGCAAAGGGCGGCGAGGTCTATGTGATGGGCAACGCGGCGGGCCGGCCGCTGATCAACGCCGTCGGCTATCCCCGGGTGGTGATCAACGGAACCTGCCTGGATTACCTGGCGGAGTCTTTCATGGCCGGGGACCCGCTCAACGGCGGCGGCTTTGTCATCTTAAACGGCGTGCATTTCGACAACACCGGCAAGGTGGTGGGCCTGAAAAATCCCTACCCCGGATCCAATCTGTTTTCGCTGGCATCGGGCGGCGCCATTTACGTGCGGGATCCCCAGCGAAAAGTGGTTGCAGAACAGCTCAATGGTGGTACAATTGCCGATATATCCACCGCAGACTGGAGACTGATCCGGCCGTATCTGGAAGAAAACGAGCGGCTGTTCGGGATTTCGGTTACCGCGGACCTGCTGACGGTCGGACGTACGTTAAAAAAGCCCCAGGAGGTGTACCGCAAGGTGATGCCGGTGCCGGTTGAGGCGCTGACCGAGGTGGAAGACGACTAG
>CAZWCD010000025.1:12217-17048 GCA_964632275.1 uncultured Thermodesulfobacteriota bacterium
ATCGTCGTGGGGTTGAGCGGCGGGATTGATTCCGCCGTGGTGGCCGCCCTGGCGCTACGATCGCTGCGCCCCAACGTGCTGGGGCTGCTGCTGCCCTGCCACAGTCACCACCGGGACACTGATGATGCGCTCATGGTTGCCGGCCATTTGGGGCTTTCGACGCTGACCGTTGACCTGACCCCGGTCTTCGATCTGCTGGTCAGCATTCTTCCGCCGGCGGACGCGGGGATAACCGCCAATGTAAAGCCCCGCCTGCGCATGATGACCCTCTATCATTTCGCCCGCCTCAGGCAGTATCTGGTTGCCGGCACCGGCAATAAAAGCGAGATTTCGGTGGGTTACTTTACCAAGTATGGCGATGGAGGCTCGGACCTGCTTCCCCTGGGAAACATGCTCAAATCCCAGGTCAGGGATCTGGCGGTGCAACTCGGGCTGCCCGGGGCCGTCATCGATAAACCGCCTTCGGCGGGGCTGCTGCCCGGCCAGACCGACGAAGGCGAGCTGAACATCTCCTATGCCGAGCTGGACCATGCGCTCACGGCCATTGCGGCGAAACGCGATGAGAACATTCCCCCCGGCGTGCGCCGTCGGGTCGAGCAGCTGATGAAGAACTCTGAGCACAAGCGGGCGCCCATTCCGGTATTTACCATGAACCGGGACCACGGATGAGCCGGTGGGTTGCGCCGTCACCCTCTCGCATGCAGGAACAGTGATACCGCATCAATCCATCCGGTTGCTTTCCGACAGATCAGCCCGGCGTGAGGCAGGGCAGGGTCGCGACGGCGGTCGCGGGCATCGCAGATGCAGCGTCATCCGGCGGATGGCCGTTGTCATGCTTCCGGTTGCCGGCTTGCTCCTTCTGTCGGGGCGCTGTTCTTTTGCCGCACCCCGAACGGTGCCGGTGAACGTTCCGTTGCGCCTGCCGCTTAAGAAGATCGAACGGGATATCAAGCAGCAGCTGTTTACCGGCCCGGACGGCACCTGCGTGCTGATTGCCGATGAGCGTTCCTGCGGCCGGCTGTCGCTGAGCAGGCCGCGGGTCAGCGCGCGGGGAACCTTGCTCCGCATCACCTGCGATGCGCAGGCGCTTTACGGAGGCAGCGGGGGACCGGCATGCGCCGATGAGCAGCGGTGGCAGGGACAGGCGGAGCTCGCGGCGCAGCCGATTATGGACGCGGCCCATCGTCTGCTTACCTTACAGGTGCTAAAAGTCTCCTTTGCTGACCAGGGCCGCAGGAAGGTATCCGTGCCCGAACTGGGTGATGCGGCATCCCGGTTGGTAACCGACCGCTTTGCACAGGCGGCGGTCGATTGCGGGCCGCTGGTGGACCGCATGGCCGGACTGTTGGCCGTGCTCCTGCCCGGCGGCCGTGAGCGGGTCGATCAGGCGCTCAGGTCAGTCAGCCTTGGCCAGCCGCGGGTGTTCATGTTCAGCCTGTCCGTGAAAATGTCCATGCCCATCGAGCCGCTGCCGTCCCCCCCAAAAGCCCCGGCGGAGCGGATCCGTGCGGCGCGGGAAGAGCGGCTGAAACGCTGGGATGCCTTTGTAACCTTCATAAGCAAACGACTGGGACGCAACCGGTCTCAGGAGCAGCAGCGTGGGGTGAGCGCTGTTCTGCTGGATGCCCGCTATGAGCTGGTGGATGCGGAGGCGCGCCCTGAGGCCGCCTCTGCCGATCCGGTGCCGGGGCTGTTGGTGCGCACCTGGAGACGGTTGCGGCCGGTGGCGGCGGGTCTGTCCCGCGAGCCGGCATCCGCGGCGGGCGGCGATCTGGAAAACTTTATTGCCGCCGGCAACGTGCTGGCCGCTCTGAGCGCCCGGGAAAAGGCGCTCAACTATCAGGTTACCGACGAGGGGCTGCGTGCGGTTGCCGGCATTGCCGACCCGGAAACCAGGGATGATCCGCTCGCTTACAGCACCGGGGTGGACCAGGAGCTGCGCCGGCTGTTCGGCTTCGGCGACCCTCTGCCGCAACCGGTTATTGCCCCGGGCATGGCAATGAGGCAGGACGCCCATGGCAGCCGCGCCCTGCTCTGCCTGTTCGGCTCCATGGTGCCGGGCGCATGGCTTCCTGCGTCCGCCTGGGCGGCGGAGGAAGCTGATGCGGCCGCAAAACTCAATTCCTGGGTGCCCCTGAAAGGCGAGGTCACGGCGTACCTGGAGACGGTGCGAACCCTGCTGGTCCAACTCGGCGATGAAACCCTCGCCAAGCGCCCGCTTGATGAACCGTATGCGCGGGTCTACCGCGACCTGGTGCTGGCAACCGCCTGGCAGGAAAGCTGCTGGCGGCAGTTCATCCGCAAGGGGGATGCGATTACCCCGCTGGTTTCATCGGCCAGTTCGGTGGGGCTGATGCAGGTGAACCCCCGGGTATGGCGCGGGGTGTATGATGTCGAGGGGCTCTACGGCGACATCCGCTACAACGGCCGTGCCGGGTGTGAAATACTGCTCCACTATTTGCGGGACTACGCCATCGCAAAAGGCGAGGATAAGCTTGACGGCGGTTTAGACAATCTGCCCCGGGCCACCTATGCCATTTACAACGGCGGACCCGGACACCGCGCACGATACCGGTCTTCCACGACCAGTTCGAGTTTGAAAAAGATTGATGCCGCCCTGTGGCAGAAGTATGATGCCGTGCGGGCGGGCAAGGCAATGGAGGTTGCGGGCTGCTATCAGTAAGCTGCCGGTCCCGGCGCCGCGGCACGGCCGCCGGGCGGGGGAGGATGCCATGCATACAATGATCACGGGTCTCCTGCTTATCCTGTTCTGCCTTGCCGCGGGAACGGGCTGCGCTCAAAAACCGGGTGAGCAAGAGGAACAAAGCGGCATTGAAGCGCTTACCGAACAGGCCGGGCGCACTGCGGCGGAAGAAATAAAAAAGCCCATCGGCAAGGCGCGCGCCATTGAAGACCTGGCAAAAAAGCGCGTGCAGGATATGGATGCGGCTGAAGAATCGGAATGATCCGGGGGGGATGAGCGCCGTACTCCGCCGCCCGGCCGGCTCACATCTTTGCGTTGTCTCCGGCGGAAAAAAGTGGTAGTACTGCGGCAGCGGCGGGACGGGTAATCGACACGCCGATCCAACACCATTAACAATTTTTTAAGAGGTAAGGACTTGAAAACCATGCATGAGAGAAACGTGAAGTGGATTGAAGAAGTGGTCGGCCAGCAGAACGAATGGCGGCGCAGCACCATTAACCTCATCGCCAGCGAAAACGTCATGAGCCGGCGCGCCCGCGCGGTGATGGGTTCCGATTTTGCCCACCGCTACGCGGAAGGACATCCCGGGGAGCGCTACTACCAGGGGACCGACAAGATTGACGAGATTGAGAGCTGGATCAAGCTGCAGCTGAAGACCCTTTTCAACTGCCAGCACATGGAGGTGCGGCCCATCAGCGGCACCATCGCCAATGATGCGGTATTCAGCAGATATATAGCCCCCGGGGACGTGGTGATGGTGAATTCCACCGCGGGCGGGGGCCACATCAGCCACCATAAATCGGGGTCGGTGGGCAAGTACACAAAAAATATCGTTGACGTTCCCCTCACCCCCGACGGCTACCATATTGAGTGCGAGCAAACCGAAAAGCTGATCGCCAAGCTGCACCCCAAAGTGCTCATCCTGGGCAAGAGCCTGTTCCTGTTCCCGGAGCCGGTGCGCGAGTTGCGGAAGGCATGCAGCGACAACGGGACCACGCTCATTTACGACGCCGCCCACGTGCTCGGCTTGATTGCCGGGAAGCGCTTCCAGGACCCGCTCGCCGAGGGGGCGGACATCATGACCGCCAGCACCCACAAAACCTTTTTCGGCTCGCAGCGGGGGCTGATCATGAGCAACCTGAGCACCAAGGACTGGTGGAAAATCGACAAGGGGGCCTTCCCCGGGTCCTCGTCCAACCACCATCTGGATACCCTGGTCTCGCTGGCCATCAGCACCAGCGAGATGATCGCCTTCGCCGAAGCGTATGCCGCGCAAACCATTGCCAATGCCAAGACGCTGGCCCGGAGCCTTTCCGACAAGGGGTTCAATGTCCAGGCCAAGGCCTTTGACTTTACCGAGTCCCACCAGATTGCCATTGATGTCTCGGATCTCGGCGGCGGCAACGAGGTGGCCCGCATTCTGAAAGAGAATGACATCATTCTCAACATGAATCTTCTTCCCTTCGAACCGCTGGAAAAGGTGACCAACCCCGCGGGCATCCGCATCGGCGTCCAGGAGATGACCCGGTTCGGCATGAAGGAGGGAGAGATGGAGACGATCGCGACGCTGTTCAGAAAGTGCCTCAAGGAATCGCATGCGGTCAATAGCGAGGTGCGGGAGCTCCGGTCCGCCTTTCAAAAGGTGCTCTACTCGTTTGATGAATGAGCGCATCCGCCGCAGGGCGGAGCGCCGTTAGTTTTTCCCTGTCATTTTCCACCGCTTGATCTCTCACACCTATCGGGCAGGCTGTTGCAAACGCCTGCTCAATCGTATATGGCTCAACCGGGATGGGCTTTTGAGCCACACCTCATAGCGCGATTGTGCAGCAGCCCGCCGGGGCTGCGGCAGTGTTTCAGGCAACGTTGCGCGTTTCATGCCCCGGGCAGACCGGTGCGACAGTCCGGGACAGGGTCTCCCATGAAGGCCATGCTGGCATTAGAAGACGGAACAGTTTTCAGAGGCGTCTCCTTCGGCGCCGCCGGCGAGCGGGCGGGCGAAGTGGTATTTAATACCAGCATGACCGGCTACCAGGAAATTCTGACCGATCCCTCCTACAAGGGCCAGATTGTTGCCATGACCTATCCGCTCATCGGCAACTATGGCGTCAATGATGACGACCCGGAATC